>NZ_LSJA01000166.1 GCF_001556515.1 Caulobacter sp. CCH9-E1 | reverse complement strand
ACCCCAGCCCCTCCCCGCAAGGGGGAGGGGAGGCGCGCTTTCCTAGAAGCTGACGCCAGGCTTCCAGAGGCCGGCCACCAGCCCAGCCACCACGATCAGCCCGGCCACCGCGTTCGACTTGAACAGCTTCAGCGCGCCCGGTCCGTCCTCCAGTCGCACCGCCGCCGCCTGGCGCGACAGGTGCAGGGCGAAGGCGCCGGCGAAGGGCAGGAACAGGGGCCCGAGGCTCCCGACCCAGGCCGCCGCGATCACGAGGACCGCCGAGACCGCGTAGAAGCCCGCGACGCCGAGCTTGACGTGCTGGCCCAGGCGTCGGGTCGAGGACTTGATCCCCGCCAGGGCGTCGTCCTCGATGTCCTGGATCGCATAGATCGTGTCGTAGCCCAGGGTCCAGAAGATGCCCGACGCGTAGAGCAGGGCGGCGGACCACGAGAGATGCCCCACGGCGGCGGCGTAGCCCAGCAGGGCGCCCCAGTTGAAGGTCAGGCCTAGCCACGCCTGCGGCCACCAGGTGATCCGCTTCATGAACGGATAGGCGGCGACCAGGCCCAGGGACAGAACGCCCAGCAGGATCGCCGTCCAGCCCAGGCAGACCAGGATCAGGAAACTGACCAGGCTGCAGCCGACCAGGAACAGCCAGGCCTGCTTGACGCTGATCAGCCCCGCCGGGATCGGCCGCATGGCCGTGCGCGCCACCTGGGCGTCGAAATCGCGGTCGACGATGTCGTTGAAGGCGCAGCCCGCCGCCCGCATCAGCGCCGCCCCGACGAACACCGCCAGCAGCAGCAGCGGATTGGGCCAACGGCCCTGCTCGGCGGCGGCCAGGGCGATCCCCTGCCAGCCCGGCAGCATCAGCAGCCAGATCCCCGCCGGCCGATCGAAGCGGCCCAACTTCAGCCAAGGCCGCAACTTGGGCGGCGCGTGACGGTCCACCCAGTTGGCGGGCGCGGCGTCGGGCAGGATGGCGTGCGTGGTCATGCGGGCAGGCTTACCCGCGCCGGCATAAGCGGAAAAGAGCAGCCATCGCCTTCAAGCCCTTCGCTGGCTGATCGGTCATGCTTTGATGCGCGAGCATAGAGAAATCCGATCTCGTCGCGAAAAACGATCAATTGGATTTATCGAGGCCCGGCGGCCAAGGTTCGCTCACACCCACGGCGGAGGCAGCCATGACCAAGACGACCATGACGACGACGGCCGGCGCGCCGATCGCGGACAACCAAAATTCGATCAGCGCCGGTCCGCGCGGTCCGCTGCTGATGCAGGACTACCAACTGCTGGAAAAGCTGGCCCACCAGAACCGCGAGCGCATCCCCGAGCGGGTCGTCCACGCCAAGGGCTCGGCGGCGTACGGCACGCTGAAGATCACCCACGACATCAGCCGCTGGACCAAGGCCAAGGCCTTGCAGCCGGGCGCGGAGAGCGAGGTGCTGCTGCGCTTCTCGACCGTCGCCGGCGAGCGCGGCGCGGCCGACGCCGAGCGCGACGTGCGCGGCTTCGCCCTCAAGGTCTATACCGAGGAAGGCAACTGGGACTTGGTCGGCAACAACACGCCGGTGTTCTTCATCCGCGACCCGCTGAAGTTCCCCGACTTCATCCGCACCCAGAAGCGTCACCCGGTCACGAACCTGCGCTCGCCGACAGCGATGTGGGACTTCTGGAGCCTGAGCCCCGAAAGCCTGCATCAGGTCACGACCCTGTTCAGCGATCGGGGTCTGCCCCAGGGCTATCGCTTCATGCACGGCTTTGGCAGCCACACCTACAGCTTCATCAACGCCGCCAATGAGCGCGTCTGGGTGAAGTTCCACTTCAAGTCCCAGCAGGGGATCAAGAACTGGACCAACGCCGAGGGCAATGCGGTCATCGCCAATGATCGCGAGAGCGCTCAGCGCGACCTGTTCGAGGCCATCGAGGGCGGCGACTATCCGCGCTGGACCTTCAGCGTGCAGATCATGACCGAGGCTGAGGCCGAGCGGACCGCGTACAATCCGTTCGACCTGACCAAGGTCTGGCCGCATGCGGACTTCCCGCTGATCGAGGTCGGCGTGCTGGAGCTGAACCGCAATCCGGACAACTACTTCGCCGAGGTCGAACAGAGCTCGTTCTCGCCGTCGAACATCGTCCCGGGAATCAGCTTCTCGCCGGACAAGATGCTGCAGGCGCGGATCTTCGCCTATGCCGACGCGCACCGGTACCGGATCGGCACGCACTATGAGGCCCTGCCGGTCAACCGGCCGCGCTGTCCCGTGCATCACTACCACGCCGACGGCGCCATGCGGTTCGACAGCCCGCCGCGCACCGACGCCTGGTATGAGCCCAACAGCTTCGGCGGTCCTCTCGAGGATCCGTCCGTCGCCGAGCCGGCGCTGCCGCTGCACGGCGACGCGGACCGGTTCAACCACCGGGACGGCAATGACGACTACAGCCAGCCCGGCGCCTTGTTCCGCCTGATGAGCCCCGAGCAGCAGACCCAGCTGTTCGACAACATCGCGGCGGCCATGCAGGGTGTGCCGGAGGCGATCATCAAGCGCCAGCTGGTCCACTTCCACCGGGCCGATCCCGCCTACGCCGCGGGCGTCGCCGAGCGCGTGGGCGTCTCGATCGCCGACATCGCCATCGCCGCCGAATAGGCGACGATTCTGGGGAGGGCGGCTTTACCGCTCCGTTGCCCTCCCCGCCTTTTCTCGAGGATTTCGCCATGACCACCGCCGCTCTTCGTGTTTCCGGATGGGGCCTGCTGCTGGCCGGCGGCGCGGCCGGGATCGTCCTGCCGCACCCGGTGACCACCGCGCTGTGGACTGCCGCCGCCCGGCTGTTCGACAGGGCCGGCGATCGTGGCATGGTCGCGCGGCTGACCTCGGCGACGAAGTTTGGGCCGCTCATCCGGCGAGGTCTGGCCAAGGATCGCGGCTCAACGCGCCTGAGCTTCCACCCCGCTTAAGGGTTCGTGATGTTGCGAACCGCTCTCAATCCTCTCGACAGCGCGTTCCGTGGGCGCGAGGATTGGCGCATGGCCTCCGCCGCTCCGGACCGAAAATCGCGCCGCCGTCGCCTTACCCGCGCCGAGCGATGGGCGCTGGACGGCCTGGGCGGGGTTCTGGTCGCCACCGGCGCGGTCGGAATCGTGACGCCGGGCCTCCCCACCACCGTGTTCTGGATCGGGGCGGTGGTCTGCTTTCTCAAGACCCGTCCCCACGCCGTCCGCCCGATGCTGCGCACGCCCGTCGTCGGGCCGGCGATCCGGGGCTTTCTACGCTGGCGACCGTTCGGGCGAGAAAAAGGCGCCTCCCGCTAGCGGCTCGAAGGCCCTATCTAGCGGCCCATGACCGGCATCCTCGAGGACGAAGACGAAATCGGCGCCAAGAAGCGCGCGCTGTCCAACCGCCAGGTGCTGGCCTTCATCGCCCGCTTCTGGAAGCGGCGGCCGCTGCTGTTTGGCCTGGGCGTCGGCCTGACGCTGGTCGCGGTCGGCTTCGATCTGGCCTTGCCCTACGCCTCGGGACACCTGGTCGACACCGTCGCGACCAAGCCGCGCGGCGACGCCGGCGCCTGGTCGGCCCTGGCCATGTTCATCGGCGTCTATTTCGCCTTCGCGGTGGTGCGCAACATCGCTCACCGGTTCTGGATCCCTCTGGCGGCCCGGAACATGGAGGAGATGACCAACGAAGGCTTCGCCAAGGTGCAGGCCTTTTCGTCGGACTGGCACGCCGACAGCTTCGCCGGCGCGACCGTGCGCAAGCTGACCCGCGCCATGTGGGGCTATGACAGCGTCACCGACGCGGTGACCATCTGGCTGGGGCCGGGCGTCATCGTGCTGGTCGGCCTGTCGATCGCCATGCTGATCCGCCAGCCGCTGGCCGGCGCGATCTCACTGGTCGTGGTGATCGCCTATCTGTCGGTGAACCTGTGGGTCACCGAGCGCTATGTGCGGCCCAGCAACCTGAAGTCCAACGCGCTCGACTCCCAGATCGGTGGGGCGCTGGCGGACGCGGTGACCTCCAATCCGACCGTGAAGAGCTTCGGCGCCGAAGAGCGCGAGGCCCAGCGCCTGGCCGAGGTCACGGCCGCTTGGCGCGATGCGGTGATGGTCACCTGGAACCGCTTCACCGACGTGTGGCTGGGCCAGAACCTGCTGCTGGTCGTGCTGCAGGCGGGCCTGACGGGCGCGATGGTCTGGGGCTGGACGCAGGGCACGGCCACGCCGGGCGACGTCGCCTTCGCGATCACCGCCTTCATGCTGATGAGCGGCTATCTGCGGAACCTGGGCGAGAACATCCGCATGCTGCAGAAGGGCCTCGACGACACCGAGGACGTCGCGGCCTGGACGCGGCTGGAGCCGCAGATCGCCGACGCGCCCGGCGCGCCCGACTTCAAGCCGGGTCCGGGCGCGATCGAGTTCCGGGACGTGACCTTCCGCTACAAGGCCGCCGGCGCGCCGCTGTACGACCATTTCAGCCTGAAGATCGCGCCCGGCGAGCGGGTCGCGCTGGTCGGGCCGACCGGCTCGGGCAAGTCGACCTTCGTCAAGTTGATCCAGCGCCTGCACGACCTGCAGGACGGGGCGATCTTCATTGACGGCCAGGATGTCTCGGCGGTCACCCAGACCTCCCTGCGCCGCGCCATCGCGGTGGTGCCGCAGGACCCGGCCCTGTTCCACCGCACGCTGTTCGAGAACATCGCCTACGCCAAGCCGGACGCCACCCGCGAAGAGGTCGAGACGGCGGCCAAGAAGGCGCGCGCCCACGACTTCATCCTGAAGCTGCCCCAGGGCTATGACACCCTGGTCGGCGAGCGGGGCGTCAAGCTGTCGGGCGGCGAGCGCCAGCGCGTGGCCATCGCCCGCGCCTTCCTGGCCGACGCGCCGATCCTGGTGCTGGACGAGGCGACCTCGTCGCTGGACGTCGAGACCGAAGGCCTGGTCCAGGCCGCGGCCGAGGCGCTGATGGAGGGGCGCACGACGATCGTCATCGCCCACCGCCTGTCGACGGTGCGCGGCGCCGACCGGATCCTCGTTTTCCAGAAGGGCCGGGTCGTCGAGGAAGGCCGCCACGCCGAGCTGAAGGCCAAGGGCGGCGTCTATGCGCGGCTCAACGCGATCAGCGAGGGGGTGGGCTAGCGCCGATTCCCGCAGACCTCCTCGCTTGGACGAAGAGCCAGCACATGGCCGCCGATGATCAGGTCGCGTCGCGGGCGTGGCTCGTCCATCTTCACCTCTCCCGCCTGTAGGGCCGGGGCGAGATCACCGGTTTCACAGTCGGACGACGTGTGAGCGATGCGGTTCCATCGGCCCGCTTGCTGCTTGAACACATCGAATTGGTCCGCAACGCCCAGCAGCACCTCCGCATCGCCGTCGCCGTCGATGTCGAAGATGAGGGCCTGGCAGACCGAGCCCGGTGCGATGCAGCCCGAGCGCAGATGGGCCGGCCAGTCCTGACGAACGAACGACTCCGGAAGTTTGGCCCCCACGGGAAAGACGGTGACGCCGCTGAAGTTGGGCTCGCCCAACGCAAGAACCGAACGAGCCTTTAGCGCGGCGGCCTCGCGAGCTCGAAGCGCGATCTTCGCGTTGGAGCTGGCCTGCAATCGCTCCAGCGCCTGCCGTCCATAGCGATTGCCGTCGAACCGCAGGAACTGGAAGTCGAATTTCTCGGCCGAGACCTTGCCCGACTCCAGCCGCTTGACCTGGCTGGCCACGGACAGCCGCGCCGGTTCGGCGATCGGAGTGAAAAGAGCGATCAGCAGCAGCACGCTGACGGCCGCCATGATCAGGTTGGTCGGCTCGAGCGGCTTCATCCAGGCGCCAGGTCGGATGGCGGCGACCGTGTAGCCGATGGTGAAGCCCAGGGCGACGATCAGGTAGGTCACAGCCATCACCCGGTCCGGGGTCAGGCCGTACTGATGAATCCGCAGCCACAGGGCATAGGCCGTCAGGATCACGATCGGGATCAGCAGGAGGCTTGCCGCGCGGGCTGCCCAGCGCAGGATCGGGTTGGGCGGCTCGAGCCCGTCCTGATAGGCGGCGTTGATCAGGATGATCAGGGCGGCGGCCGCCGACAGCAGCAGGCTCGCGGCGGCCTTGGTGCTCCACAGCGGGGCCAGGCCCGTGAACGGCAGGGTGGCCAGGAAGCCGCCGGCGATCGTCACCATCAGCGGCAGCAGCCAGGCCAGCAGCACGAGGCCCACGGTCCGCACGCCGCGCACCAGGCCCGCGCGGGCCTCGGTCAACTGCACGGCCATGTGGACGGCGGCGGCGAACATCAGGCCCGTGGCGGGGAAGGCGAAGGCGGTCTCGCCGATCAGCTTCTGGATCGCCTCGACGCCGATCAGCTTGAACAGCGCGCCGGCCAGGGCCAGCAGCAGCCAGAAGGCGCCGGTGAAGGCCAGCGACAGAAACAGGCGGACGACGTTGGTCCCGACCAGGTCGAAATAGTCGGCGTAGGGCGCGACGGGTCTGCCCGCCGCCTCGGCCGGTTGGACCAGGTGGTGGGCGATGAACAGCAGGGCGGCGACGGCGACGAACAGCGGCGGCGACAGTGGTCCCGCGCCCAGGCGGTCGGGCCCCGCGCCGACCCAGGCGGCGTGGACCGCCATGATCGCGACCAGGGCGGCGGCCATGGCGCTCCAGGCGATGAGGGCGCTCCGGCGCATGGCCGACAGGGCCGACAGCGGAATCAGCGGAACCATCAGAACGCAGACCAGCAACGGCGCGTAGAGCATCGGCGCGGTCGCCGGCCAGGCCTTGGACTCGTCGGCCTTCTGCAGCAGGAACAGCACGATTCCCTGGGCCAGGCCGATCGCCAGTCGCGTCACGGCGGCGGCTCTCGCGCTGCTCTTATCCATCCTCTGCGTCTCCCTGGGTTTTCCGCAAGCGAGCACGCTTTGGAACGGTTGTGAAGATTTGCAGGTTGCCCTAGCAATTTCGTCCTCAGTCGAGGGGACGAACATGAAACAGGTTTTCGGCGGCGGCGTCGCGGCCGTGGTGGCGTCGTTGGTGCTGGCGGGTTCGGGGCTGGCCACGCCGGTCTTGGCCCAGGACAAGGGCGGCGACAAGCCGGCCGCCGAGAAGGGCCTCGATCTGCCGGCCTTCCCGGCCGACAAGTCGGTCAAGCAAACCACCGTCATCGCCGGCAAGACCATCGCCTACACGGCCACCGTCGGCGCGCTGCCGGTGCGCGACGAGAAGGGCAAGAAGGTCGCCGAGGTGGTCTACACCTCGTACGTGCTGGACGGCCCGCGCGACCCGAACCGGCCGATCACGATCGCCTTCAACGGCGGCCCCGGCGCGGCCAGCGTCTATCTGAACTTCGCCCTGGGCCCCAAGCGCGTGCAGTTCGGCGCCGAGGGCGACAGCCCCTCGGACTTCAGCAAGCTGCAGGACAATCCGGCCAGCTGGCTGGACTTCACCGACCTTGTGTTCATCGATCCGGTCGGCACCGGCTTCTCGCGCTCGCTGGTCGGCGAGGAGGAGACCAAGAAGCGCTTCTACGGAGTCAAGCAGGACATCGAGTACCTGTCCCGGATCGTCTTCGACTATCTCGTGAAGAACGAGCGTCTCACCTCGCCCAAGTACCTGGTCGGCGAGAGCTATGGCGGCTTCCGTGGCCCGCGCCTGGCCTATGAGCTGCAGACCGATCTCGGCGTCGCCGTGAAGGGCGTGGTGTTGGTCTCGCCGCTGCTGACCAGCGCCGGCCGGAGCTCGCAGGAGATCTCGCCCCTGCCGGCCATGTGGACCCTGCCCTCGATCGCGGCCGCCAAGCTGGAGCGGGACGGCAAGCTGACGCCCGACTCGATCAAGGCCGTCGAGGACTACACGCGCGGCGAATACATGGTCGACCTGATGAAGGGTTCCGACCCCGCCGCCCTCCAGCGCCTGACGACCAAGGTCTCGGCCATGACGGGCCTTGATCCGGACTATGTGCGCCGGGCCGGCGGGCGCCTCGAGACGCAGTCGTTCCTGCGCGAGGTGTTCCGCGACAAGGGTCGCCTGGGCAGCCGCTACGACAGCAACGTCACCTCGCTGGATCCCTTCCCGTTCGCGCCCGAGCAGGAGGTCAACGACCCGATCCTCGACGCGATCATCGCGCCGACCACCAGCGCCATCGTCGACTTCACCACCCGCATCGTCGGCTGGAAGCCGGACGCGCGGTACGAGGCGCTGTCGGGGACCGTCAACCGCCTGTGGGATCGCGGCCGCGGCCCCGACACCGAGTCGGTGTCCGACCTGCGCAAGGTCGTCTCGGTCGACCCGAAGCTGAAGGTGCTGATCGTCCACGGCTACAACGACCTGTCGTGCCCGTTCTTCGCCTCCCGCCTGGTTGTCGACGCCATGCCGGCGACGGCCGCTGGCCGGGTGACCCTGTCCAACTATCCAGGCGGTCACATGTTCTACAGCCGTCCCGACAGCGGGGCGGCGTTCCGCAAGGACGTCATGGCGCTGTACGGCGCGAAATAGTCGATCCGTTCTGTCGGCGGGGGGCTTCCGCGAACGTCCTGGGGTCTAGCGATCGAGGAACGACCGATGATGAAGCCCCCCGCCGCGTCCATCGACGACTATCTCTCAAAGCTGCCCGCCGAGCAGCGGGCGGCGTTGGAGACCCTTCGCGGCCAGATCCGCGCCCTGGCGCCGGGGGCCGAGGAGGCCATCAGCTACGGCCTGCCGACCTTCAAGCTGAACGGCAATCTGGTGCACTTCGGCGCGGCGGCGAAGCATTGCGCCTTCTATCCCGGCGCGGTGATCACGCAGTTCGCCGATCGCCTGAAGGGCTTCGAGACCGCCAAGGGCACGATCCGCTTCCAGCCCGACGCGCCCCTGCCGCCGGAGTTAGTGGAAGACATTGTCAGGCATCGGGTGGCCCAGAACGCGGCGATCGCGGCCGAGCGGAAGGCGCGGAAGACGCGCTAGTGAATCCTTCTCCCCTTGCGGGAGAAGGTGGCGGCCGCAGGCTGCCGGATGAGGGGTTGAAAGTCCTATCCGGCTCTCACGCTGGCCATCGGCCAATCATCAAAGACTGGCGCGACCCCTCATCCGGCCCTTCGGGCCACCTTCTCCCGCAGGGGGAGAAGGTTCACCGCGCCAGCCGCCCGTCCTCAAGCGCGCTGGGTTCGAACGAGAAGATCACTTCCGGATCGGGCTTGGCCACCGCCTTGGCGATCTTCTTGTCGCCGGCGGCGTGCAGCAGCCAGCGGATGACGTTGAGCCGCGCGGCCTTCTTGTGGTCGGCGCGAACGCAGATCCACGGCGCGACGTCGCTGTGGGTGCGCATCAGCATCTCGTCGCGCGCCTCGGTGTAGGCGTCCCACTTCTCCTCGGCGACCTTGTCGAGGTCGCTGGTCTTGAAGGCCTTCAGCGGGTCCTCGCGGCGGGCCTTCAAGCGCTTGGCCTGCTCCTCGCGGCTGATGTCGAGCCAGAACTTCACGTAGCGGGTGTCGTTCTCCACCAGCATCCGCTCGAAGGCGGGCACGTCGCGCAGGAACTGCTCCTGCTGCTTGGGCGTCGAGAAGTCCATCACCCGCTCGACCCCGGCGCGGTTGTACCAGGAGCGGTTGAACAGCACCGCCTCGCCGCAGGCCGGCAGATATTCGACATAGCGCTGGAAATACCACTCGCTGGCTTCGCGATCGCTCGGCTTGGGCAGGGCGACGACCATGGTGGCGCGCTTGGAGAGATGCTCGACGATGCGGGCGATCGTGCCGTCCTTGCCCGCCGCGTCGCGGCCCTCGAAGATGGCCAGGATCTTCCAGCCGTCCTTGATGGCCTTCTTTTGCATGGCGATCAGCGCCAGCTGCAGCTGGACGAGCTCGTTGTCGTAGTCGTCGGATTTGCTCATGACGGCGAGCCTACCCCTCAAAAGTAGAGTTGCGCTAGAAGGACGCCATGATCCGTCTTTTCGTTCCCAACGACCTGTCGGCCGGCGCCGGCGTCGTCCCCACCGTCGACCAGTCCCGCTACCTGACCTCGGTCATGCGACTGTCGGTCGGCGACGAGGTGTTGCTGTTCAATGGCCGCGACGGCGAATGGCGCGCCAGCATCGTCGAGGCGACCAAGCGCGGCTGCCTGTTGAAGGCCGACGCTCAGACCCGGCCCATGGAGACGGGGCCGGACCTCGACCTGATCATCGCCATGGTTAAGCGCGGCCGGGTCGAGACCATCGTGGAGAAGGCCGCCGAGCTGGGCGCGCGCCGCGTTCGCCTGACGATCACGCGCCGCACGAATGTCGACTTCGTCAAGCTGGGCCGCCTGGACGCCATCGCCATGGAGGCCGCCGAGCAGACCGGTCGCCTCGACGTGCCCGAGATCCTCGATCCCGAGAAGCTGGACAAGATCCTGGACGGCTGGGACCCGGCGCGACGCCTCGTCTTCTGCGACGAGGGCGGCGACGCCAGGCCGGCGATCGAGGCGCTTGCGGGGACCAGCGCCCCGGCCGCGATTCTGATCGGCCCGGAGGGCGGTTTCGCCCCCGAGGAACGCGAACGGCTGCGAGGACTTTCCTTCGTCACGCCGGTGTCGCTGGGGCCTCGCATCCTGCGCGCCGACACCGCCGCGATCTCGGCCATGACGCTCTGGCAGGCTGCGGCTGGGGATTGGCGATAGAATTAAGCTCAGGGCTGCCCCTTGAGGTTCGCAAAGAAAACGCCCAACTGGGCGTGACCGAGTAGTATCGCCGTCGGCGGAGAGAATGGGCCCTCTCCTCCCGCAGCATCGAAACCCCTGGGGAGGGACGGCTTGCATGGCCGACATCGCTAGCGTCCAGGAGCGTCCGCTGACGCTCTCCGACCTGACCGACTATTTCGCGCGGGGCTGCAAGCCCAAGGCGGCGTTCCGCGTGGGCGCCGAGCACGAGAAGTTCGGCTTCTATCTGGGCTCGCACGCCCCTGTGCCCTACGAGGGCGACAAGGGAATCCACGCCCTGCTGACCGGCCTGCAGCGCTTTGGCTGGACGCCTGTCATGGAAGGCCCGACGATCATCGGGCTGGAGCGCAATGGCGCCAATGTCAGCCTGGAGCCAGGCGGGCAGTTCGAGCTGTCGGGCGCGCCGCTCAAGACCATGCACGACATCTGCGACGAGACCGGCAAGCACCTCGACGAGGTGAAGACCGTCGCCGACGAGCTGGGCTTGGGCTTCGTGGGCCTGGGCTTCTCGCCGCTGTGGAAGCGCGAAGAGGTGCCGGTCATGCCCAAGGGCCGGTACGTCATCATGCGCGAGTACATGCCCAAGGTCGGTAACCTCGGCCTCGACATGATGCTGCGCACCTGCACGGTGCAGGCCAATCTCGACTTCTCCAGCGAAGCCGACATGGTCGCCAAGTTCCGCATGAGCCTGGCCCTGCAGCCAATCGCCACGGCCCTGTTCGCCAATTCCCCGTTCACCGAAGGCAAGCCGAACGGTTTCCTGTCGGCCCGCGCCAACGTCTGGACCGACACCGACGCCGACCGCACGGGCCTCTTGTCGTTCGTGTTCGAGGACGGCTTCGATTTCGAGCGCTACGCGCGCTACGCCCTCGATGTGCCGATGTACTTCGTCAAGCGCGGCGACAAGTACATCGACGTGGCCGGCCGATCCTTCCGCGACTTCATCGAGGGCAAGCTGCCCGAGCTGCCGGGCGAGATCGCCACGATGAAGGACTGGGCCGACCACACCACGACCGCCTTCCCGGAAGTGCGGCTGAAGACCTATCTCGAGATGCGCGGCGCCGACGCCGGGCCCTGGAGCCGCCTCTGCGCCCTGCCGGCGCTGTGGACCGGCGTCTTCTACGACGACGCGGCCCTGGCGGCGGCCTGGGACCTCTGCAAGGACTGGACGATCGAGGATCGCGAAGGCCTGCGTCGCGACGTGCCGCGTCTTGGCCTCAAGGCGACCGTCGCCGGCCGCACGGTGCAGGACGTGGCCAAGGACTTCGTCGCCATCGCCAAGTCGGGCCTGAAGAACCGCGCCCAGCTGAACGGCGGCTTCCTGGACGAGACGATCTATCTCGGCGACCTGGAAGAGATCGCCGACAGTGGGATCACCCCCGCCGAACGCCTGCTGGCGCTCTACAACGGCGACTGGAAGGGCGACATCGGCCGGGTGTTCACCGACTGCGCCTACTAGGCGGCGGCTAGAAGATCGCCCGCACGCCGGCGATGATGGCCACCCAGGAGCCAAGCGCAAAGGCGACCGCCGCAAGCCGGCCCCAGGCGATGGGGGGACGGTCGGTCGCGGCGTGAACGGCGTCCGCGTGATTGAAAGAAACGTAGGCCATGGGTTTCCTCCGCGCCCCTCTGCCGGGAGCTCGACCATAGGGTCGCGCCAGCAGCTCTTAACGCGGACTTAAGTCCGGCGGGATGCGACCAAATGGCGACGGGGTGCGGCTAAATGGCACCCACGCCCTTGTAGGGCGGGTCGAGCTCGGGCTCGGCCTTGTCTGTGTCGGGCATGTCGACGTTTGGCGGCCAGCGCTGGGCCTGGCTGTTTCCCGAGCCGCTGTCGGTGTGGCGCACCACCTCGTCGACATCCATCGCCTCGGTCTCGGCGGGCGAGCGGTCGTCCAGCTGGAACTCCACGTGCTCGGGATAGAAGGCCACGCGCCCGGCGATCGGCCCGACGGCCGCATAGGGGTCCTCGTAGGACCAGGCCGCGTTCTCGATGATCTGGCGGTCTCGGTAGATGGTGAAATAGGCCGCGTCGCCCTTGTAGGGGCAGTGGGTCACCTTGTCGGTGCGGCGCAGGAACGGCATCTGCACGCTGTCGCGCGAGAAGTAATAGACCGGCGGATAGTCGGCCTCGCGCAGTACGAGCACGTCGTCGCTGTCGGCGATTTCGTGACCCTCGAAGATCACCCGCACCACGCCCGAGACGTGGTCGATCGTGATCGGATGGCTGGCGTCGGGGATCTTCATCTTCGGCTCCCGAGAAACAAAACGTCGGACGATCAACGCGCGGAGGCGCGGCCAAGCTCCCGCCTGAGGGCGCGGCGCGGGCTGCAACGGCAAGCCGTTGCTTGTGAAACGTCCGGCCGCGTGATCTTCTCCCCGGCCATCGGGGTCGGCGAGGGCGATTTGACCCGGACCGCGTCGAGGGGGCGCGCCGGGACGGCCCGCGCGGCCCGTCACGTTTCTTAAAAGCTTGGGCAAGGCTTGGGTATGAACATCGTTATCGCCGCGGGCGTCCTGATCACGCTCGTGACCGGAATTCCCGTCCTGATCCAGCTGCTCAAGGGCCATCCGCGCGGCCTGATCATCTGCTTTCTGGCCGAGATGTGGGAGCGGTTCTCCTACTACGGCATGCGGGCGATCCTGATCTTCTATCTGACGCAGCACTTCCTGTTCGACCCGAAGACGGCGTCGGGCCACTACGGCTCCTACACCTCGCTGGTCTATCTGCTGCCGCTGTTGGGCGGCATGTTGGCCGACAAGTGGCTGGGCACGCGCAAGGCCGTGGCGTTCGGCGCTTTGCTGCTGGTGGCGGGTCACCTGGCCATGGCGGTGGAGGGCAAACCCGCCGTCCAGACCCTGACCTATGGCGGCGCGACCTATGAGTTCCAGTCCGAAGGCCGAGGCCAAGAGCGCGTGTCGCGCCTCGTCGTCGCCGGCAAGCCCTACGAGGTGGCCGCCACCAAGGCGGGCGACTTCGAGATCGAGGGCCTGCCCGCCGACGCGCCCCTTCCCGCCGTTCTGCCCAAGGCCGACTACAAGCTGGACGTCGCCGGTCGTGACCCCTTCTATCTGAACGTCTTCTGGTTCGCCCTGTCGCTGATCATCTTGGGCGTCGGCTTCCTGAAGCCGAATATCTCCACGATCGTCGGACAGCTGTACCCGCAAGGCGATCCGCGTCGCGACCCGGGCTTCACCCTCTACTACTACGGTATCAACCTGGGCTCGTTCTGGGCGTCGATCCTGTGCGGCCTGCTGGGCGTCAGCGTCGGCTGGTGGGCGGGCTTTGGCCTGGCGGGCCTAGGCATGCTGGCCGGCTTTGTCGTTTTCGTGCTGGGCAAGCCCTGGCTGGAGAACAAGGCCGAGCCGCCACATCCCGAGGCCCTCAAGAAGAAGGTCCTGGGCCCGCTCAGCCTGGAGACGATGATCTACGCCGTCTCGCTGCTGGGCCTCGTCGGCATCTTCTTCCTGGTGCAGTTCAACGGCGTCGTCGGCATGACCCTGAACGTCGGCATCATCGCGTCCCTGGGCTATATCGGCTGGTTCATGGCGACCAAGTGCGCCAAGGCCGAGCGCGAGCGCCTGGCTCTCGCCGTGTTCCTGATCTTCGGGGCGGTGGTGTTCTGGACCCTGTTCGAACAGGCCGGCTCCTCGCTCAGCCTGTTCGCCGCGACCAATGTCCAGCTGGACCTGGTGCGCGAGCCGGTGCGCCTGCTGGGCGGGGCGATCACCCTGGCCACGAGCGACCAGCTGAAGGCGGCCGGCATCGATCCGGCGTCGACCTTCTGGGTCAACACCAGCTTTAACGCCCCACAGACCCAGATGCTGAACGCGGGCTGGATCCTGATCTTCGCCCCGGTCTTCGCCGCGCTCTGGACCTTCCTGGGCGCGCGCGGCCGCGATCCCAACCCGGTGATTAAGTTCGGCCTGGCGCTGATCCAGGTCGGGGCGGGCTTCCTGCTGCTGAAGTGGGGCGCGACCTTCGCCGACGGCGCGTTCCGCCTGCCGCTGATCTTCCTGGTGCTGATGTACATGCTGCACACCACCGGCGAGATGTGCATGTCGCCGGTCGGCCTGTCGCAGATGACCAAGCTGTCGCCGCTGTCGATGGTCTCGTTCATGATGGCCGTCTGGTTCCTGGCCCTGGCCATCGCCCAGTGGGTCGGCGGCAAGATCGCGGGCCTGGCGGCGACCGAGACGGTCGGCGGACAGGTCCTCGACCCCGCCCTGGCGCTGGCCTCGTCGCTGAAGGTGTTCAACGTCATCGGGCTGGTCGCCGTCGCGATCGGCGTGCTGTTCCTGGCCCTGTCGCCGATCCTCAAGAAGTGGTCGCACGGCGCCGACGATGTGACGGCCTGAACGAACGAAGGGCCCCGGCGACGATTCCGGGGCCCTTCCCGGGACGTGGAGGGGCCACGTCCCTACTCCAGGTGGGAACGGCCCGACGATGGCTCAAATCGCCGGACCGCTTTCCGCTCCTACCCGAAGCCCTGAGCGCGGCGGCTGGCCGCGCGATTCGAAAGGTCCGGGGCCGGCGTAGCCGCCATCGTTGCGACTATTGTGACGGTCGCCGGACTTGCGGGCAGCGTGCCGTCACCGGCGGCTCGGTGGAAGTTACAAGCCTGAAATCTGGATTAAACCTTCGACAGAAAAGGCTGCGGAGACGGCATGGGCGACGCAACGACGGCTCTGACTCCAGATGATCTGGCTGGCGTCGCCGGCGAGGCCTTGCTGGCCCTCAACAACGATCACGCGCTGGAGCTTTCCTGGCTGGAGCCGGAGCGGCTCGCCAAGCTGGTCGCGGAGGCGTTTGTCGCGCGTCGCGTCGGCGTCGCCGAGGCCCTGCTGCTGGCCTTTGACCAGGACGCCGACTATGACAGCGTCAACTTCCTGTGGTTCAAGGGGCGCTTCAGCCGCTTCGTCTATGTCGACCGGGTCGTTGTCGCCGATGCGGCGCGGGGCAGGGGCCTGGCGCGCCGGCTGTACGACGACCTCTTCGCCGCCGCCCGCGCCGCCGGCCATGAGCGCATCGTCTGCGAGGTCAATTCCGACCCGCCCAATCCGGCGTCGGACGCTTTTCACGCCGCCCTGGGCTTTGTTCCGGTGGGAACGGCCCAGATCCACGGCGGCAAGAAGACGGTGACCTATCTGGAGCGGCGGCTCTAGACCGCCGTCCCGCCCACCGTCAGGCCCGTGATCTTCAAGCTGGGCTGGCCCACGCCCACCGGCACGCCCTGGCCGGACTTGCCGCAGACGCCGATGCCCGGGTCGAAGTCGAAGTCGTTGCCGATCATCGTCACCTTGGTCAGGGCGCTGGGACCGTCGCCGATCAGGGTCGCGCCCTTCACGGGGCTGGTGATCTTGCCGTCCTCGACGAGGTAGGCCTCGGTGCACTGGAAGACGAACTTGCCGTTGGTGATGTCGACCTGGCCGCCGCCGAAGCTGGCGCAGTAGAGGCCGCGCTTCAGCGAGGCGATCATCTCCTGGGGATCGTCCTTGCCCGCCAGCATGCCGGTGTTGGTCATGCGCGGCATGGGCATGTGGGCGTAGGACTGGCGGCGACCGTTGCCGGTGGCCTTCATGCCCATCAGGCGCGCGCTCATCCGGTCGTGCATGTAGCCGACGAGGATGCCGTCCTCGATCAGGATGGTCCGTTCGGTCGGCGTGCCCTCGTCGTCGACGGTCAGCGAGCCGCGGCGGCCGGCGATCGAGCCGTCGTCGAACACTGTGACGCCGGGGGCGGCGACCCGCTCGCCGATGCGGCCGGAAAAGGCGCTGATGCCCTTGCGGTTGAAGTCGCCTTCCAGCCCGTGGCCGACGGCCTCGTGCAGCAGCACGCCGTTCCAGCCGGGGCCGAGCACCACGTCCATCTCGCCGGCGGGGCAGGCGACGGCGTCCAGATTGACCAAGGCCCGACGCAGCGACTCCTCGACCTGCTCTTGCCACTTGTCCGGGCTGATCCAGGCGGCGAAGCCGGCGCGGCCGCCGGCGCCCGAGCTGCCGGTCTCGCGGCGGCCGTCCTTCTCGACCGTGACCTGGACATTGACCCGCACCAGCGGCCGCACGTCGCGGATCAGGCGGCCGTCGGCGCGCAGGATTTCGACGATCCGCCGCTCGCCGGCCATCGAGGCCATGACCTGCACCACCCGCGGATCGCGGGCGCGGGCGAAGGCGTCGATCTCCTGGAGCAGGGCGACCTTGTCGGAGAAGTCGGGCGAGGCGACGGGATTGTCCTCGCCATAGAGCTTTTCGTTGGTGGCGCGGGGGCCTTCGGCGGCCACGCCCGCATGGCCGCGCTTGGCGAGGCTGGCCGAGTCCGCGGCGCGGCGGATGGCGGCTTCGGAAATCTCGGCGGCGTGGGCGTAGCCGGCGGTTTCGCCGGCCACCACGCGCAGGCCAAAGCCTTCGCCGCTGTCGTAGGAGGCGCTCTTCAGCCGTCCGTCGTCGAACACGAAGGACTCGCTCTCGGAGCGTTCGAGGAACAGTTCGCCGTCATCGGCGCCGGCGAGGGCCTCGCCTAGAACCTGGCGGGCGCGCTCGGGATCGACGCCGGCCGCGTCGAGCAGGGACAGGGAAGAGGCGGGGAAGGGAGCGTTCATGCGCCTACAGGTAGGCTTTCGAATCGCATCCGTCACCCCGCCCCTTTTGTCGCGGATCAGTACTCCCGGCGGATTTCGCCCGAACCGGTGATCTCGCTGCTGACGGTCTTGGGCTCGGTGCGCAGCTCGACGTCGCCGCTGCCGGAGATGTCGATTCGGGCCAGCTGGGTGGCGAAGATCGCGCCGCCGCCGCTGCCCGAGACGTTGACCTTGACCTCCTTGGCCTTCAAGTCGCCAAGGTCGACGTGGCCCGACCCCGAGCTATCGATCGACGCCGCGTCCACGCGTCCCGCCGCCGCGACGTCGCCGCTGCCGCTGGCGCTGACCGAGATGGTCGAATGGTCATAGCGGCGGATGTCGAGATCGCCGGACCCCCGGACGTCGAACTTGGTGACGTCCGGCGCGATCACGGTGATCTTCACCCGCTCGGAGTCGCTCTCGACCCGCAGGCCCAGGGCGTCGATCGTCAGACGGTCGTGATCGATGTCGTCGTTGCCTTCCAGGCTGAGGCGCCCGCCGTCGACGCGCAGCCGCTCGATGTAGTCCTTGGGGCCCGAGGCGACGATCTTCGCTTCGGGGCCCTGGACGAACACCACGTCGACCGGCAGATCGACGAGCAGGTCGCTCTTGCCCGTCCAGGCGAAGGTGCGGTCGATCATCGGCGCGGGCCGTTCGCCATACACACGGCCGGGGCCAGTGCGAATGACCTTGCCGTTCTCGCGGATGACGATGGTTTCGTCATAGCGGCTGAAGGGCAGCGTCCAGCCGTTCTTCATGATCTCGGGGCCGGCGATGGCCGCCACCCCGGCGAAACAGCCGATGGCGAGCGCGAAGCTGGCCCCGGCGACGATGAGCGTGTTGCGGATCAACATGGTCCCCTCCTCTTGCGCTCAGGCTTGTTCGATGGCCGGCTTGAGCAGCCGGTAGTGGAGGCGGGCGTACCAGACGACCGCGTTGAAGACGGCGACCGTGACCAGGGTCAGCAGCGCGCCCAGGCAGGTGGCCAGGCCCATCAGGCCCAGGCCCGCCAGGAAGGCCGTTATCGGCCCGCCGGGGGGCGCCGTCAGCGGACCCATGGCGAAGACGAAACCGCCCGAGACGAAGATCGCAACGACCGCGACCAGCACACCGAACAGAGCGCCCAGCACGCCCATCAGCAGGGGCAGCAGGATGATCACGTCGATGGCGCCCAAGCCCAGAAGGGCGATGACCGCCGCCATGGCGTTGGAAGGGTTCTTGCGCTCCTCCCACTGCTTGAGGCCGGCCTCGGCGCGCAGCTCGCGAGCCAGGCGGTCGGGATCGCCCAGGGCGGCGGCCACCTCGGCCTCGCTGCGGCCGGCGGCCATGGCGTCGGCGAAGTGGGCTTCGTGGTCGGCGACGATGTCGGCGATCGTGGTGACCGGCAGGCCGGCCAGGCCGCGCCGCAGGCGGGTCATGAACTCGGCGCGGGTCATGCGGCGGCTCCCACGATGGCGTTGACGGCCTGGGTGAAGGCGACCCACTCGGTCTTCTGCTGCTCCAGGCTGCGGCGGCCCTCGGCCGTCAGGCGATAGTACTTGCGCGGCGGACCGCTCTGGCTTTCGACCAGATAGGTCTCGACCAGCCCATCCGACTGCATGCGGCGCATCAGCGGATAGATCGTCCCTTCCCCCATATCGATGTCCCTCGTGAGCCTGCTGGCGATCTCGTAGGCGTAGCTGTCGGCGTGCGAGAGCAGGGCCAGCACGCACAGCGCCAGCACGCCTTTCTTCAATTGGATTTCAATGGCTTCCGGCACGTCGTCCTCGCCTCCTTGGATGCTCACTGGTACCGCATGGTACTGGGTATCGCAAGGTACCTATCCATGAACGATACGTAATGATGCGGAAATAGCGGGAAGCGCGGGGAGGGGGCTGAGTTCAGGCGGGAGGAAACGCGCGCACGGCAAACCCTCGCACAGAGTGTGGTCTCTGGCGCTTGGCAACGGCTGGCGATGCGCGTATGCAGCCTGGAACGGCCTTTTTCGGGGCGGGCTGCGAGTGACTTTGTGTCTTGTTGGACGCCGTCGCTCGCGCAACCGCATCGGAGGTCGTCATAAGCAAGTCGGCGCGGCGTGACATTGATCATCGTCAAATCGCCGCCGAAACGGGCCGTGAGGGATATGAAGGCGCAATTTTCGGGGATTCGGCGGGTCTTGACGGGCGCCAGCGCGCTCGCCGCCAGTGTCGTTTTCGCGGGGCACGCCCTCGCCGAGGATCTTTTGGGGCAGCCGACGCCGGGAGCGATCGACCTGCAGCCGGCCGCGTCGGAGCTGAAGCACCACGCGATCTGGTTCCACAACGTGATCCTGCTGCCGATCATCACGGCCATCACCCTGCTGGTGCTGGGCCTGCTGATCTGGATCATCGTTCGCTATAACAAGAAGGCGAACCCGGTTCCGGCCAAGTTCAGCCACAACACCACGATCGAGGTCATCTGGACCCTGGTGCCGGTGCTGATCCTGATGGTCATCGCCATCTTCTCGTTCCGGCTGCTGTTCCACTACAACGACATGCCCAAGCCCTACATGACCGTGAAGGCCACGGGCTATCAGTGGTACTGGGGCTACGAATATCCCGACCAGAAGATCAGCGAGATCGTGTCGCTGCCGCTCACCAAGGAGCAGGCGGACGCCAAGAAGGTCCCGTATCTGCTGGCCGCCGACAACGCCATGGTGGTCCCGGTCGGTCAGGTGATCCGCGTGCAGGTCACCGGCGCCGACGTGATCCACGCCTTCGCCCTGCCGGCGTTCGGTCTGAAGACCGACGCGATTCCCGGCCGCCTGAACGAAACCTGGTTCAAGGCCGAGAAGACCGGCGTCTTCTACGGTCAGTGCTCGGAACTGTGCGGCGTGGACCACGCCAACATGCCGATCGAGATCCAGGTGGTGACGCAGGCTCAATTCGACGCCTGGGTGAAGTCGAAGACGGCCCCGCCGGCTCCGGCCGCCGCCCCCGCCGAAGCCGCTCCGGCCGCTGTCACGCCCGCCGCGACCCCGGCCGCCGCTCCCGCTTCCGCTCCGGCCGCGGCGCCCGCCGCGCCGGCGGCTTAAGATACTCGCAGGATAAAGTCCGATGGCTCACGCCGCAGACACGCATCACATGGACGGCCACGACGCCGACCACAAGCCGCCCTTCTTTGCCCGCTGGTTCTTCTCCACGAACCACAAGGACATCGGCACGCTGTACATCCTGTTCGCCATCATGGCGGGCATCGTCGGCGGCGCCCTGTCGGGTCTGATCCGCTGGGAGCTGATGGAGCCGGGCATCCAGGTGTTCTCCGACACCGGCCTGCTGGCCCAGCTGGGCGTCTTCAAGGGCAAGCACGGCTACAACGCCGTGGTCACCGCCCACGCCCTGATCATGATCTTCTTCATGGTCATGCCCGCCATGATCGGCGGCTTCGGCAACTGGTTCGTTCCGATCATGATCGGCGCGCCGGACATGGCCTTCCCGCGGATGAACAACATCTCGTTCTGGCTGCTGGTCGCCGCCTGGATCCTGCTCTGCGTGTCGATGTTCGTCGACGGCGGCCCGGGCCACGGCTTCGGCGGCGGCTGGACGATCTATCCGCCGCTGTCGACCATCGGTCACAAGGGTCCGGCCATGGACCTGGCGATCCTGTCGCTCCACCTGGCCGGCGCTTCGTCGATCCTGGGCGCGATCAACTTCATCACCACGATCTTCAACATGCGCGCGCCGGGCATGACCCTGCACCGCATGCCGCTGTTCGCCTGGTCAGTGCTGATCACCGCCTTCCTGCTGCTGCTGTCGCTGCCCGTCCTGGCCGGCGCCATCACCATGCTGCTGACCGACCGCAACTTCGGCACCCACTTCTTCGACCCGGCCGCCGGCGGCGACCCCGTCATGTTCCAGCACCTGTTCTGGTTCTTCGGCCACCCGGAAGTGTACATCCTGATCCTGCCGGGCTTCGGCATCATCAGCCACATCGTCTCGACCTTCTCCAAGAAGCCGGTGTTCGGCTACCTGGCGATGGCCTACGCGATGGTCGCCATCGGCTTCGTCGGCTTCGTCGTGTGGGCGCACCACATGTACACCGTCGGCATGAGCATCAACCTGCGCGCCTACTTCGTGGCCGCGACGATGATCATCGCCGTCCCGACCGGCGTGAAGATCTTCAGCTGGATCGCCACGATGTGGGGCGGTTCGCTGGACTTCAAGACGCCGATGCTCTGGGCCATCGGCTTCATCTTCCTGTTCACGGTCGGCGGCGTCACCGGCGTCGTCCTGTCGAACGCCGGCATCGACTACAGCCTGCACGACACCTACTACGTGGTGGCCCACTTCCACTACGTGCTGTCGCTGGGCGCGGTCTTCGCCATCTTCGCGGGCTTCTACTACTGGTTCGAGAAGATGTGGGGCGTGAAGTACAACGAGTTCCTCGGCGCGACCCACTTCTGGGTGATGTTCGTCGGCGTGAACCTGATCTTCTTCCCGCAGCACTTCCTGGGCCTGCAGGGCATGCCGCGTCGCTACGTGGACTATCCGGACGCCTTCGCGCTGTGGAACTACGTCTCGTCGGTGGGCTACATGATCACCGTCGTCGGCGTGGGCATCTTCATGCTGGTGCTGATCGAGGCCGCGATCCGTCGTCGCAAGGCCGAGGCCAACCCGTGGGGCGAAGGCGCCACCACGCTGGAATGGACCCTGTCCTCGCCGCCGCCGTTCCACCAGTTCAGCGAACCGCCGGTGATCAAGGCGGACGACCACCACTAAGGGTGGCGTCCGGACTGGACCAAACGGGGGCGCGGTCGGGATCCAAGCAGGGTCTTGGCCGCGCCCTTCGCCCATCGAGCGAGACAGAAAAGCTCAGTATCGTACACCGATGAAGACCGCCGCCATGACCCCGGAAACCGCCTCGACCCCGACGGCGGACGCCTCGCAAGCCGCGCGCTGGCAGGATTACTTCCAGCTGATGAAGCCGCGCGTCATGTCGCTGGTGGTGTTCACGGGCCTGACGGGGCTGCTGGCCGCGCGCGCGCCCATCCACCCGATCCTGGGCGCCGTGGCGGTGCTGTGCATCGCGATCGGGGCCGGCGCCTCGGGCGCGCTGAACATGTGGTACGACGCCGACATCGACCAGCAGATGCGCCGCACGCGCGGCCGTCCCGTGCCGACGGGCAAGGTCAAGGGCGAGGAGGCCGCCTCGCTGGGCGTGGTTCTCTCCCTGCTCTCGGTGATGTTCCTGGGCTTCGCGATCAACTGGTTCGCGGCGGGTCTGCTGGCTTTCACCATCGTCTTCTACGCCGTCGTCTACACGATGTGGCTCAAGCGCTGGACGGCGCAGAACATCGTGATCGGCGGCCTCGCCGGCGCCCTGCCGCCCGCGATCGGCTGGGCGGCCGCGACCGGTCACGCGCCGCTGAACGCCTGGCTGATGGTCGCCATCATCTTCTTCTGGACCCCGCCCCACTTCTGGGCGCTGTCGCTGTATGTCACCACCGACTACGCCAAGGCCGGCGTGCCGATGCTGCCGGTGGTCAAGGGCGCGCGCGAGACCCGCAAGCAGATTCTGCTCTACAGCTTGGTCTTCGTTCCCATCTGTCTGGCCCCGGTCCTCACCGGCCTGGGCGGTCCGTTCTACCTGGCCGTGGCGGCTCTGGGCGGCGCGGTGTTCCTGGTGCTGGCCTGGCGCGTCTTCGCCAGCAAGGCCGGGGATGCGGTCGATCCGCGCGTCGCCGACCGGGCGCTCTATGAGGTCACCGAGGACGAGCGCGCCGCCGGGGCCAAGGCCGCCCGCAACCTGTTCGCCTTCTCGATTCTTTACCTGTTCGCCCTGTTCGCCGCCCTGCTGGGCGAGGCCGTGACGGGCGTCCAGGCGCTGGAGCTTCTGAAGTGAATAAGTTGATCGACACGGACGCCGAGAAGCTGGCCGCCAAGAAGGCGCGCGATGGCCGCAACATCGCCATCGGCCTGGGTCTCGCGGCCTTCGTCGTCCTGGTCTTCGTGGTCACCCTGGTGAGGCTGAGCGGCAATGTCCACCCGCACCCCTAAGGCGCCCCCCAAGGGCCCCAAGACGGCCCTGACTCCGCAGCAGGCCATGGCCCGCCGCAACGGTCGGGTCGCGCTGATCTGCGCGGCGGCCTTCTTTGGCATGGTCGGCGCGGCCTACGCCGCCGTGCCGCTGTACAAGCTGTTCTGCCAGGTCACCGGCTTCGACGGCACGGTGCGCAAGGCCGAGGCCAAGCCGACGCGGATTCTCGATCGCAAGGTCACCATCCGCTTCGACGCCAACATCCGTGAGCTGCCCTGGAAGTTCCAGACCCTGCAGGCCAGCCAGGATGTCCGCATCGGCGACACGGGTCTGGCCTTCTTCAAGGTCACCAATCCGACCGACAAGCCGATCACCGGGCGGGCGCTGTACAACGTGGTGCCGGAGTCGGCTGGGCCGTACTTCCAGAAGCTGGAGTGCTTCTGTTTCACCAGCCAAACGATCCAGCCCCATCAGACGGTGGAGTTCCCGGTCGTCTACTTCGTGGATCCCCAATTCGCGGACGATCCCGAGACCAAGGGCAAGAGCGAGATCACGCTCAGCTACACGTTCTTCCCGGCCGTCGAAGACGGCAAAGGCAAGACGGGCCAAGTCGCCGCCGCGACGACGCCCCGCATCGTCGAGCCTCTTGGCGGCAAGCCGTCGAGAGGGCTATAGGATTCAACAAGATCGCGGCGCGGGGGGACCAGCGACCGTGCTCAGAGGGATATAAGGGTTAGCAGCAACATGGCCGGCGCCGTCAAACACGACTACCACATCCTTCCGCCCAGCCCCTGGCCGTTCGTCGGCTCGATGGCCGCGACCGTTATGGCCATCGGCCTGATCGGCTGGCTCAAGGGCGGCGTCCTGGGCATCGACAAGGGCAACTGGGCGATCTTCGCCGCGGGCCTGGCCGGCGTGCTCTACACGATGTTCGGCTGGTGGGCCGACGTGGCCAAGGAAGCCAAGGCCGGCGACCACACCCCGGTCGTCTCGATCGGCCTGCGCTACGGCATGATCCTGTTCATCGCCTCGGAAGTGATGTTCTTCGTGGCGTGGTTCTGGATGTTCTTCGAGATGGCGCTGTTCCATGAGCACCGGACGCTGTCCACGATCGAGGAAGTCCGCACCGCCTGGGCCGCCTGGCCGCCGGCCGGCGTCGAGACCGTCTCGCCGTGGCACCTGCCGCTGGTCAACACCCTGACGCTGCTGCTGTCGGGCACGACCGTGACCTGGGCGCACCACGCGCTGCAAGTCGGCGACCGCAAGGGCGCCAAGTGGGGCCTGATCCTGACGATCCTGCTGGGCGCGCTGTTCACGACCATCCAGGTCTATGAGTACGCGCACATCAACCACGAGCAGCTGTTCTACTCGGAAGCCGCGGCCAATTCGGGCCTGTATGGTTCGACCTTCTTCCTGGCCACCGGCTTCCACGGCTTCCACGTGTTCGTCGGTACGATCTTCCTGATCGTCTGCCTGATCCGCCTGATGAACGGCACCTTCACGCCCAAGCAGCACTTCGGCTTCGAAGCGGCCGCGTGGTACTGGCACTTCGTGGACGTCGTCTGGCTGTTCCTGTTCGCCTTCATCTACGTGATCTTCGGGGCCTCGGCCCACTAGATCGGACACTCCGATGGGGCCCGGAACGCCGACCAGCGTTCCGGGCCTTTTTCGTTTAAAGGCTCCAAGCCATGACCAAGACCAATCCCTACGCCGCCGGCGCGCGCGGCCTGTGCCCCCACTGCGGCGAGGGCTATCTCTTCGACGGCTTCCTGAAGGTGACCCCGGTCTGCGAGGCCTGCGGTTTCGAGCTGGGCAAGTACGAGACCGGCGACGGCGCGGCGACCTTCGTCATCCTGATCGCCGGGACCGTCTGCGCCTTCGGCGCCCTGTTCTCGATGTTCGCCTGGAACTGGCCGGTGTGGCTGCTGCTGCTGGTCTGGCTGCCGGCGGTGTTCGTCATCACTCTAGGCCTGATGCGACCGGCCAAGGGCCTGATGGTCGCCGCCCAGATCGCGCAGAAGGCCTCGGAAGCCGGCCGCCGCGATGTCTGAGATCTCTCCGAGGAAAGCCGGCTTCCCCGTCGGCCTGACGATCGCCACGGCGATCGCCTTCGCCATCCTCTGCGGCCTGGGCGCCTGGCAGCTCCAGCGCCTGCACTGGAAGGAAGGCGTGCTGACCCGGATCGAGGCGCTGAAGACGGCGCCGGCCATGCCGCTGGTCCAGGTGCTGACGGAAAAGGCCCGCCCCGAGGACCTGGCCTGGACGCGGGTCAGCGTCGACTGCGGCGACGTGGCCGGCGAGCCGCTGCCGCTGGTCTATGGCGTCCGCGAAGGTGACGTGGTCTGGCGCGCCCAGGCGCCGTGCGCGGTGCTGGCCGGCCCCTACAACATGATCCTGGTGGATCGGGGGCTGGTTCCGGCCCTGAACGGCCAGGTCGCGCCGCCGGCTCGGTCCTTCGACCCGCCCCGCCGCGTGGTCGGCGTGCTGACGCCGATCGCCCAGCTGGGCGGCGACCGCGCCAAGGTGCTGGAGCGCTTCCCGGGCCGTAAGCCCGCGCCCCTGGTGCTGATGGCCGAGAGCGAGACCCCCGCGCCGGCCGGCGTCACGCCCGCGCCGCTTCCGGCAGAAATTTCCAATCGGCACCTCGAATACGCCCTGACGTGGTTTGGTCTTGCCGTGACCCTGCTGTTTATCTATGCCGCCATGCTCTGGCGGAGAGTGAGACCCTGATGCGTTACGTGTCGACCCGCGGGCAGTCCGCGCCCATCGGCTTTCTGGATGCGGTGCTGGCCGGCCTGGCCCCCGACGGCGGCCTGTACGTGCCTGCGGAATGGCCGAGCTTCCGCTCGTCCGAGATCGCGGCCTTCGCCGGCAAGTCCTACGCCGAGGTGGCGACCGCCGTGGTCGGCAAGTTCGTCGGCGACGACATCCCCAAGGAAGACCTGGCCCTGATGTGCGAGGAGGCTTACGCCACCTTCGCCCACACCGCCGTCGTCCCGCTGAAGCAGCTGGGGCCGAACCAGTTCCTGCTGGAGCTGTTCCACGGCCCGACCCTGGCCTTCAAGGACGTGGCCATGCAGTTGCTGGGACGGCTCTACGACTACGTGCTCGAGCGCCAGTCGCGGAAGATGACCATCATCTGCGCCACCTCGGGCGACACCGGCGGCGCGGCCGTCGAGGCGTTCCGCGGCCGCAAGAACGCCCGCATCGTCGCGCTCTTCCCCGAAGGGCGGATCAGCGAAGTGCAGCGCCGGTTCATGACCACGGCCACCGACGCCAATGTCGCCTGCATCTCGGTGCTGGGTTCGTTCGACGACTGCCAGGCGATCGTCAAACAGGCCTTCCAAGACGACCAGTTCCGCCACGGCGTGGACCTGTCGGGCGTCAACTCGATCAACTGGGCCCGGATCGCGGCGCAGAGCGTCTACTATTTCACCGCCGCCGTCGCCCTGGGCGCGCCGGCCCGCGAAGTGGCGTTCGTGGTGCCGACGGGGAATTTCGGCGACGCCTACGCCGCCTTTGTCGCCAAGAAGCTGGGCCTGCCGGTGCATTCGATCACGGCGGCGACCAACTCCAACGACATCCTGGCCCGCGCCTTCGAAACCGGCCGTTACGCGCGCGGCGCGGTGGCCGCGACCCAGAGCCCGGCCATGGACATCCAGGTCGCCAGCAACTTTGAGCGCCTCTACTTCGAGGCCGTGCGTCGCGACGCCGTCGAGACCGAGCGCGCCTTCCGCGCCTTCGCCGACACGGGCCTGCTCGACATCCCGCCCGCCGCCCACGCCTGGATGCGCGAGCTCTTCCGCGGCGCGTCGGTCAGCGAGGCCGACACCGCCAAGACCATGCTCTCGACGCTGAACGAGACCGGCGAGATCGTCGATCCGCACACCGCCGTGGGCCTCGCGGCCGCGCGCGGCGTCGACGTCAAGCCGTCGACGCCCGTCGTGGTGCTGTCGACCGCCCATCCGGCCAAGTTCCCGGAAGCCGTCCAGGCCGCCACGGGCGTCCCGCCAGTGACGCCGCGCGCCACGCCGGACCTTTCCAAGAAGCCGGAGAAGTTCGAACGCCTGCCCGCCGACGGCGCGGCCGTGAAGGCGTTCGTGCGCACCTTCGCGGCGACGACCTGACTTTTCTCCTCCCTCGCGAAGCGGGGGAGGGGGACCAGCCCCCGGGTCGCGCTATGCGCGCCCGAGGACCGGCTCCGCTGGTGGAGGGGGCGCTTTCGGCCTATATGAACGCCCCCTCCGTCTCGCTGCGTATCCGCAGCGATCCACCTCCCCCGTTTCACGGGTGAGGAAAACAATGAGCTGAATGACCGCCACCCTCCGCACCCTGAAGAACGGCGTCCGCGTCGTCTGTGATCCGATGCCGGGCCTCGAGACCCTGGCGCTCAGCGTGGTGGCCGGCCGCGGCGCGGCCTATGAAGATCCGTCCCGGTCGGGCTGGTCGCACCTTCTGGAGCACATGGTGTTCAAGGGCGCGGGCCGACGCTCGGCCCGTGACATCGTCGAGGTGATCGAAAGCGCCGGCGGCTCGATCAACGCCGCCACCGGCTATGAGCGCACCAGCTTCCAGGTGCGGGCCCTGAAGGGCGGCCTGGATCTGGGCATGGAGGTCATCGCCGACCTCGTGCGGCGTCCGACGCTGGACCCCGCCGACCTCGCCCGCGAGAAGCAGGTCGTCGCGCAGGAGATCGCCGAGGCGGCCGACGCGCCCGACGACTATGTCTTCGACCTGATCCAGCGCGCCAGCTGGGGAGACCATCCGGTGGGGCGGCCGATCCTGGGCAGCGACGCCACGGTCGAGGCCGCCAGCGTCGAGGCCCTGTCCCAATGGCGGGGCGCGCTCTATGCGGCGGACCGCCTGGTGATCAGCGCCACGGGCGCGGTCGAGGAGGCCGAGCTGATGGCCGCCGCCGAGCGCGCGTTTGGCGACTTGCCGGCGGAGTCCGGCGCGGCGGTTCCCGAGGCGGCCGACTTCGTGGGCGGTCCGCAGGTCGAGGCCCGCAAGCTGGAACAAAGCCACCTCGTCTTCATGCTGCCCGCCTGCGGCTCGCGCGACCGGGACTATTTCGCCCTGCGCATCTTCGCCGAGGTGTTGGGCGGCGGCATGTCCTCGCGCCTGTTCCAGGAAGCGCGCGAGAAGCGGGGCCTCGCCTACAACATCGACGCCTATGCCGACACCTACGCCGACCACGGCGCGTTGGGCATCTATGCCGGCTGCGCGGCCTCGGACGCGGTCGAGACGGCCAAGGTCTGCGCCGGCGAGCTCACCAAGCTGGTCGCGCATATCGACGACGCCGAGCTGGCCCGCGCCAAGGCTCAGCTGAAGGCCCACATGTTCATGGCCCGCGAGCAGCCGCTGTCGCGGGCCGAGCAGGGGGCGGGGCAGGTCCTGCTGTTCGACCGCCTCTACGCGCCGTCGGAGCTGGCCGCCGAGGTGGACGCGGTGACGGCCGACGACGTTTCGCGACTAGGCCGCCGGTTGCTCTCCGGTCGGCGGGTTGCCTCGGCGGTGCTGGGCGCCAAGACCTCGCTGAAGGCCGGCGAGGCGTTCGACAAGACGCTATTCTCCGCCGCCTGACATCGGAGGACGCGCCGATGCTTCCGTCGTTCCTGAAGCCCCGTCCCGCGCTCCGCCTGCAAGGTCGCGCCGTCTATCTGCGACCGCCGAAACTCGGCGACCACAAGGCCTGGGCCAGCTTGCGGGGGCGGTCGCGTTCGTTCCTGGAGCCGTGGGAGCCGGTTTGGCCCGAACATGACCTGACCCGCGCCGCGTTCCGGGCGCGTCTGGCGGCCTATACGCGCGAAATGGAGCTGGACGAGGCCTATCCGTTCTTGGTCTTCCGTCGCGCCGACGACGCCCTGGTCGGCGGCGTGCGGCTTTTTCACGTGCGGCGTGGCGTCGCCCAGACTGGAACCATCGGCTACTGGATCGGCCAGCCCTTCGCCCGCCAGGGCCACACGCGCGACGCCGTCGAAACCCTGATCCGCTTCGCGTTCAAGGGCTTGGGCCTCCACCGCCTGGAAGCCGCGTGCATGCCCGAGAACGCGCCGTCGGCCGCCCTTTTGCTGAAATGTGGCTTTTCCGAGGAAGGATATGCCCGCGCTTATTTGAAAATTAACGGCGATTGGCGAGACCATCGTCTGTTCGGCTTGGTGGCGCCCGAGTGAGTTAGGGCGACTGCGGCCGACGCGGCGGGACGGGAATGTCTTTTCGGACAGGCGAACGGCGGATTTGGGACACGACCGCGACGCTCGAAGCGTTGGGCGGGGCCGATGTCGCGCTTTGGATCTGGGAGCCCGAGTCCGACCGCCTGCGCCTGAATGGCGCCGCCCGCGCCCTGGGCCTGGGTCCTTTGGCCCCCGAATGCTCCTCCGCCGCCTTCCGCGCCCTGGCCCTGCCGCAGGACCGGGCCCAGGCCGAGGAAGTGCTGAAAGTCCGTGAGCCCGGCCAACCGGTCGTCGCCCGCTTCCGCGTGCGCGGCGGCGAGGTCTACCTGTGGCGCGGCGTCTGGCTGGAGGAAGGCGTGCGCGCCGCCGGCGTGGTCGCCGCCGAAACCAAGTTCGCCGCTTCCGAGCGCTGCGACCTGACCGGCCTGCTGGATCGCCGCAGCTTCATCACCCGCGCCCGCGAGCGTCTGGCCGAGCCGGGCGCGCACGAGCTGGTCGTCGCCGATCTCGACCGCCTGCGACGCCTGAACGAGGCGCTCGGCCATGATCGCGCCGACCTGGTCCTGGCCGCCCTGGGCTCGCGCCTGATCGCCGCCTTCCCGGCCGACGCGGTGCTGGGTCGCATCGGCGAGGACGAGTTCGCCGTGCTGTGCAAGCCCGACGGCTACGAGCCCGCCGAGATGCTGCGCGAAGCGCTGGAGCAGCCGCTGCGCATCGCCGGCTTCGACATTCACCCCACGCTGTCCGTCGGCGCCGTCTCGGCCGAGGGCGGTCATGAGGCGCCCGATCCGGCCGAACTATTGCGCCGCGCCGAGCTGGCCGTGGAGGCCGCCGCCGCCGCGGGCCGTGGCGGCGCCGCCGCCTATGGCCGCTCAATGGAGACCGATGGCCTGTCGCGCCTGGCGCTGGAGGCCGACCTGCGCGGCGCCATCGGCCGCGGCGAGATCATCCCGTACTTCCAGCCGGTGGTGCGCTTGTCGACCGGCGCGCTGTCGGGCTTCGAGGCCCTGGCCCGCTGGATCCATCCGCGCCGGGGCATGCTGCCGCCGGACGAGTTCCTGCCGCTGATCGAAGAGATGGGGCTGATGAGCGAGCTGGGCGCGCACATGATGCACGCGGCCGCCCGCCAGCTGTCGATCTGGCGCGCCTGCCACCCGGCGATGAGCGCCATGACCGTCAGCGTCAACCTGTCGACCGGCGAGATCGACCGGCCGGGGCTCGTGGACGACGTCGCCCAGACCCTGCGCGACAACAACCTGCCGCGCGGCGCGCTGAAACTGGAAGTCACCGAGAGCGACATCATGCGCGACCCCGAGCGCGCGGCCGTCGTGCTGCGGACCCTGCGCGAGGCGGGCGCCGGCCTAGCGCTGGATGACTTCGGCACCGGCTTCTCGTCGCTGTCCTACCTGACGCGCCTGCCGTTCGACACGCTGAAGATCGACCGCTACTTCGTGCGGACCATGGGCGCCAACGCCGGCTCGGCCAAGATCGTGCGCTCGGTCGTCAAGCTGGGCCAGGACCTCGACCTCGAGGTTGTCGCCGAAGGCGTCGAGAACGCCGAGATGGCCCGGGCCCTGCAAGGGCTGGGCTGCGACTACGGCCAGGGTTTCGGCTACGCGCCGGCGCTGTCGCCGCAGGAGGCCGAGGTCTATCTGAACGAGGCCTATGTCGACGGCGCCGCGCCGGTGAAAGCGCGAGGCTGAAACCTCCCCCAGCGGGGGAGCAACCGTGTTGAGTTCAGGCGGGTCTCCAGTCGGCTT
>NZ_LSJA01000165.1 GCF_001556515.1 Caulobacter sp. CCH9-E1 | reverse complement strand
GATGACCCGAACGGCGATCTCGCCGCGGTTGGCGATCAGGATCTTGCTGAACATCGGCTACTTCCGCCCGTCGTTTTTGTGCTTTGCAGCATGGCCTATCAGGCCGCGTCGGGTTTGCAAGCCTGCCCTTACGGCGCTACATCAAGGACAAGGCATGACACCGGTTACCAAAAAACGGGGCCCCGCTGGAGGAGACGTAGTGATGAAGGCGATTTTCCTGGGTTCGGCCTGCGCCCTGATCCTGGCCAATGCGGCCTTGGCCGCGCAAACGCCCGCCGAGCCGGGACTTCTGTTCAAGCTTTCGGGTGACAAGGGCCTCGTCGCGGACGTCGCCGCCGGCGATCCCGTTCCCAACTTCGCCGACAAGGTCACGCCGATCGACGGCAAGGCCGGCAAGGGCTTCCGCGCGGCCGACGACGGCGTCGTCTCATGGAATGCGCCCAGCAACATCCTGGCCCAACGCGGCACGCTCTCGTTCTTCTGGCGCTCGGGTTATCCGGTCGGCGTCGCGCCATTCGTGATCTTCCGCGTCGGCTATGCCGACCACTCCAGCTGGGACATGGCGTTCCTGCGCATCGACTGGAACGGTCACGGCTTCGACGCCTTCGTCACCGACAATGGCCTGGCCCGCACCCGCGTCTCGTTCAAGGTCGACAAGGCCCCCGCCCCCGACGCCTGGACGCACCTGGCCTTCACCTGGGACGAGACGACCGGCGTCCAGCTCTATGTCGACGGCAAGCTGGCTGCCAAGAAGGAGGCCAAGGCCGTCTATGACGCGGGTCTCGACCAGTTCGGCGTCGCCGGCCGGGTGATCGCCCCGCACCAGGTGCAGAGCCGCTACAACTTCACCCGCGGCGGCGACCTCGACGAGCTGCGGGTCTATGACCGCGCCCTGGACGGCTCGGCCATCGCCGCCCTCGCTCGCGACGAGACGCCAACGGTGGCCGCGCCGGTCGCCACGGTCGACGATCCGGCGATCCGGGCCGCCTGGAAGCAGCGCTACGGCTGGAACAAGGACGCGCCGCCCCTCCTCGCCGACGCCCAGACCACGATCCGCAAGGTCGAGATCGCCGACGCCAAGGACATCAAGCAGTGGATGTGGCGCGCCAATGACGGGATCTCGGAAACCACCTGGCCCGGCGTCTACAACCGCTCGCGCCTGCCCGGCCGCGACGACTACTTCCCGCTGCCGGACTGGAACGTCTATGTCGACGGCGGCAAGGCCCTGACCCTGACCCTGCCCGACGAGCCGATCAACCGCCTGGAGATCCAGGGGCCGGCCTATGGCTCGCTCTCCTGGTCGGCCAAGGCGGGCGACAAGGGCGCCAGCGTCGGGACGCGGCCCAAGGACCAGCAGCGCACGGTCACATCCCTCGCCCAACCCCTGAAGGGCGGCGTGCTGACCTTCACGAACGTGGCGCAGGAGACCCCGATCCAGGAGCTCTGGGCCTACAACGTCTCGGCCGGCGCCGAGCCGAAAGACGCCTTCAAGATGAGCTATACGGTCCGCGCCGACGTGGCGCCGGACTATCTGAACCTCGCCGATCTCAACGCCTATATCGCGGGCCGCCACCCGGCGGGCGAGCGCGCCACCGTCGTGGCCGTTCCGGAAGGCGCGCCGACCCGCGCCCGACCCGCCGCCGATCTGGCTGACAAGGGCCTGCCGATCGTCCACGTGCTGATTCCGTCCGGCTTCGGCGACGCGCCGGCCGCGAAGCCCCTGGCCCGCAACTGGGCCTATGGTTGGGAGAACGCCCGCGACGGCCTGGATGGGATCGCCATCGACATCCCCGCCCTGCCCGGCGCGGCGGGAACGATCATCCCGCTGAACATCCAGGTGAAGGACCCGATCTGGCCGGGTCGTAACATGATCGACGTCAGCGTCTCGATGAAGACCGGCGAGGCCCGCACCGTCTGGCTCGACCTGCGCGACCGCATCCTGACCGCCGACAGCCTGTATCTGACCCTCGCCGCCGACAGCGCCGACTTCGGGCCCAAGGCCTTGGACGGCGCCAAGATCCGCCTGGTGCTGAAGGACCGCGACAAGGCCAAGGTCGAGCACATCCAGGACCGCCTGAACCAGGTGAAGGACAACTGGGCCTTCCTGGTCGAGGAGCACACGACCTCGAAGCGCCAGGGCCTTTATCGCCGCCTCTACGCCGACATCTCCGACCTGCTGCGCGTCGATCCCGACAACCAGATCGGTCGCGAGTACTGGGGCGACATCACCTATGGCAGCCAGGGCTGGCCGGCGTTCGAACAGCCCAAGCCCAAGGACGACACCCCGCTGTGGGCCTTCCGGCAGCTGGAGGACCTCAAGCTCGTCTCCAAGTACATCAACTGGTGGATCGACGAGCGCCAGGCCGACTTCGGCGACTTCGGCGGCGGCCTGTCGGACGACAGCGACCTGTTGCAGCAATGGCCCGGCGTGGCCCTGATGGGCGTTCAGCCGGACAAGATCACCCACTCGGTGAATCGCCTGACCGACGCGGTCTACAAGAACGGCATGTTCACCGACGGTCTATCGACTATCGCGACGGACGAGCTCCACGCCTACGAGGAAGGCATCAACTCCAACTCCGTGGCGATGTACGTCAACTACGGCGACCCGCTGGCCGTGGAGCGCCTGTTCACGACGGTGAAGGCCCTGCCCAAGGTGGTCAGCAAGAACCCCGCCGACCACGTCCACTTCAACACCAACTGGTACAGCGGGAAGGTCTTCTACCGAGAAGGCCCGTGGGAATGGCAGAAGCCCTATTCGTTCGGCGTCACCCACCCGTCAATCCTGATCAGCGACTACAACGGCGACCCGACCGCGCGCGACACCGTGATTGGTCTGGCCGATGGCTACCTGGCCCACGTTCGGCCGGACGGCTCGTACCCCAACGAGATCAACTGGCGCACCGACGCCGAGCGGGGCGGCACGGTGCTTCAGGGCTCGGGCGCGGATGGTCCGTTCCAGGTGTTCTGGGCCGCTTATCGACTGACGGGTGATCCGAAGTACCTCGTTCCCGTCCAATGGCGGATCGGCAAGAACGGCCTGAAGTCCCTGGCGGCGGTCAACGAGAACGCGCTGACGGCGATGAGCCTTGGCGAGCCTAACAAGAACGCCCTCGTGAAGGCCGCGGCCAAGGGCGGCGCCTTCGAGCGCTACGCCGCTTGGTCGCTGACGGGCGACAAAAAGTACCTGGAGGATCTCTACGCCCAGGAGATTCAATGGAACGCCCAGCACATGTACATGCACACGGAAGGCCACTGGTGGTCCGACCGGGTGGAGCTGCCGTCCGACTACCTGCAACGCACGCGCCTGGGCGGTATCGCCAACAAGCGCCCGCAGATGACGCCGGGCCACGTCGTCTCCTGGCGCTTCGACAAGGTCGACGGCACGGACGTGGCGCTGCTGGTCAAGGACGCGACCAAGACGAGCTTCAAGGTCATCGCCTACAACACGACCGACAAGCCGGTGACCGCGACCATGACCGGCTGGAACGTCGCGCCGGGTCAGTGGAACCTGGTTGAAGGCCTCGACGCCAATGGCGATGACGCCATCGATGGCGCCGGGGAGGCTCGTTCGGTCGCCTTCGAGCGCAGCCTGGGGACCCGGGTGGTTCTGGCCCCGCGCCAGACGACGGTCATCGACATGACGTTGGAGAAGGCGGGCGATGATCCGGCCAAGCGCGCCGACCTCGGCGTCGGTCGCGGCGATGTCGTGGTGAAGGGCTCGGCCGTCACCGCCATCGTCCACAGCCTGGGCGCCCAGGAAGCCGCGCCGGCCAAGCTCGAGCTGGTCGACGCCTCGGGCAGGGTGCTGGCCAGCGCGCCGACCCCCGCGCTGAAGGCGCCGCGGGACTTGCTGCCCAAGACCGCCTCGATAAAGCTGAAGATCCCGGCCGGCGTGAAGGCCCAGGGCCTGCGGGTGCGGATCGTCACCAGCCAGCCCCAGAACACCCGCCTGAACGACGAGGTCGTGCTGCCATGAGAAAGTCCCTGACGCTGATCGCCGCCGGTCTCTGGCTGGTCGGTGCGCCCGCCCTGGCCCAAACGGCCGCGCCCCCGCCCGCGCCCCATCCCGCCTATTCCGGTCGGGTGATCACCCTGGCCGAAGCCAAGTC
>NZ_LSJA01000164.1 GCF_001556515.1 Caulobacter sp. CCH9-E1 | reverse complement strand
GCCTTCGGCCTCCTCCCCCTCTGGGGGGAGGATTTTCCAATCCGTCCGCTCAGGGTCGAAAGCCCGTCTTGGCCCCAGGCCCGTTATCGGACGTTATTCGTCGCCGGCCGCCGCCGCCATGGGCGGATGCTCCAGCGGCTTCAAATCCGGCGCGACCCAGCCCCGCCGGGCCTCGACCGAGAACAGGCGCTCGCGCGACCAGTAGGTCAGCGGCCAGGCCTTGTCGCCCATCGGCGTGGCCAGAAGCCCGGCGACCGCGTCGCTGTCGCGGGTCCCCGCCGGCAGGGCGGCGACGAAGGCGCGGATGGCGGCCAGATAGGCCTGGGTGATGGTCTCGTGGTAGCCGCTGGTGTCGTCGTTCACCCCGCCGACGGAGATGTTGTAGCTCTGGATGATCCCCGGCAGGTCGCGCTCCAGCCCCGCGTCGCGGATGCGGACGAGGCGCAGGGTGGCGGCCAGGTGCGCGGCGTGGGTCCAGCGTTCCTTGGGCAAGTCGCGGCCCACCAGGCCCTCGGCGAGGGCGGCGATGTCTTCGTCGGTATAGGTCATGAAACGCTGTTAGCCGATGGCGGGCGGCGAAGGCTAGAGCGGGCGCGACGGCCGACGGTCTCCATCCAGCGGAATGACCACGTCGGCGGCGCCCGGCAGATCCTCCGCGATCCACCGCGTCAGGCGTTCGTAGTGGGCGACGAAGCGGTCGAGGGCGGCCTCGTCCATGGCGAGCGCGGGATCGCGACCCTCGGCGGCGAGGCGGGCGCGCAGGCGGGCCTCCTGCTGGCCTCGCCAGGCGCGGACGACGGCGAAGGCGGGGGCGGTCAGCAGCACCAGCCGGTCGAGGCGCGCGAACAGCGTCGCATAGGGGGCCGCCAGCGCTGCGTTGGCGAAGCCGCGCCAGACGCCGTTCGGGTCCTCGTCGCGCTCCAGGGCGTTGACCGGCGCGGCCAGCCGCGCCGCGGGCTGCGGCCGCGCCCCGACGCACCAGCCTTCCAGCAGCACGACATCGACCGGACCCTCGACGCGCGGCCAAGAGGTCTCGGGCGCGCGATCGTCGGCGGCCTTGTCAAAGCGGGGCAGGGCGGTGGTCTCCGGCCGCCCCAGCGCCTGCAGCACCGCCAGACCCAGCGCCGGATCGTGCGTGCCGGGAACGCCGCGTGTCGCCAGCAGCGGATGAACCTCGCGGGCCAGCCGGGCGCGCTCGGCCTTGGTCCGGTAGAGGTCGTCGATCGACAGCGTCGCGACCTTCAGGCCTCGCGCCGCCAGCAGTCGCGCGACCAGCGCCGCCAGGGTCGACTTGCCCGAGCCCTGCGGTCCGCAGATCCCGACCACCAGCGGCGCGCGGCCTCCGCCAGCCCAGCCGGCGATCCGCGCCGCCAGCGGCCGGTGCAGGCGATCGGCCAGGTCCGCGAAATCCGCCGGCAAGCCCTCGTCGCGGACGAAGGCCGCGATGATCGCCGCCTCGGATTCCATCAGTAGGGATTGGCCCAGCGCACCGTCTCGGGCAGGGGCAGGCTGGCCTCGAACACCAGGCCGTCGGCGCGGAAGTCGAAGCGGGCGTGGCCCTTCTGCTCGCGGCGGATCGAGCTCTCGATCAGCCGGGTGCCAAAGCCTCGGGTCTTGGGCGGCGTGACCGGCGGGCCGCCGACGTCGCGCCAGGTGAAGCCCAGGTTGCCGGTCACCGGATCGAGCCGCCAGGAGACCTCGACCTCGCCGCCCGGAACCGACAGCGCCCCGTACTTGGCGCTGTTGGTGGCCAGTTCGTGGAAGACCATCGACAGGCCGACGGCCGTGTGGGGAGCCAGGGCGACGGCGGGCCCTTCCCGACGCACCCGGCCGGCGTGCGCGCCCAGGGCCTTCTGCACCAACTGGTCCATGTCCGCCTCGCGCCAGCCGGTCTTGGTCAGCAGGTCGTGGGCGCCGGACAGGGCGATCAGCCGTTCGGTGAAGACGTCCACCGGCGCGCCGTCGGTCTTCAGGAAGGTCTGTCGGGCCAGGGCCTGGACGGTGGCCAGGGTGTTCTTCACGCGGTGGTTCAGCTCGTTGATCATCACCACCTGCCGCTCTTCGCGGGCCTTCAGCTCGCGGGAGGCTTCGCGCAGGGCCGAGTGGACGGCGGCGATTTCCTCCAGGCTGTCGGCGTCCGACGGCGGCAGGGTCTGACCGCGCCCGATCGCGGCGGCGTCGCTGACCAGGCGTCGCATCTCGCCATTGATCCGGCGGGCATAGAGCAGCGACAGCGTGATCCCCAGGACCAGCAGCGCCAGGAACACGGCGCCGGCCAGAACGACCGAGCGGTTGACCGTGCTGACCAGGTCGTCGCGCGGGATCGCCACCACCAGCGTCCAGCCAGTCTGGGGCGAGCGGGTGTAGGCCACCATGGTCGGCACGCCTTCCAGGGAAAGGCTCTTGTTCACGCCCTCGGTCGAATGGCGCAGGTTCTCCTCCATGTCCTTGGAGGCCAGGGCGCCGGTGAACTTCTCATTCAGCCGCGAGCGGGCGATGACCCGGCGATTGTTGTCCAGCAGGGTGGCGACCCAGCGGTCCGGCACCCGCTGTTGGCGGAACACCGAGGTGAACGAGGCCGACTCCACGACGTACGACAGGACGTACGGCTCCCCCTTGACCAGGATCGGGGTGGAGACCGTGATCACCGGCTTGCCGGCCACGATCCCGACGCGCAGGTCCGAAATCTTGCTGCGGCCGGCCAGCAGGGCGCTGCTCAGGTCGCCGGTGCGCGGCGTGCGCGGCAGGCGCGCGCCGTAGGGCTTCAGCGTGTTGAGGATCTGCTGGCCATCGTCGAGGTCGGACACCACGATCCAGCCGGGTCGGCGCTGGACGACCCGCTGCGCACGGCGGTGGAAATCGGCCCAGTCGCCGTTGATCAGGGCCTGATCGCTGGCCAGGGTCTCGACCACGGCGACGCCGACGGCGGCCTGGCGATCGACGGCGCCCGACAGCGCCCGGGCGGTGGTGACCAGCTGCTGATAGAGCTGCCCGCGCGACTCGCGATCCGCGCCCGCCAGCAGCAACACCATGGAAACGATGGCCGGGATCAGCAGGCTGATCGTCAGGAGCACCAGCCGCCCGCGCATCGTGCTGACGCGTCGGCGGCCGCCCAAATCCCCCCCATCCTGATCCGTCATTCGTCGGCGCGCCCGCCTCGGCGAGGGCTCAGCTTCGCCCTCACGACTTGTATATCGAAGCGAGTCGCGGACGGCGTCTTAAAAATCGCCGTTTTTCGGGGGAAGGTCTCGCGCGACGACGCGCAGCGGAACCGTATCGCCGTCACGGGTTTGTCGGTATGAGAAGCGCATGAAGTCCCTGCCCAACATCCTCACCAGCTCGCGCCTCGTGATGGCGCTGTTCATGTTCGTGGCCCTGGCGGCGGCGGCCGGCGCCGTGCCGTGGGTCAGCGACCAGCTGACGGCCGACGCGCAGCTGCGCCTGGAGCGCTGGGCGTTCTACGCCTTCGTGATCGCGGCTGTGACCGACTTCTTCGACGGCTGGCTGGCGCGCAAGCTGGACGCGGTCAGCGTCTGGGGCGCGATCCTCGACCCGATCGGCGACAAGATCCTGGTCTGCGGCGCCCTGCTGGGCCTGATGGCCCTGGGCCCCAACCCGCTGGTCGTGCTGCCGGCGGGCCTGATCCTGTTCCGCGAGTTCACCGTCAGCGCCCTGCGCGAGGTCGGCGCCGGCAAGGGCGTCAAGCTGCCCGTCACCCTGCTGGCCAAGTGGAAGACGACCCTGCAGCTGGTCTCGATCGGCGCCGAGATGGTGCTGGCCTCGTGGGGCGCGTTCGGCCTGCCGCAAGAGCCGTCCGTGGTCGGCGGCTTTACCCTGGCGGCCCATGGCCTGCTGTGGCTGGCGACCCTGGTCACCTTGATCACCGGCGCCCAGTATTGGGAAGCGGCGCGCAAGGCGCTGGCCTAGGGGGCGAAGCTTTTCCTTCCTCCCCCTCTGGGGGGGAAGCATTTCCCTACCGCCCCGATCGTCCCGCCGACCTGCGGCGAGAGGCCTCGCGCTCCAGGGGCGTGATCACCTCGGCGACGGCGCGGCGCTGCTCGGGCGTTCCGGTCACGTCCAGGCGGCGGGCGTTGGCGAGCAAGGCTTTCAGTTCGGCGTCGCGGAGCGTGGGGATCTTTTCGAGAAGGGTCATGGAAGGCTCCTGTTTCGACGTCAAAAAACGGCTGTGTCGATATGAAAACGCGTGAGGCGCAGCTTGGGTCCGCGCGACCCGCCAAGTCGTCTGAAAATATTTTCCTTGTTATTTCCTGGAAGTGCTCCAGAATAACGTTATCGAATTCGCTGCCGCTCGGCCTGCTATTCCTTGCTCCGCGAGCCGGAGCGCCGGACGCGCCTTCCGAACTTCCAACGAAATTTGATCGTCGACCGAGACGTTTTCGGTCGGCGAACACATGCCTACAAGGATACTCACCATGGCTACTGGAACCGTGAAGTGGTTCAATTCCGCCAAGGGTTTTGGCTTCATTCAGCCGGACAACGGCGGCCAGGACATCTTCGTCCACATCTCGGCCGTTGAACGCGCCGGCATGAACGGCCTGAACGAAGGCCAAAAGCTGTCCTACGAGCCGGAAGTCGACCGCCGCAGCGGCAAGACCTCGGCTGGTCAGCTGCAGTCGGCCTAAACCCCGACGCTCTTCACGGCCCCTCGGGTCCGTAACGGAACAGGCCGGCGCGTGCGCCGGCCTGTTTTCGTTTGAGGCTCAGATCGCGAAGCCGTGTTCGCCGGAGATCCTGATCTGGCAGGCTTGGCCCTGTTGCAGATGCTCGCGGGCCCGCTTGGTCGCCGAGGCCTTGGCGATGTCCTTTTCGAGGGACGCGCCGAAGAAGACGCCGTCTTCCTCCGCCGCCCACAGGCCTTCGTTCCTGCGGACCGTGATGACGATGCGGTTGACGCTGGGCTTGTTCATCTAGGTTTCCTGGGGGTTGCGCGGCGCGCGACAAGCGTCGGGCGTGAGCCTCGACAAGGTCGCGTCCCGGTCGCTTGTCGAGCCGTCGGGCTGCTCTTTCAGATAGGCGAGCCCCTCGTGCGTGGGCAGCCAGCCGCCGCGGCCGTGTCGCGCCAGGCCAAGCTTGGCGAGCTGTTGGGCGTCGCGAATGTTCACCGCCTCGAGCTGGCCGTTCCGCGTCCGCCGCTCCAGCTGACGGAGCGTGCGGCGCTCGTCGTCGGAAAGGGCCGGCGGGTCGAGGTCTTGCTCGGGAGAAGGAACCGCCCTGGGCCCGAAGGCGGCGTCCGCGTCGTCGGTCATGTTTAAGTCCTTCTGGACAGCTCAGATCGTCGCCGCGGCGTGTTCGGGCGCCATGCGGCCCGCGCGCAGCCGCGCGATCATCCAGAGGCGCAGGGCGCGACCCTGATCTCCTTGCGGGTATCGGTCGGTGCGCGCGGCGAAGGCGGTCGACGGCGTTGCGGGCGGCGGCGAGCGCTCGCCGCGATCGTTCATGAGCCGCTCAAAAAGGCCCTGGAGGCGGCTGGACAGATTGGCGGGCTGCGTCTTGTAATTCGATCGGATTGGCACTGTAATTTCTTTCAATGAAATCGCCAAATACAACGGAAACCCGTCTGGTAATTCTGCCGAAGGTGGATTTCTTGGAGATTTCAGACGAGTATTTTTGGCTGATTTCTTAGAATATCATGCGCCTATTTTGTCCTGGATGATAGATATATCCGGGTTATCTTCCTTTTTCGCCTTTGAACCGGGAGGCGCGTCGAGGGTTGATGTGGGCCTCCCTCGCGTGGGCGGCGTTCACGCCAAGGACCGGCCATGCTCTTCGAGGTGGAAGCTTCGCTGACCTACGACTTCGCCGGGCCATGCGAGGTCCTGCTGCTCGTGGAAGCCGCCCATTCGCCGGGGCAGGCGGTCCTCTCCGACGCGCTCACCTTCTGGCCGCCGGTCGAGGCGACGCGGATCGACGATCCGGTGACGGGAGAGCGGCGGACGGTCTTCACCGCCGCCGGCCGGGTCAACGCGCTGTATCGCGCCACCGTCAAGCTGACGCCCGCGAACCAGGACCTGGCCGGCGAGCCGGAGATGGCGCTCCGCGACCTGCCCAGCGAGGTTCTCGCCTATCTTCGCGCCAGCCGCTACAGCCCCTCGGATCGCCTGCTGCGCTTCGTGGAGCGCGAGTTCGGGACGCTGAAGGGCGGGCGCAAGGTGGCCGCGATCCTCGCCTGGATCGCCGAGCACGTGGACTACGAGGCCGGCGTCAGCCACTCGGGGACGACGGCGATCGACACCTTCATCGACCGGGCGGGGGTGTGCCGCGACTTCAGCCACCTTGTGATCGCCTTGTGCCGAGCGGCCAATCTGCCCGCCCGCGCGGTCAGCGCCTATGCCTGGCGCCTGGAGCCGCCGGACCTGCACGCGGTCGCCGAGGTCTATCTCGGCGGACGGTGGTGGCTGATCGACGCGACGGGACGGGCGCCGGTCGATGGCCTGGTCCGGGTGGCCACGGGCCGCGACGCCGCTGACATCGCCTTCATGACCATCATGGGCGGCGCGACCCTGGTCGAGCAGCACTTCAAGATCGACAAGGTCGGCGACTGACATGGCCCCGCGACGGACCCCGCCCAGGCCCGACCTGCCCGCCGGCCTGGGTCCGTTCGCTTACGCCTTTCGGCCGAGCCCCGCCGGCGAGCACGGAACGATCCTCATTCGCGCCTCCCAGGGCGCGCCGGCGCCGGCCTGCGGCGACATGCTGCTTCTGGCCACCGACGATTGCCACGACGCGGACTTCGAGGTGACCGAGGTCATGCGCAAGGCTTCCGGCTGGTGGGCGGGCTGCGAGCGCAGGCGCCGGACCTAGTCTATGCGGCGTCGTGGTCGCCGTCGCCGTCGGCGCGGCTACTCCGCCGCCAGCCGTCGGGCGGGTTCATCGTCCCGCTCGACCACCTCCAGATCCGTCGGTCCGTGCAGCAGCCAAGAGAGGTCCGGATCCGGCTCGACGCGCTTGGCCCTTTCCGCGCGCATCATCCAAGCCAGTACGCTCGCGCCCGTCGTTCTGTAGACCATGATCGACTCCCTGTCGCTGATATTGAGAATGACTCGCAAATATGGACGATGGCAAGGCGACAATTCCCCTAAGGGGCCGGGGCGGCTAATCATCGGGCGTTCCTTCGGAGACGCTTTCGATGCGCGGCTTTCGCGTCCTCGCCGCCCTGATGGCCACGCTGGCGCTTTCGGCCTGCGGGACGGTGTCGCGCGACGCCTTCACCGCCCAGGATCTCGGCGCCGTGGCGCCGCAGGGCCTGGCCGACGTGCGGTTCAGCGCCGCCGATCCCGCCGCGGGCCTGAAGTTCGCCCAGGAGGTCCACAGTCACACCGCCGGCCGCAAGGTCAATGTGCTGGCGATCTCGGGCGGCGGCTCGAACGGCGCCTATGGGGCGGGGGTGCTGGTCGGCTGGACGGCGGCGGGCGACCGGCCCGACTTCGACATCGTCACCGGCGTCTCGACCGGCGCCCTGACCGCGCCGTTCGCCTTCCTCGGCAAGGACTGGGACCGCCGCCTGACCGAGGCCTACACCAGCAAGGCCGCCGACCGGATCCTGCAGAAGCGGGGCCTGGATCTGTTCTTCGCGCCCAGCATCTTCCGCAATCACGCCCTGCGCGATCTGGTCGCCAAGTATGTGGATCCGCCGCTGCTCTATGCGATCGCCATCGAGCACGCCAAGGGCCGGCGACTGATGATCGCCACCACCAATCTGGACACCGAGCAGACCATCATCTGGGACATGGGGGCGATCGCTTCGCGCGGCGACGCGGCCGCCCTGCAGCTGTTCCGCCAGGTGCTGGTCGCCTCGGCCAGCATCCCAGGCGTCTTTCCGCCCAGCCTGATCGAGGTCGAGGGCCCCAACCGCAAGTTCTCGGAAATGCATGTCGACGGCAGCGTCACCACGCCGTTCTTTGTCGCGCCCGAGACCTTGCTGCTGTCGGTCCTGCCAGGGCAGGCCAGCACGGGGCCCGGCGAGGTCTCGGTGATCGTCAACGGCCAGATCGACGGTGGCTTCGGCTTCACCAAGGGCGACGCCCTGTCGATCCTGGGCCGGTCGTGGATCGCCATGAACAAGGCCCAGCTGCGCACGCACCTGACCGCCAACGCCGCCTTCACCCGGCGCAACGGCGGGGTGTTCCGCTACACCGCCATTCCCGACGACGCCCAGGGCGACTTTTCGGGGCTGGACTTCGCGGCCGAGGGGCGGCGAGCCCTGTTCAAGCTGGGCTATGACCTGGGCCAGTCCGGCGCGGCCTGGGTCGCGCCGACGGATCCCTCGGCGGAGGCGAAGACCGCCGACCCGGCCTCGTGATCGGCTTCGCCGAGAGGCGTCCGCGCTCCTGAACATCGTTCAGCCAAGCTGGCGTTAACCCTTTGCAAAGATGCGGGGTTGCGCCGAACCGACTCCGTCTCTACACGGGCGCCTTAACCTGCAAGATGGTCGACAGCGGGCGCGCGGATGTGCGCGACCGTGTCTTTGCGCGAGTTAGCCATGCCCAAGAGAACAGACATTTCCTCGATCCTGATCATCGGCGCGGGGCCGATCGTCATCGGTCAGGCTTGCGAGTTCGACTATTCGGGCGTCCAGGCCTGCAAGGCGCTGCGCGCCGAGGGCTACCGGATCATCCTGGTCAACTCGAACCCCGCCACGATCATGACCGATCCGGACGTGGCGGACGCGACCTATATCGAGCCGATCACGCCGGAGATGGTCGCCAAGATCATCGAGAAGGAGCGCCCCGACGCCCTGCTGCCGACCATGGGCGGCCAGACGGCTCTGAACACGGCGCTGGCCCTGGAAGAGCAGGGCGTGCTGAAGAAGTTCGGCGTCGAGATGATCGGCGCCAAGGCCGAGGTCATCGACAAGGCCGAGGACCGCCAGAAGTTCCGCGACGCCATGGACAAGCTGGGCCTGGAGAGCCCACGTTCGCGCGCCTGCCACACCCTGGACGAGGCCATGGAAGGCCTGGAGTTCGTCGGCCTGCCGGCGATCATCCGCCCGTCCTTCACCCTGGCCGGCACCGGCGGCGGCATCGCCTACAATGTCGAGGAGTTCAAAGAGATCGTCGAGCGCGGCCTCGACCTCTCGCCGACCACCGAGGTGCTGGTCGAGGAGAGCGTCCTGGGCTGGAAGGAGTACGAGATGGAGGTCGTCCGCGACAAGGCGGACAACTGCATCATCGTCTGCTCGATCGAGAACATCGATCCGATGGGCGTGCACACCGGCGACTCGATCACCGTCGCCCCGGCCCTGACCCTGACGGACAAGGAATATCAGTGGATGCGCGCGGCCTCGATCGCCGTGCTGCGCGAGATCGGCGTGGAGACCGGCGGCTCGAACGTCCAGTTCGCCGTGAACCCGAAGGACGGCCGCATGGTCGTCATCGAGATGAACCCGCGCGTGTCGCGTTCGTCCGCCCTGGCCTCGAAGGCCACCGGCTTCCCGATCGCCAAGGTCGCCGCGCGCCTGGCCGTCGGCTACACCCTGGACGAGCTGAAGAACGACATCACCGGCGGCGCGACCCCGGCCTCGTTCGAGCCCAGCATCGACTATGTCGTCACCAAGATCCCGCGCTTCGCCTTCGAGAAGTATCCAGGCTCGGAGCCCCTGCTGACCACGGCCATGAAGTCGGTCGGCGAGGTCATGGCCATCGGCCGCACCTTCAAGGAAAGCGTCCAGAAGGCCCTGCGCGGCCTGGAGACCGGCCTGGCCGGCTTCGACGAGGTCGAGATCCACGGCGCCGATGATCCCGACACCGGCAAGGCCGCCGTCGTCCGCGCCCTCGGTACGCCGACCCCCGACCGCCTGCGCGTGATCGCCCAGGCCTTCCGCCACGGCCTGACCGTGGAAGAGGTCAACGCCGCCTGCAGCTACGAGCCCTGGTTCCTGCGCCAGATCGCCGAGATCGTCCGCCAGGAAGGCTGGGTGAAGGCCGGCGGCCTGCCGACCGACGCGGCCGCCTTCCGCGCCCTGAAGGCGCAAGGCTTCTCGGACAAGCGCCTGGCCCAGCTGACCGGCAAGACCGAGAACGAGGTCCGCGCTCTGCGTCAGGCGCTGTCCGTCCGCCCGGTCTTCAAGCGCATCGACAGCTGCGCCGGCGAGTTCCTGGCCTCGACGCCCTACATGTACTCGACCTACGAGACCGGCGCCCTGGGCCAGATCCCCGAGTGCGAGAGCGATCCGTCCGACCGCAAGAAGGCCGTGATCCTGGGTGGTGGTCCCAACCGGATCGGCCAGGGCATCGAGTTCGACTACTGCTGCTGCCACGCGGCCTTCGCGCTGGACCAGATCGGCGTGGAGTCGATCATGGTCAACTGCAACCCCGAGACCGTCTCGACCGACTACGACACTTCCGACCGCCTGTATTTCGAGCCGCTGACGGCCGAGGACGTGCTGGAGCTGCTGCACGTCGAGAAGTCCAAGGGGACCCTGGCCGGCGTCATCGTCCAGTTCGGCGGTCAGACCCCGCTGAAACTGGCCCACGCCCTGGAAGAGGCCGGGATCCCGATCCTGGCCACCAGCCCCGACGCCATCGACCTGGCCGAGGACCGCGAGCGCTTCCAGCAGCTGCTGAACGGCCTGAAGATCGCCCAGCCGGAAAACGCCATCGCCCGCAGCTGGGACGAAGCCCGGGCGGAAGGCGAGAAGATCGGCTTCCCGTTCGTGATGCGTCCGTCCTACGTGCTGGGCGGCCGGGGCATGGAGATCATCCGTGACCACGAGGCGATGGAGCGCTACATCGCCGGCGCCGGCGAGATCTCGTTCGAGCACCCGATCCTGCTGGACCACTATCTGAGCCGCGCCACCGAGGTCGACGTCGACGCCCTGTGCGACGGCAAGGACGTGTTCGTGGCCGGCGTGCTGGAGCACATCGAGGAAGCCGGCGTCCACTCGGGCGACTCGGCGTGTTCGATGCCGCCCTTCTCGCTGAAGGCCGAGACGGTCGAGGAGCTGAAGCGCCAGACGGTGCAGATGGCCCTGGCCCTCAACGTCCGCGGCCTGATGAACGTGCAGTTCGCGATCGAGGAGCCGCACGGCGACAACCCGCGCATCTACGTGCTGGAAGTGAACCCGCGCGCCTCGCGCACCGTGCCGTTCGTGGCCAAGACCATCGGCCAGCCGGTGGCCGCCATCGCCGCCAAGATCATGGCCGGCGCGAGCCTGGAGAGCTTCGGCCTGAAGGACACGCCCTATGACCACATCGCGGTCAAGGAAGCGGTCTTCCCGTTCGCCCGCTTCGCTGGCGTCGACACGGTGCTGGGCCCGGAAATGCGCTCGACCGGCGAGGTCATGGGCCTGGACTGGAAGCGCGACGGCGAGACCGACATGGGCCCGGCCTTCGCCCGCGCCTTCGCCAAGAGCCAGTTGGGCGGCGGCGTGAAGCTGCCGCGCGAGGGCGCGGCCTTCGTCTCGGTCAAGGAAAGCGACAAGCCCTGGATCGTCGAGCCGGTGAAGCTCTTGCTGGCCGCCGGCTTCAAGGTGCTGTCGACCGAGGGCACCCAGGCCTATCTGGCCGAGCAGGGCGTCCAGGTCGAGCACGTCAAGAAGGTGCTGGAAGGCCGTCCGCACATCGTCGACGTGATGAAGAACGGCGGCGTGCAGCTGGTGTTCAACACCACCGAGGGCAAGCAGGCTCTGGAAGACAGCTTCGAGATCCGCCGCACCGCCCTGATGATGAAGGTGCCGTACTACACGACCTCGGCCGGCGCCCTGGCGGCCGCCCAAGCCATCGCCGGCGCCCCGGCGGAGGCCTTGGACGTGCGTCCGCTGCAGAGCTACGCCTGAACTTAGTGTCCCTCTCCCCTTGCGGGAGAGGGTGGCCCGAAGGGCCGGGTGAGGGGTTGAAGACAAGAGCCGCCGCGACAGCCTGACCGCTGTCGCGGCGGTTTTCGTTAGCGCGACCCCTCATCCGTCGCTTTCAGCGACACCTTCTCCCGCAAGGGGAGAAGG
>NZ_LSJA01000163.1 GCF_001556515.1 Caulobacter sp. CCH9-E1 | reverse complement strand
GATCCGAAGGATACGAACCAATGTGGTACTTCACCTGGATCCTGGGCCTGGGCCTCGCCGTCGCCTTCGGCGTCCTCAACGGCGTCTGGTATGAGTTCAACCTTCTCGACGGCGGCGACGCCGTCGAGGGCGAGGCCTGATGCGGACCAGGTCCTCGAGGCCGCCTGGCTGGACACCAGGCGGCCTGCCGCTTTCATGAGGCAAACGCCTTAGGCAGGCGCCTTGCCCGGCGTCCGCCCCCAGCCGTCGCGAACGATGCGGCTGCTCTGGGCGCCGCTGTCGGCGATCGAACCGCGCAGCACCGCCACCCGGGAATGGCTTCCCGTGAAGCTGAGGTCGGGCTGGGCGCCGGGGACGTTGCGCAGGGCGTCCAGCAGGGTTGTCCCGCCTTGTTCCAGCATCAGGTCGGTTAGAGCGGTCTAGATCGACAGCGGCGTCTTCAGGTCGCTCGCCGGGGCGCCCAGCGCCAGGTCCTGCGGCGCTCGGGCACGGGCGATCGTCACCGAGGAGACCGGGCTGTCGGCTTCGCCGGCTAGCGCCGCCGCCTGGCCCGCGCGGTCGAGGCCATCGCGATCGGCGCCAGAGACGCCGCGGCGGTCAGGAGCGAGGCTTTGCGTGAGGATGGGCCAGGCATTGAACTTTCCGATGGGCAACTGAACAGGCGTCGGCGCCTCAAGCCCACGGCGACGCTTTCGGGCCCTCGGGCGGGATTGGCTTCGGGGCAGGGCTTAGGCGAACCAAGGCGGTGACGCCGCGAGCCTCCGACAAGGTTCGCGGCGCCTGGACGGCGCTCGGCCGGGCAAGGAATTCGCCACGCCTAAACGCCGTCGCCGACGGGGGCTTTTAGGAGCCCGTCGTTCCGTTGGCGGGTTGATCGGGCAGCAGGCTGGCGACCATGGCCTGCATGGCGCCGATGTTCTCACCAAGCAGGTCTACGGACCGTTGGCGATCCTGGGCGGCGACCGCGTCGAACAGCGCCTGATAGCGATCGATCCAGGTCTCGCGGTCGAGCACGGGCGCCTCGCTGGCCAGATAGATGCGATCGACCGCGTTGCGCAGGTTCTGGACGGTCATCAAGGTCAGGTCGCGCTCGGCCGGCCCGCAGAGGGCGGCGTAATAGCGGCGGTCGGCGGCGATCCAAGCCCGAGGGCCCTCGTCATCCTCCAACTCCAGCATCACGGCGCGTACGGCCCGCAAGGATCGCTGCGTATGCTGGCCGATGGCGCGGGCCAGCATGTCGCCCTCCAGCAGGCGACGCAGGTCGAAGATCTCCAGGCAGCGGCGCGCGCTGGGCGTGGAGACGAAGGCGGCGCGGTTGGGCGAGATCTCGATCAGGCCCTCCGACTCCAGCTTGGCGAGCGCGTGGAAGACGGGGATACGGCTGACGCCGAGCTCGGCGGCGACCGCCTCCTGGCGCAGCAGGACGCCCGGCCGCAGAAGGCCTTGGACGATCTGGTCGCGAAGGTGCTCGGCCACGGCCGCGGCGGCGTTGGGGGCTGAGCGGATCATGCGCGCGCCTCGGAGGTTTGAGACGCGACACAGGGCGAAAGGGCCATTTCGGCCCCCGGGGAAAGGAAGACGTACGGCATGGGAGGACACCGATCTGAGCTGACATGGGCGCGCGGGGCCGCAAGCGGCCAGGGCGCGCGGGCGAGGCGTCAGGCTTGGATCGGCGGTCCCGTCTGTGGCGGAGGACGAGCGCGCAGAGGCAGGGTCAGGTCGCGCCCGGCGAGGGGGCCAAGACGCGCGGCGGCGACGAGCGCGGCTGGCGCGAGCGTCAGCCGTGGCTCGATCGAAGGCGCGGCCTGGGTCAGCCCCTCGAAGCCGCAATCGGACTTCGACGTGGGCTGGTGGTCATTGTGCTGCTGGCCCTCGGCCGTCTCACGATCGAAGGGGAGGCCGCTGCGAACCGTCACCAGCTTGGGGCCCGCGCCCGTGCAGATCACCATGGTCGGCCCGCCATTGGCGCTGAATACCGGCATGTATCCGCTCGGGATCAGCACGCGCAGGCAGACGGCCACGAGGGCGAACGCCATCGCGAGATCGGTCCTCAAAGGCTTGTGAGCGGCCTTCTTCACGTCTCCCTCGTAATCCCCCGAGGGTCGCAAGCCAAGAATGAACATCCGAAAGGCGCTAAGGTATTCATGTATACAGAAATTCCGCTTGATCCTTAGGTAATCGCACGGGGCAGGGGGGGGCGATGGTGGTCGAGCCTGGCGATGGTCGCCGAGCTTCGCGATCCGACCTATGCCCAGCGCCGCCAGTTGATGAGCGAATACGACCCGGATCCGCCTTTTCACGCCGGGTCGCTGAAGACGGCGCCGCCGGAGGTGCGCGAACCGACGGAAAAGATGCTGGTCGATTTTCGGCAAAAGGCCTTGAGCCTCGCGAGAGGGGCGACCTAAGGGCCGCCTGACCCCACTGCTGAACGAAATCCCGCCTGGGTTCTAGGGGAGGTGCTTCGAGGGAGTGTCGTGTCCCTGGAGGCGCGCCAACGGCGGCTATTGCATCCGCACCGCTCGCTTCAAGCGGACGGAGATCTGTAATCCCATCCAGCTCATGGCCACGCCTTAAGCGCATCGCGGCGATAGGCGTCCTAGCACGCCCGCCGCGATGCGCTCGAACAAGGCCGCGCGGCCGGCCGCGGGATCCTCGTCACCGGCGCAGGCGAACCAGATCGCCGACAACAGGCGGGCCAAGACGCTGGCGTGCAGCGGCAGATCGTCGGCCGAGAGCGCAAACACCCGGCCCATGCTGTCGCGCAGGGTGCCGCCGTACGAAAATCGAATGACGGCGCCGGCGGCGGCCAACTCCTGTCGCCGGATCGACGCCAGGAAGAGGCGTCGGCGGCGGATGACGGGGGGAGAGGGAAGTTCCGAGGTCACGTGCGGACGAAGCGCCGCGATCCAGGCTTCGGGCGCCAATATGGCCTCGATCGACGGCGGCGCGTCGGCCTGGGCGGCCGCTTCGTCTGTCATGGCCTGGACCTGGCCCCGGATGGCGCCGGCCACGAGATCCTCGATGGACCGGAAGTGGTGGGTCACCGAGCCTGTCGTGACGCCGGCGCGCGCGGCGACGGCGCGGTGGGTCAGACCGGCGAGGCCCTTGTCCTCGACGACCCCGGCGGCGGCCTTGGCGATGCGCATGGCGGCCGGCGGCACTGAGCCGTAGGGACGGGTCCCGGCCGTGCGTTCAGCCAGCGGCGTTGCGCTCCGCGCGGGGCGGTCCGGCGCGCCCAGCCAGGTGGCGGCGAAGTGCTCGACCATCTCGATCAGCGCGGCGGTCTCCAGGGCGGGCGACCAGGCCGAAAGACTGTACAGCGCCTCGTACTCGAAGAAGGCGTGCAGCATGCGGCCATCGATGGCGGGCAGACCAAACCGCGCCGCCGTCTCCAGCCAGAAGTCGCGCCACAGCCGCGTCCAGGCCGCCGCGGGGCCTTCGCCAGGCGCGGCCGCCGCGGCCTCCTGATAGGTCAGCGCCAAACGACGCCCGCCGCCGGCCCATGCCTGGATCACGTGCAGCAGGGCTAGGGCCGCGCCGTCGGGCGAGCGGGGCAGGGCGGCGATCTCGCGCGCGCGCTCCTCCTGCCAGGCGCGGGTCTCTTCGACGCCTTGCTCGAAGACTGCCAGTAACAATCGTTCTAAACTGCCGAAGTTGTAATTGAC
>NZ_LSJA01000162.1 GCF_001556515.1 Caulobacter sp. CCH9-E1 | reverse complement strand
GCCCCCACCGGCGCCCTGCACCTCGCCGACCTCTCGACCGGCAAGGCCTGGCGCATCGCCGAGCATCCGCGCCTCGACGCCTGGACCAAGCTCGCCCTACCCGACGACGGCGGCGGCCGGCCCGTCCAGCAGAAGCTGGCGCCGTTCTGGTTGAAGCCCGCCTGGATGTCGGAGACCCGCGCCGTACCGGTCGAGGTTCCGCAGCTGTCGATCGACCGCGCCGAGAATCGCCTGCTGGTCCGGCTGATCCCCGCGCCCGGCGCCGAGACGGTCAGGCTACGCCTCAAGCCCAGCGGCCCGCTCAGCCAGCCGCGCCTTAACGGCCGCCCGGTCAGCCTGAAGATGGAGGCCGGCCAGTGGTCGAGCCTGACCTATCACGCCCCCGATCCCAACGGCGTCACACTGAGCTTCACGACCCAGGGGCCCGGCCAGGTCGAGGTCGCGGCTCTGGAGTATCACGACGGCTGGCCGGCCCTGGCCAAGGCCCCACCGCCCAAGCCTCCCGGCCTGATGGCCTTCGGCCTGTCGGACAAGACGGCGGTGCTGGTGCGCGGTCAGATGAGCTGGTGACCCCGATAACCGACCTCCCCGGCGAATGCCGGGGCCCAGATGGCAAGATGTTGAAGTGGCTCTATAAGCGCCGCGCTCGTCCAATCAGCCTCGGCGCTCTGAGATCTGGGTCCCGGCATTCGCCGGGAAAATCGGTTCCAAAATCAGACCGCGAACACCCCCTCGCCCGGCTCCTTGTCGTAGAGGGCCGCCACACGGTCGGCGCGGCGCTCCAGCGTCGCGCGCTGGTTCACGTAGCCCTTGTCGGTGATCTCGCCGGCGTCGATCGAGGGCGGCTCGGTCAGGATCGTGAAGCGGGCCACGCGCCGCGAGGAGCCGCCCGCCCCGGCGTTGAAGGCGGCGAAGCGCTCGCGCAGGATGGCCGCCAGCTTCTCCAGGGGCGTCCCCGGTCCCGGATCGGCGACCAGCGCCGCCAGGCCCGCCGGCGAGGGCCACAGCATCGCGCCGATGAACGGCTTGTCCTGGCCGGTGATCACCGCGTCGTGGATGTAGGGGCTGCAGGCGGCGACGAGGTCGGGCCGCAGCACGCCGACGCTGACCCAGGTGCCGGTGTCCAGCTTGAAGTCCTCGGTCACCCGGCCATCGAAGACGAGGCCCTTGGCCGGGTCTTCCGGATCGACGAAACGCGCGGCGTCGCCGAGGCGATAGAAGCCCTCCTCGTCGAAGGCGGCCGCCGTCTTCTCCGGGTCCTTGTGATAGCCGGCGGCCACGGTCGGCCCCTTGACCCGCACCTCGTATTTCGAGCCGCTGGGCGCGAGCTTCAGCTGGATGCCCGGCAGGGGAAGTCCGACCAATCCGACCCGCTCGGTGACCCAGTGGGTGACGGTGACGCCTTGGGTCTCGGTCGCGCCGTACATGGTGGTCAGCGGGATGCGGTGGCCCGTCTCGGCCACGGCCAGGGCCTGGATCCGCTCGTAGACGTCGTTCGAGAGGGTCGCGCCGCCATAGCCCATGTAGCGCAGGTTCTTGAAGAACGACCGCCGCAGGGTCGGGTCCTTCTCCATCGCCTCGGCCAGCATCGAGAACGCGATCGGGGCCGAGCCGAAGACGACCGGCGAGACCTCGTAGAGGTTCTTGATCGTCGTCTCGAACAGACCCGGCAGCGGCTTGCCCTCGTCGATGTGCAGGGTGCCGCCGCCCCAGATCACCGCGTTGAAGCCGATGTTGCCCGCCGAGATGTGGCTCCAGGGCATCCACTCCAGGCTCTGGGGGACCTCGTCGGTCGCCGGCTCCTCGGCGCGCAGGCCTTCCTGGCCGGCGATGACGCCCGCCATCATGCCGTGGGTCTGGGGCACGGCCTTGGGCAGGCCGGTCGAGCCGGAGGTGAACAGGTACTTGGCCACGGTCGCGCGGCCCACGCCCTCCAGCGCCGCCTTCAGCGCCGGGGTCGGCGTCGTCGCCGCCACGCTGGCGTAGGGGATAGCCCCCTCGCCCGTCCCGTCGGCCGTGACGACCAGCAGGGTCGGATCCAGGGCCTTCAGGGTCTCGATCGCCTTGGCGAACATCGCCCCGCTCTGGGCGAAGACGACGCGCGGCGCCACGCGCTCGAAACAGTGCTTCAGTTTGGCGTGGTCGGTCGAGATCAGGCTGTAGGCCGGGCTGACCGGCGCGGCCGGGACGCCGGCGGCGTAGGCGCCCAGGGTCATCAGGGCGTGCTCGATCGAATTGCTCGACAGGATCATGACGCTGTCGGCCGGGGTCAGGCCCTGGTCCAGCAGCCATTGGCCGATCCCCTCGACCTGGCGCAGGGCCTCGCCGTAGCTCACCTGCCGCCAAGGGCCGTGGTTCGGCTCGCGCTGTTTCAGGTACGGCCGCTCGGGATGCTCGCCCGCCTTCTGCGCGAACAGGTGCGCGATCGAGCGCGGCCCCTCGCCGGGCGCGTGGTTCGAGGTGATGACGATCGAGCCGTCGGCCCGGCGCTCGACGCTGACGTCGGGGCCCTTCATCGGCAGCGGCTTGAACGGAGCGGAGGAAGGCTCGCGCACGGGCGAGCCGCCGTCGGGCGGCGTCATGGTTTCACTCCCTCATCTTATCGTTGTTCTGTTGACGGTGAGCCCAAACCGGCCGCGCGGCAAGGCTGACGTCAGGGAAGTGAGCGGCTCAGGCCTTTCGCCGGGCCCGGCGGGCCGCCTTGGCCGCGGTTTCGGCGGAGGAGACCTGCTGGGCGAAGGTTTCGAGGCAGACCCCGAACCGCTCGCCGCAGGCGCAGTCGATCACCGGCAGGAACCGCACCGCCTCGATCGTCGCGCGGGCGGCGGCGCCGCAGCGCGGACAGGGGAACTCAAGCTCAACGCCACCAACGTCCAGGCCCGCCATGCCGGTCCCTCCGCCGAGTCCGCCTCCGAATCCCCAGGAGACGCCCCACGATGGCAGGCCCCGCGCCCCTCGTCCCTGCGACCTTCTGTCCAGTTCAGGCGATGCCGAGACCCCGCCAGCACGGCAGCACGGTGTCGGCGAAGGCGACCGCCTGGGCCTGCAGCGCCGCCTGGGCCGCCTCGCCCTGCAGGGGCGCGCCGCCGGCGACCAGCGCCTGGCCCTGGTCCGCGAGGGTCCGGGCCGCGAAAGCCGCCCACTCGGCCGGTCCGCCGCCGTCCCGCTCGCGCGCCAGCCAGAACAGCTGGTGGAAGCGCTGAACGGTGATCGCGCCGCCGGTCACGGGCGAGGCCAGGAAGCCCAGGTTCGTCGCCTCGGCCGCTCGCCGCGCCAGCTCCAGGTTCAGGGCCCGCGCCGTCCCGGCCCCGCGCGCCGCGCTCTCCGCACTCTGCGCCGAGGCGACCACGCCCTGGGCCATCAGCAGGGCCAGGGCCGTCGTCAGCTGAGGGAAGGCCGTCCCCCCGGGCGCGGCGGCCTCCAGCTCGCCGATCGGGCGGGGCTGGCCGTCGCCCAGGGTCTCGAGGATCGCGTCGTACAGCGGCCCGCCCAGGGCGACCTCGGCGAAGGTCCCCCGCGCCTTCTCCAGCGGCTGGCCGGCGGGCCGGGCCAGGACCACGCGCTGGTCGCGCAGGGCTCGGCGCTGATCGGCGGGCGCCAGGGGCGAGAGCCCGCGCAGCCAGTAGTCGCGGCGGAACTGGGCCTGGACGGCGAAGTCGCGGAAGGTCTCGCGCAGCGACGGATCGGGCAGCTCGCGCAGGAAGCCGGCCATGCCCGGCGAGACGTTCAGCTCCTCGACCTGGTCGGGCATGTAGGCCGAGGTCGCGAACGACAGCTTGGCGCCCGACAGCCGCGCCTCGACGTCGGCGAACCACATCGGATGCCAGTCGCGGTTCATGTACTCGTGGACCATATAGGCGCGGTCCTGCTTCAGCAGGCCCTCCAGGCGGTCGATCACGCCCGGATTGAGCCGCGAATAGACCGGGTCCTCGGCGAAGAAGCGCTGCATGGTCAGCAGGGCCGCGTCCAGGTTGGCGGCGGGGCCCAGGCCCGGCGCGCCCAGCGTCTCGGCGTGGCGCTTCATCAGGTGGCGCAGCGGCCCGGCCATCGCCCAGCCCGGCTGGGTGTTGTACGAGATGTAGACGAGGCCGCCGGGCTTCAGCTTGCGGCGCAGGAACGCGACGATCTTCTCGCGCGCCGCGTCATTCACCCAGCTCCACACGCCGTGTAGGGCCACGAAGTCGAACTCCGGCAGGCCCGGCCGCTCGGCGAACTCGTCGAAGGCGTCGTCGAAGAAGTGGGCCCTCGCCCCGCTGGCCGCCGCCAGGTCGCGGGCGAACACCGCCTGGGCCGGGGCGAAGTCGCAGCCCCACCAGTCGATATCGGCTTGCGTGGCCGCATGCAGCGCCGCCGAACAGCCCTGGCCGAAACCCAACTCGCAGGCCGTCTGGATCTTCGGCGCCCGCAGCCCCTTCAGCAGCAGCGGAAAGGCCGAGCGGACCGGGTTCAGCTCCGGATAGGCGCCGTAGGTGTAGCCCGTCTCGACCACATAGCCGGCGCTCCAGTCCTCGTTCATCCGTGCTCTCCCCGTGTCGGCCCACGGCTGTCTCTTATACACATCTCCGA
>NZ_LSJA01000161.1 GCF_001556515.1 Caulobacter sp. CCH9-E1 | reverse complement strand
GGGGGAGTTCAGATGAATCCTACGGCCATCCTCACCGCGCTTACTCTTGCAACCAGCCCTGTGTCTGGAGGTGCTGAGACACTGCCACCCGAAGCGGCTGCGCCTGTCATCGCCAAGCTGAAGGGGGTCGCCAGCAGGGCAAACGTCATCGAGGCTATCGCTGGGATGGGCGAGGTCGATCGCGCCATGCGAATAAGCATGCTGGAGGCAACCCGCGATCTTGCCCCAGAGATACGTGCGAAGGTGCAAGCTCAAGCAGGACTCGTCATCGACGAACAGGATCGAGCTCATACCGAGCGGCTGAAGGGCATCATCGCCGCGCATGGTTGGCCAAAAATCTCGGAGACATCTGAGCGCACCGCCGCAACGGCGGTGCTCATCGCCAATCACTCGGGCGACATCGATTTCCAGCGACAGGTCCTCTCGCTCTTGGGGCCTCTCGCAAAGGCGCGCGAGGCGCGGCCAGAAGACTACGCGCGGCTATATGACCGTGTCGCGACGACAGATCGGCGACCTCAGCGTTACGGCACGCAAGGCACTACGTGCAAAGAGGGCAAGTACGCTGTCCCGAGTGACCTTGAGGCGCCAGAAGAACTTGAGGCGCGACGAGCGGCCATGGGATTGCAGCCGATGGCGGAGTATTTGGCTGTCCTGGACAAGATGTATGGCGTCTGCGTCCCGCATCCGCCCTAGCGTCC
>NZ_LSJA01000160.1 GCF_001556515.1 Caulobacter sp. CCH9-E1 | reverse complement strand
GGTCCTGCCGCTGCCGAAATCGCGCAGGACGCCGCGGCTGCCCGCCGCTGTGTCCCATCAACGGGATGGTGGGCGGTGTACCGTCCGAGAAGGATCAAAACCGCTCGCGTAGCCTCCAGGCAGAAGACAAACGTCGCGATCGCCAAGCCCGCCCAAGGTCGGACGAAGAAGGCGAGGACGCATGCCCCCATCGCCGCGACGCAGAGCGCTGTGTTCGTCACCGCCCACCCCACGCGTTGGTCCCGGCCGTCGGCCGAAACAGCCGGTAGGGGTTCGACAAGGCCGTCGATCGAGACGGTAAGATGATGGTCGATCATGCGTCATTGGCGCGCTTGCGCCCGAGGTTCTCATTGGCCGGACCAAGTCGCTTGTGGACCACGCGTGGGTGGCTCACTTCGGTCAGCGTCGCGGCGTAGCTGGCGTTCATCAAGTCCATGTCGGCTGTGAGGTCGACCTTCAACCAGTGGACGTCGTAGCCGATGTTCGCCAGCCGCATGCAGAAGTCTGCTGAGACTCCATCGCGAACGCCGCAGAGGAGCAGAACCTTTGAGGGATCGTGGCCGTCGAGCGCCATGCGGAACGCCAGATTGTCGAACGGGTCCTCGTCCTGGTCCCACGTCAGAACGGTTTCGCCCTCGAGGGGCCTGAGCCGTGAGAGGGTTTCAAGCGCGGCGTCGGCGGCTGGACGATAATGGAGCACCACCCCGCCGTCGGCGCGGACGCCGTCTATATAGGCTTCGACGGAACGGATCTTGGCGCGGGTGCGCATTAGCGCCCTGCGGTCCGTGGACCGCGGGCGCAGGTCAAGGCAAATCAAGACGACGGGGCCCGACGACAAGGCCCCCTACCCTTCCCAACCGTTCTGCTGCGCCCATTCGAAGGCGTTCATCATGCGCTCAAGGGTATCGCTGACCTTGGCGGTACGCCCTTGGGCGTAGCAGAGGTCCTGGAACCGCGTCTTGACGTGATCGTCCAGACGGATGGTCAACATGAGCTCTTTGGGCGGCGGCTTGGCGACTTTGCCGCGCTTGGGTTTGGCGATCGGCTGTGGTTCGCGCCGGCTGAACCCCATGCGCTCGCCGACCTCTTCGACCGCTCGCAGTTCGGAAGCCGACGGCCTGATCGTCGGCAGATCCAGGCCCTCGGCCAGATTGGCGAGGCTGGTTTCGGGGGCGATGTCGGTATCGTCTTGTCCAAGGTCGACCGAGAAACCGGGGAGCTGCCTCTTGAGGGTCATTAGGCAGCCTCCGCCTGGTTGCCGAGGGTCTTGAGCAGCTCAAGGATCTCCTTGGTGACGGCGGTCGCGTTCCTCAGCGCCTTGTCCGTGCCAGATACGGCCTTGGGATCCAGACCCGTTAGTGTTCCGCCGTGCAGGAACACAGCCTTGAATGCTTCGCGCTCGATAAGCGCGGTTTCCATGATCGGCACATCAGCAGCTTCAAGCGTGCTGCGAATGGCCTTCATGTTGTTCGAATTGATGATTGGAGGCATGCGCGTGAAGAGAACGCGATACGGGATCTTGCGGCGCTGCGACTTGCCGGCGTTCAGGATCAATCGGATCGTTTTGACGGCCTGATCAGCGTCCAGCCCCGATCCCTGTAGCGGGATAATCACCAGGTTCGACATGCTGATGGCGTTGGACACGCGGCTGGTCGCCGCCCCTTCGAGATCGACAATGACGAACTTCGACGTGGTCGAGGCTTCATCAATGATGTCGACGATGCGCGACTCAGCCTCATCGGCGACGACGGTGATCGTCTCCGGGCGGCCAGGCAGCGCCGACCACTTTAGGAGCGGCTTGTTGGGATCCGCGTCGACCAGGGTGACGTGGGTATTGGCGTGTTCGGCCAGGATGCTGGCGACCAGCAAGGCGGAGGTGGTCTTGCCGACACCGCCTTTCGACGAGACGAATGAGATAACGGGCATGGGCGAGAATCTCCGCTCAAAGGCCAACCGACCGGTCGATTAGCGCACCTAGCTATTTCGCCGTCAATTCCCGTCATACACGCATCGCGTAGACTACGGGCAAAGCGCGACAGGCGCGTCAGACGAGAGGTGCGCGAATTATGCGACTGACGCGAACAGCGTGAATTGCATGTATTGGCACGCAAATCGCGAATGACATGAAATGCGGGATACTCGCGATATTCGCGCATGTCAAGCAAAACGCGAGTTTCACGCACTACGGAGTAGGACGCGAATAGCGCGACACTCTCGCCATGCGTGAAAGTCGCGCAATACGACACATGACGCGCAACTCTCGACACGCCCGCGTTTCGCGCAAAACCCGCACTCCAGGCAAGTCGCGCAACGCCCGTATCTCGTACTATGCGCGATTTGCGCGCAACTCACGTAATACGTAAACCGAACCGCTAGAGCACCGAGGCTAGCCCAACCTTAACAGGGTTGCGATCGCACAGAACAAGAACGCTGGCGCCGTCCACAACACAGGCGCCGCAGCCCAGGTGATCGACAACTGGAGGTACGCGCGCCAGACCCGGAAGAAGGCTGAGATGGGCGACCCGGAGCCGCCGACGCAAAGCGACGGCCCCTGGGCGACATGATAACGCCCCGTCCGACGCATACCAACAGCACAAAGCAACCAGCTTAACAAACGCGTGCAATCCATTGAAAATAGACATGAAGATGACCTTCCAGCGACATCGACACCGGAGAAAGAGAGCAGGGGAGGGGGCGTAGGGTTCTAATGAACCACCTCGGACTTCGAACCGCGATAAAGGCCGAACCAAGACCGGTTGAGATCCAGGACGATCGAATCTCCGCCCTCCGAAAGGCGCGCCAGGGAAATCTTGTTCCGAAGCCCGAGCAGATAGGCCCTAGGGCTAGCTACGCCGACCTTGAAGCGCGCAATGAACGCGACCGTCCTGAAGGCCTGGTCGCCCATCGTCGCCCGACAATCCTGGATCTCCGCACGTGAGAGGCCGCAAACGGCGGCAGAGTTGTTCGCGTAACCGTCGAGCAGACGCTTGGGATCGCTGAACAATGAACTGGCGTGGAACTCCACACCGGCGCGAAGCATGACGTCCGGCAGTGTTTTCAGCATCTGATTGACGCCAGGCACGCGGACAGAGGGCGGAGTAGGGTGCTCATCAGGCTCAGAAAGGTTTGGAACGCCGTCACGCGACATTTCAGCCGCGCACGCCTCCGCAGCCTCTACAGCGGCTACAAACTCAGCCATGAACCCATCGATCGTAGCCTCCTCCTCGCCGAAGGAGATTCCTGATGTTTTTTGATTTTTAGGCTGTTGGTTTGAAGTTCTCTGGTGGGAACTTTCGATGGGCGCGCCCCTATAATTTGCTTCCAAGAGGCCACGCTCCGCCAAATCACAGAAGAGAATCTCGAGTTCGGAACGCCGATCAACCAGGCGAATGAAAGCCTCCTGCGCAGCGACGATGTTGCGCGATTTGCGCATCCTGTCGGCCAGCCTAAGGACCTCTTCCTGATCGGTGAAATACGGCCCGAAACAAGGATGCGCTGCGAAGACCCGGAGCTGATTGAACAGCGAGCTGATGTTGCGCTGAATGTCACGCAGAAGCGAAAACTCAGCTTCGCTGACGTTGGCCAGTTCCCGCAACTCATCAGCACGCGCACAGAGCGCGCGCAGGTCGATACCGAAGGCGACCAGGATCTCGCCCGTTCGCTCGTCACGCTGCGCGAACCGCTTACGGGTCGTGCTGTCGCGAAAGGCGATCCAACCGGCATCGGCCAGCTGCTTCAGGGACTTCCGAACGGCTTCCTCTCCTACCTCTAGCTCTTCGGCCAGGCGCCGGTTGGATTTGAAGACCACCAAGCCCATGTGAGCGTTGTATCCGCCGTCAGATGCTCCGCGACAGGCGTAAGCGTCCGGCGCTGCCGTATCGACCAGGTTCTGCAGGAGCTTCTTGGCGGCTCGGCCGATCCCCATGGCCCTGGAAGTTGCAGCCTGAAGCCAGGCCTTGATCTCGTACTTCGAGACGCCGGCGGGTAATCCCGAGAAGGTCTCGGCCAGCTGGCTAGAGCGCACGCGCGCGACATTAATCGGGCGCAAACCGCGCCCGCTCGCAAGTCCTTGAGCTTGCATTGCATTTTCCCCGTGAGGGGAGGCTGGACTTTAGGCAAAGCTCCGCCGTCGCCCCGAAAGGCGTTTTTCAGTTGACGAGGGGGGGAAGATTGCGCAGAGTCGCTGGGAAAGTTGGTTGCGAGCTCACCGACGCCAATCGGTTGCGCTTTCTAAGATCCCCCGCCGGTCGAAAGATCGGCGGTTTCTTTTTGTCCGTACCTCCTGGTTGAACCTGTAACTGGTGGACTGGGCCGCTTGAGCCGAGTCGGGTCAAGCGATTCTCGCTGAGCAATTGCCTTGCTCGGCCGGGTCAACTTAAAAATAGCCGACGCCCAAGCAGAGTATTGCCCAGAGATAGCTGCGACTACGCTGGTAAACGCTTCGTTAATCGCAGAATGTCAAACGGCGTCCAAAGCTGACCCCCAATATGCGTCCAAAGTTGACCCCTC
>NZ_LSJA01000159.1 GCF_001556515.1 Caulobacter sp. CCH9-E1 | reverse complement strand
ACCCCTCACCCGACCCACTTCGTGGGCCACCCTCTCCCGCAAGGGGAGAGGGAAATACCTCTAGCTCCGGTAATCCCCGTTGATCGCCACGTACTGCTTGGTCAGATCGCAGGTCCAGACCGTGGCCGAACCCTTGCCGACGCCGACGTCGACGCTGACCTCGAATTCCTGGTTCTTGACGTAGGCGCTCATCTTGGCCTCGTCGTACTCGGGCGAGATCAGGCCGTCGCGGGCGGCGTAGAGGTCGCCGAACTTGACGCTGATCCGCTCGCGGGCGACCGGCTCGTCGGCGCGGCCGACGGCCATGACGATGCGGCCCCAGTTGGCGTCCTCGCCGGCGAAGGCGGTCTTGACCAGCGGGCTCTCGGCGATGGTGCGCGCGATCTTGCGGGCCGAGGCGGGGCTCTCGGCGCCGTTGACGGTGATCTTGACGAACTTCGTCGCCCCTTCCCCGTCGCGGACCAGCTGCAGGGCCAGATCCAGCAGCACGTGCTCCAGCTTCTCGCGGAAATCGGCCAGGCGCTTGTCGCCCGGACGGCTGATCCTGGGCGCGCCCGACTGGCCGGTGGCGAACAGCAGCAAGGTGTCGTTGGTCGAGCGGTCGCCGTCCACCGTCACGCAGTTGAACGTCGTGCGGGTATAGAGCGAGACCAGGGTTTGCAGGGCGGCGGGCGCGATGGCCGCGTCGGTGGCGACGAAGGCCAGCATGGTCGCCATGTCCGGCGCGATCATGCCCGAGCCCTTGGCGATCCCCGCGATCTTGACCTCGACGCCGTCGATCATCGCGGTCGCATAGGCGCCCTTCGGGAAGGTGTCGGTGGTCATGATCGCCCGACCGGCCTGGGCCCAGGCGTCGGCGGTCAGGCGCGCCTCGACTTCGGGCAGGCGGGCGGTGATCTTGCTGTCGTCCAGAATGACGCCGATGACGCCCGTCGAGGCCATCATCACGTCGCGCTGGCGGCAGTCCAGGCGCTTGCCCACGGCGGTCGCCACGCGGCGCACCGCATCGGCGCCGGGCTTGCCGGTGAAGCTGTTGGCGCAGCCGGCGTTGACCACCAGGGCGCGCACGTCGGCGCCGCCCGACGCGGCCAGCTGGCGCTTGCACCAGTCCACCGGGGCCGAGCCGACGCCGTGACGGGTGAAGACGCCCGCCGCCGAGGCGCCCTCGGCGAAGCGCATCAAGAGCAGGTCCTCGCGCTCGTGCTTGTAGAAGCCGGCCCGGCCGGTGGCGATCTCGACGCCGGCGATCGGCGGGATGGTCGGGAACGGCACGGCCAGGGGCGAGATCGCCAGGCCCGGCTTGCCCGCGCCGGTCGGCGCTGGAGCAGGAGCGCCCGCGGGCGCGGTCGAGGTCTCGCCCGCCGACTTCTGGGCGCGACGCAGGCCCGCGCGCTTCAGCGCCGAGGTCAGCGGGTCGACGATCGCGTCGATCACGCCCCGCTCGGCGGGCGCGGACGCGGGCTCGGGGGCCTTCGCGGCGGTGGTCTTGCCGGAGGCTTTGGGGGTCTTGGTCATCGGAACCGCGTCTTACTTCTTGGCGGGTTGAGCGGAAGGCGGCGCCGAAGCCGGCGGGCCGCCTGGAATGTCGGCGGGGGCCGAGGCCGGCTCCTGGGCGCTGTTCATTGGGGCGTCCTGGGGCCTGCCGATCAGCATCTCGACCTTGGCCGAGCCGCGCAGCTTCTCGAGGATGTCGCGCACCTGGTCATAGGTCAGGAAGCGCACGATCTGGGGACGGGCCGCCTCGAGCGTGATCGGCTCCTCGACGCGCTTGTCCTCGACCCGGACCAGGACCCAGCCGCCCTCGGCCGCGAACGGACCGACCAGGGCGCCCTTCTGGGCGTCCTTCAAGGCGACGCCATAGGGTTCGGGCATCACGTCCAGGGTGAAGTAGCCGAGATCGCCGCCGTTGAAGCGCGTGGCCTGGTCGGTCGAGCGCTCCATGGCCAGGGCGTCGAACGAGGCGCCGGAGGCCAGCAGCTTCTTGACGCTCTCGGCCTCGGCCTGGCTGCCGACGATGATCTGGCGGGCGCGGATCTCTTCCGAGCGCTTGGAGAGCTTCTGCTGCTCGGCGTAGAGCTTGCGGATGGCGTCGTCGGTGACGGCCTTCTCGACCACGCCCTCGACCAGCATGTCGCCGAGAATCCGTTCGCGCGCGGCGGCCAGGCGCCGCTGGGCCACCGGATCCTTGTCGATCTTGCGCTTGATGGCTTCGGCGGCCAGCAGCTTCTGGTCGATGACCTCGTCGAGACGCTGGCGGAAGACCTCGCTGGAGACGTCCAGCGGCTCACCCTCGCTGATCAGGCCCTGGGCGACGGCCTCGCGCTTGACGTCGCTGGCCCAGATCACCTGGCCGTTGACGCGGGCGACGGCCGTGTCGCCCGGCTCGGGCGGCTTTTCAGCGACCTTGTTCTGGCCGCAGGCGGCGACCAGAAGGGCCAAAGCGACCGCCAGACCGACGCCGCCGAGGGAGAAGAAACCGCCTTGCCCACCCGATGCCCGGCCTTGCGTGTTCGCCATGCGCGCTGCCCGTGTTACGTAAAACCCAAGGGGAACAGGAAAAACCCCGTCGCGTTGACAGGCCCTTGACCGGTGCTTAAGTCTCGCGCGCGTGCAAGTCGAGCGGTTTTTCCGTCGGTCAACACGCCCCGAAAAACACCGTAGTCGAGGCCGCCAAAGCCTTTGCGCCGGCTTCAATAATAATCGCTCCGGATTTCCTCTGCATGCTTGGTTTCGCCAAAAAGCTCTTCGGCTCTTCGAACGAACGCAAGGTCAAGGCCTTGGCGGCGCGGGTGGCGAAGATCAACGCCTATGAAGCCGAATACGCCGCGCTGTCCGACGAGGCCCTGAAGGGCAAGACCTCGGAGTTCAAGGCGCGCCTCGAAAAGGGCGAGACTCTCGACGACATCCTGAACGAAGCCTTCGCCACCGTGCGCGAGGCCTCCAAGCGCGTGCTGGGCATGCGCCACTTCGACGTCCAGATGGTCGGCGGCATGGTGCTGCACTTCTCGGGCATCTCGGAAATGCGCACCGGTGAAGGCAAGACGCTGGTCGCCACCCTGCCGACCTATCTGAACGCCCTGGAAGGCAAGGGCGTCCACGTCATCACCGTCAACGACTACCTGGCCCGCCGCGACGCCGACTGGATGGGTCAGGTCTACAACTTCCTGGGCCTCTCCTACGGCGTGATCGTCAACGGCCTGTCGCAAGGCGAGCGCCAGCGCGCCTATCGCAGCGACATCACCTACGGCACGAACAACGAGTTCGGCTTCGACTATCTGCGCGACAATCTGGTCTATGACGTCTCGGAAATGGTCCAGCGCGGCCACAACTTCGCGATCGTCGACGAAGTGGACTCGATCCTGATCGACGAGGCCCGCACCCCGCTGATCATCTCGGGCCCGACCGAGGACCGCAGCGAGTTCTACAAGACCATCGATCTGCTCGTGAAGGAGCTGATCAAGGACAAGACCACCTACGACCACGACGAGAAGCAGAAGCAGGTCATCCTGACCGAGGACGGCCAGGAAAAGATCGAAGAGATCCTGATGGCCGGCGGCCACCTGGCCGAGGACTCGGCGGGTCTCTACGACGCGGCCAACGTCTCGGTGGTGCACCACGTCAACCAGGCCCTGCGCGCCAACGTGCTGTACACGCGCGACAAGGACTACATCGTCAAGGGCGGCGAGGTTGTCCTGATCGACGAGTTCACCGGCCGCATGATGACCGGCCGCCGCCTGTCGGAAGGCCTGCACCAGGCCATCGAGGCCAAGGAAGGCGCCGACATCCAGCCCGAGAACCAGACCCTGGCCTCGGTGACGATCCAGAACTACTTCCGCCTCTACAAGAAGCTGTCGGGCATGACCGGCACGGCCTCGACCGAGGCGCAGGAATTCGACGACATCTACAAGATGAGCGTGTCGGAGATCCCGACCAACCGTCCGATCCAGCGCATCGACGACGATGACGAGGTCTATCGCACCGAGCGCGAGAAGAACGAAGCGATCCTGAAGCAGATCGCCGACTGCCACGTGCGCGGCCAGCCGATCCTGGTCGGCACCGTCTCGATCGAGAAGTCGGAAGAGCTGTCCCGCCTGCTGTCGAACTACAGCTTCGAGAAGGACGGCAAGAAGGTGAAGGGCATTCCGCACCAGGTGCTGAACGCCCGCTTCCACGAGCAGGAAGCCCTGATCGTCGCCGACGCCGGCGTGCCGGGCGCGGTGACCATCGCCACCAACATGGCCGGCCGCGGCACCGACATCCAGCTGGGCGGCAGCATCGACATGCGCCTGTTCAACTGGCGCCAGCAGCAGAAGGGCATGGGCCTCGAAATCACCGTCGAGGACGAGGCCGAGGAACGCGCCCGCCTCGAGGCCGAGATCGCCGACCGCAAGAGGCAGGCGCTGGACGCCGGCGGCCTGTTCGTGCTGGGCACCGAGCGCCACGAAAGCCGCCGCATCGACAACCAGCTGCGCGGCCGGACGGGCCGTCAGGGCGACCCGGGCCGCTCGAAGTTCTTCCTGTCGTGCGAGGACGATCTGCTGCGCATCTTCGCCGGCGACCGTCTGGACGCGATCATGCGCACCTTCGGCGTCCAGGAAGGCGAGGCCATCACCCACAAGTGGCTGAACAACGCCATCGCCACGGCGCAAAAGCGCGTCGAGCAGCGCAACTACGAGATCCGCAAGAACCTCCTGAAGTACGACGACGTCGTCAACGACCAGCGCAAGGCCGTGTTCGAGCAGCGCCAGGAGTTCATGGAGTCCAGCGACCTCTCGGACATCATCGCCGAGATGCGCCACGACACGATCGACGACCTGGTCGCCCGCCACCTGCCGCCCAAGGCCTATGCCGAGCAGTGGGACATCGAGGGCCTGACCGAGCGCGTGAAGTCGATCCTGGGCCTGGACCTGCCGATCGCCGAGTGGGCCGCCGAGGAAGGCATCGCCGATGAGGAGATCAAGGACCGCATCACCAAGGCGGCCGACGAGTACGCCGCCCAGCGCGAGGTGATCATCACGCCCGAGCAGATGCGCCAGGTCGAGAAGAACTTCCTGCTGCAGATGATCGATCTGCAGTGGCGCGAGCACCTGATGCACCTGGACCACCTGCGCAACGTCATCGGCCTGCGCGGCTACGGCCAGCGCGATCCGCTGAACGAGTACAAGACCGAGGCCTTCTCGCTGTTCGAGAAGCTGCTGGGGGATCTCCGCACCAACACCACCCGCTGGCTGATGACGGTCGAGATCGCCTATGCCGAGCCGGAGATGCCGCACCAGTCGCTGGAAGGGCTGCAGGAGGTCCACCTCGATCCGCTGACCGGCGAGAACGCCGCCACGGCCGGCGCGATTCCCGACGGCCTGTCGCCCGAGCAACGCCAAGCCCTGCCGGTCTCGGCCCTGCCGGAAGACTGGGAACGCACCAACCGCAACGCCCCCTGCCCCTGCGGCTCGGGCAAGAAGTTCAAGCAGTGCCACGGGTCGCTGGTCTGAGGCTTGAGCTGATCTGAAGACGACAACGCCCGCCCCGGGAGACCAGGGCGGGCGTTTTCTGTTTTCCCTCTCCCCTTGCGGGAGAGGGTGGCCGCCTTAGGCGGCCGGGTGAGGGGTCGCGCTCCGTTTTCCGGACACGTCTTTCAACCCCTCATCCGGCGCTTCGCGCCACCTTCTCCCGCAAGGGGAGAAGGATCACTACGGCCGCAACACCACCCCGACATCCGGCGCCGTACCGCCCTCGACCTGCTCCAGATAGGCCGCGCGGATCGCCTCGGGCCCCTGCCCCTCCTTCACCGTCAGCCACCGCGCGGCGTCGGACACGAACGGCGTCCAGGCCTCGCCGTAGCGGCGGTCGAACTCGCCGCCGGCCCAGTCCTGGCGGCGCTTGGCGATGCGATCGGGGGCGAAGAAGAAGGCCGGCGTCGGACCGGGCAGCTCCGCCTGGACGCGCGGGACCTCCCAGTGGGTGCCGCCGACCAGGATCGAAGCCTTCAGATCATCGCCGAACCGGCGGTGCACCGCGCCCAGCACCTGGCTGTCGCCGGCGAAGTCGACGAAGACGGCGGGCGTCGCGATCGGCGCGCTGGCGATATCGTCGTAGAGCACGACCTGGTCGTAGAAGCCCAGCCCCTCGACGAAGGCCTTGTTGCGGGGCGAGGTCAGGCCCACGACCTTCACGTCGCCGCGCCGATGCAGCAGCGCCGCCAGGGCGATGGCGGTCTTGGACGAGGCGCTGGACAGGATCACGCTGTTGGCCCCGTGGAAGCCGGCCTCGTCCAGCTGGTCCTCGATCAGGAACGAGGTCATGAACAGCGGCTGCAGCAGGGCGCGATAGGCCTCCAGCGGCTCCTCGCCCCCGACCGCGGCGTACTGGTTGTAGATCACGGCCATCGGCTGGCGATGCGGCGCGGCGTCGAGGAACCCGCTCTTGCCGGCCCTGGCCTGCACGGTCAGGTGCGTGGACATCGGCCAATAGCCGTAGAAGCGCTGGCCCACGGGGATCTCGGGATGGCGGCTTTCCTCGACCCGCGCGTGACCCCAGACCGGCACGCGGCCAAAGCCCTCCGGCGCGGGAAAGAAGTTCCAGTACTGCATCATCTCGCCGAACACGGCGTAGGTGATGTTGTTGGCGGTCAGGGCGAAGCTCTCGATGGCCAGCCGCACCTCGCCATCGGCCAGCGGCGCGGGCGCCGTCTCGCGGAGCTCCGTGCGGCGCAAGTCGTCCTTGGCGACCAGCAGGTCCCAGCCCATGGCGTTCTCTCCCTCTGTTGGGAGGAAGCTAGGCGGAGGCCCCGCGGCAAGTCAAACGGGCGTTTCGCCTCTCTTCACGTGTCATCCCGGAAGCCTCGCAGAGGCTATCCGGGACCCAGGGGGTGAAGGAACGCCGCGCGCGCCGCCCCTGGGTCCCGGCTCTACGCGCTTCGCGCTACGGCCGGGATGACCCGGGATGTTTGGAGCTAAGCATTGTCATCGGGACAATGTTTCCATTGCTCCGACGCAACCGACGGCGCAATCCAAGCCTCACCCCGCCGACGGAGCGCCCATGTCGAACGCGTCCCTGCCCCTGCGCCACTTCCTGCTGGCCCTGGCCGTGGTGGCGGTCTGGGGCACGAACTTCGTGGTCATTCGCGTGGGGCTGGACCACCTGCCGCCGCTGCTGTTCGCCACCCTGCGCTTCACCCTGGTGCTGCTGCCGGTGGCGTTCTTCGTCAAGCGCCCGCCCGTGTCCTGGGCGAACCTCGCCGCCTATGGCGTGCTGATCGGCGCCGGGCAGTTTGGCCTGCTGTTCGTGGCCATGAAGGGCCACATCTCGCCGGGCCTGGCCTCGCTGGTCGTGCAGACCCAGGTGTTCTTCACGATCGGCATGGCGATGCGGATCAATCGCGAGCCGATCAAGGCCTTCCAGATCGCCGCCCTCTTGCTGGCGGCCTCGGGCATCGTGCTGATCGCCGCGCACGGCGGCGGCTCGGCGACGCCGCTGGGCGTCCTCCTGGTGCTGCTGGCGGCCGCCAGCTGGTCGGGCGGCAACATCGTCGCTCGCCAGGCCGGCTCCGTGAACATGCTGGCCTATGTGGTCTGGGCGAGCCTGTTCTCGATCCCGCCGCTGTTTCTCATGTCGCTGTGGCTGGAAGGCTGGCCGGCCATCGTCAAGGGCGTGACCCACGCCGACGCCCTGACCTGGGTCGCCGTCGCCTGGCAGGCGGTGGGCAACACCATGTTCGGCTACGCCGCCTGGGGCTGGCTGTTGGCGAGGCACCCGGCCGCCACCGTCACCCCGATGGCCCTGCTGGTCCCCGTCTTCGGCATGGGCGCCTCGGCCCTGCTGCTGCACGAGGCCCTGCCCGCCTGGAAGCTGATCGCCGCGGCCCTGGTGCTGACCGGCCTGGCGGTCAACATGCTGTGGCCGAAGGTGCGGGCGTGGAGAGCGGCGGCGGCTTGACCTCCCAGTTCCCGTGTCATCCCGGAAGCCTCGCAGAGGCTATCCGGGATGACACGGTTTGATTTGACCTCCGTCGGGGAAATCAAACTCTCCTCCCAGCAAAACAGGGAGGCCGCCATGGCGACGCCGTTCGAGGTCAGCTGGTCCCGCGACCAGGTCGACAAGGTCCTGAGCCAGGTCCGCGCCTATGAATTCCCGCCGGCTCCGGAAGGCGGCGGCTGGGCCTATGGCTGCGACGCCGACTTCCTGAAGGATCTTTGCGGCTACTGGACCGACGGCTTCGACGTCGGCGCGGCGCAGGCGAGCCTGAACCGCTTCCCGCAGTTCACCGCGACGATCGAGGATCTGGACATCCACTTCGTCCATGTGGTGGGCGAGGCCAAGGGCAAGCGCCCGCTGCTGGTCACCCACGGCTGGCCGGGCAGCCATTTCGAGTTCTGGGACGCCATCGAGCCCCTGGCCTTCCCCTCACGCCACGGCGGGGATCCGGCCGACGCCTTCGACCTGGTCGTCCCGTCGCTGCCGGGCTTCGGCTTTTCCGGCAAGCCCAAGCGGCCGCTGGGCCAGCGGGCCACCGCGCGGCTGTTCAACACCCTGATGACCCGCGAGCTGGGCTATCCGACCTATCTGGCCCAAGGCGGCGACTGGGGCGGGCTGGTCACCTCGTGGCTGGGCCTCGACCAGGGCGCCCACGCCAAGGCCATCCACCTGAACATGATCGGCCTGCGTCCCGCCGGCCCGCCCACGAGCCCGGAGGAGATCGCCTGGATCACCGGCTTCGGCGCCCAGATGGACGCCTACGGCGCCTATTTTCGCTTGCAAGCGAGTAAGCCGCAGTCGGTGGCCTGGCTGGGGGCCAATAACCCCGTCGGCCAGGCCGCCTGGATCCTGGAGCGCTTCCACGACTGGGCGGACCTGTCGACCAAGCCGTTCGAGCAGGTGTTCACGCGCGACCAGCTGCTGACCAACGTCATGATCTACGTGATGACCGGCAGCTTCACGACCGGCGCCTGGTACTACCGCGCCATGATCGAGGAAGGCGGCCCGGTCCTGGCCGAGGGCCAGCGCTGCGAGACCCCGACCGCCTTCGCCAACTTCCCCGGCGAGAGCATCTACAAGCCTCCGCCCCGCTCGTGGGCCGACCGGGCCTACAACATCGTCCGCTGGAGCGAGATGCCGCGCGGCGGCCACTTCGCGGCGATGGAGGAGCCGGGGCTGTTCGTCGAGGACGTGAGGGACTGGGCGCGGGCGACCTGAAGATTTTCTGGAGCGGCGGCGAGAATAATGGACCTCATCGCGGGCGTTCGGACGGCTAAGGTCGCGGCGTCGTTGTCAGTAAGAGCAACAGGAACCGCGTGATGTCCGACCGCAAGCTTCATCCTGAAACCCTGGCCCTGCACGCCGGCTGGCGCGCGGATCCCGTGACGGGCGCGGTCGCGCCGCCGATCTACCAGACGACCTCGTACCAGTTCGAAAGCGCCGAGCACGCGGCCGACCTGTTCGCCCTGCGCAAGCTCGGCAACATCTATACGCGCCTGGGCAACCCCACGACCGACATCCTGGAGCAGCGGCTGGCGGCCCTGGAGGGCGGCGCCGCGGCCCTGGCGGTGGCCTCGGGCCAGGCCGCCTCGGCCTTCGCGATCCAGAACCTGGCCCGCGCCGGCGACAACGTCGTCAGCTCGACCGACCTCTATGGCGGCACCTGGAACCTGTTCGCCAACACCCTGCGCGACCAGGGGATCGAGGTCCGCTTCGTCGATCCGGAAGATCCTCAAGCCTTCGCCCGCGCCACGGACGCGCGCACCCGCGCCTACTACGCCGAGACCCTGCCCAATCCGAAGCTCAGCGTCTTCCCGATCGCCGAGGTGGCCGAGATCGGCCGCAAGCTCGGTATCCCGCTGATCGTCGACAACACCGCCGCCCCGCTGCTGGCGCGGCCGCTGGAGCATGGCGCGGCGATCGTCGTCTATTCGACCACCAAGTACATCGGCGGCCACGGCACCTCGATCGGCGGCGTCATCATCGACGGCGGCAATTTCGACTGGACCGCCCATCCCGAGCGCAGCCCGACCCTGAACACGCCGGACGCCAGCTATCACGGCGCGGTGTGGGCGCAGGCCGCCAAGCCGCTGGGTCCGATCGCCTACATCCTGCGGGCCCGCACCGTGCTGCTGCGCGACCTCGGCGCGGCGCTGTCGCCGTTCAACGCCTTCCAGATCCTGCAGGGCCTGGAGACCCTGCCGCTGCGCATCACCCGCCACGCCGAGAACGCAGCGGCCGTCGCCAAGGCCCTGTCGGCGGCGCCGGGCGTCACCCGCGTGATCCATCCCAGCGTCCAGACCGGCCTGCAGCGCGAGCGCGCCGACCGCTACCTGTCGGGCGGCTATGGCGGCCTGGTGGGCTTCGAGCTGGCCGGCGGGCGCGAGGCGGGCCGCAAGTTCATCGATGCGCTGAAGCTGTTCTACCACGTGGCCAATATCGGCGACGCCCGCAGCCTGGCGATCCACCCGGCCTCGACCACCCACTCCCAGCTCAGCGCCGAGGAGCAACTGGCGACCGGCGTCTCGGACGGCTATGTGCGCCTGTCGGTCGGGCTGGAGCACATCGACGACATTCTCGCCGATCTGACGCAGGCGCTGGCGGCGGCGCGGTAAACGATCCTCTCAGCCATACTTGGCTTCGTCATCCCGGCCGGAAGACCGCGTAGCGGGCTGTAGAGCCGGGACCCAGGGGCCGCCGCATTGCCGCTTGCCCCTGGGTCCCGGATAGCCTCTGCGAGGCTTCCGGGATGACGAGGGTTTATATCTTCCAATGCGGGGAGCGCGCGTCTTCGCACCTTGAGCCTGCCCGCGCGCGCCCCTATCCAGGGGACATGACAGCTCCCCGTTTCGACTTCGCCTCGGACAACGTCGCCGGCGCCATGCCCGAGGTCATGGACGCCCTGGTCGCCGCCAACGCCGGAACGGCCTCGGGCTACGGGACCGACCATGTCAGCCGCGCGGCCGCCGACCGCATCCGCGCCCTGCTGGACGCCGACGCCGAGGTGCGGTTCACCGCCTCGGGCACGGCCGCCAACGCCTTCGCCCTGACCGTGCTGGCCCAGCCGCACGAGGCGGTGCTGGCCCATGAGCACGCCCACATCTGCACCGACGAGACGGGCGCCCCGGGCTTCTTCGGCCAGGGCGTCGGCCTGATCGGCCTGCCCGGCGCCTCGGGCAAGATCGAGGTGGCGGCGCTGGAAGCGGCGCTGGCCGAACCCGACGTCTCGTACCGCCAGCCGGCCGCGGCCCTGTCCCTGACCACCGCCACCGAGTACGGCACGGTCTATTCGGAAGACCATCTGCGGGCCCTGGTCGCGCCGGTGAAGGCCAAGGGCTACGGCGTCCATCTGGACGGCGCGCGCCTGGCCAACGCCGTCGCGGCGGGCTTCGACCTGAAAAGCGTCGCCAGGATGGGCGTCGATATTCTCGTCATGGGCGGAACCAAGGCCGGCTCGACCCCGACCGAGGCCGTGGTGTTCCTGAACCCGGCCCATGCCCGCCGCCTGGACTCGCGGCTCAAGCACGCGGGGCAGCTGGTGTCGAAGGGCCGCTTCCTGGCCGCGCCGTGGCTGGGCCTGCTGGGCGAGGACGGCGGGACGGGTCCCTGGGCGGCTCGCGCGGCCCACGCCAACGCCATGGCGCAAAAGCTGGCCGGGCTGATGCCCTTCCCGCTCAAGCATCCCGTCGAGGCCAACGGCCTGTTCGTCGAGATGGACGAACAGGCCCTGGAGCGGCTGCGCGGCGAGGGCTGGTTCGTCTACCGCTTCCTGGACGGCGCGGTGCGCTTCATGTGCTCTTGGGCCACGACGCCGGAGATGGTCGAGGAGCTTGGGGCGGCGCTGAAGAAGATCGCCTAGGCGCTCCCTCTCCCATAGGGAGAGGGTTGGGGTGAGGGGTTAAGCCCTCGACCGCTGTAGCCCCTCATCCTCCCATGCCTTCGGCGCGGGCCCCTCCTTCTCCCTCTGGGAGAAGGTTTCTCGCACCCCCAGCATCTTGGCGATCTCACCGGCCGGCGCCGGGCGGCTGATGAAGTAGCCCTGGATCTCGGCGCAGCCCTGGCCGCGCAGGGCGTCCAGCTGGGCCTGGGTCTCGACGCCCTCGGCCGTAGTGACCACGCCCATCGACGCGCCCAGGTCCAGCACCGCCTTGATGATGGCCAGGGCGTCGCTGTCGTGCAGGATGTCGCGCACGAAGGTCTGGTCGATCTTGATCTTGTCGAACGGGAAGCTGCGCAGATAGCTCAGCGAGCTGTAGCCCGTGCCGAAGTCGTCCATCGAGATGCGCACGCCCAGGGCCTTCAGGTCGTGCAGCATGGTCATGTTGGCGGCGCTGTCCTGCAGCAGGACCGACTCGGTGATCTCCAGCTCCAGGCGATGGGCCGGCAGGCCCGAGGCCGCCAGGGCCGAGACCACGGTGGCCACCAGCCCCCGGTCGCGGAACTGGGCGGGCGACAGGTTCACCGCCAGTCGCACATGATCGGGCCAGCGCGCCGCCTCGGCGCAGGCGTTGCGCAGCACCCAGTCGCCCAGCGGCACGATCAGGCCGATCTCCTCGGCCAGGGGAATGAAGTCGGCGGGCGAGACCATGCCGCGTTCCGGATGGCGCCAGCGCAGCAGGGCCTCGCATCCGGTCACCCGCTCGTCGTCCAGATGATAGAGCGGCTGGTAGAACAGCTCGAACTCGCCGTCCTGCAGCGCGCGGCGCAGATCCAGCTCCAGCGCTCGGCGCGCCTGCAGCTGCTCGTCCATGGCCCGCTCGAAGAAGTGGAAGGCGCCGCGGCCGTCGCCCTTGGCGCGGTACAGGGCCATGTCGGCCTTCTTCAGCAGTTCATCCGCGTCCTCGCCGTCCGAGGGCGACGCCGCCACGCCGACGCTGGCGCCGATCACCACCTGGTGGCCGGCCAGGTCGAACGGCGCGGCCATGGCCGTGACGATGCGGGCGGCCAGGCGGGTCGCGCCCGACATGTCGGAGAGTCCCGTCTGCACCACCGCGAATTCGTCGCCGCCCAGGCGCGCCACGGTGTCGCCCTCGCGCACGCAGCGCCGCAGCCGCTCGGCGGCCTCCCGCAGCAGGGCGTCGCCCAGCGGGTGGCCCAGGGTGTCGTTGACGGTCTTGAAGCGGTCCAGGTCGATGAAGTGCACCGCCAGTTGGTCGTCCTTGCGCGCCCGGCGAGCCAGGGCCTCGACCAGCGACTTCTGGAACAGCACGCGATTGGGCAGGTCGGTCAGGGGATCATAGTGCGCCAGCCGCGCGATCTGGGCCTCCGCCCGCTTGCGCTCGGCGATGTCCTCGGACACGCCCAGCAGATATTCGGCCTGGCCGTCGGCGTTGGGAATGGCGATCTTCTTGGTCCGCAGGATGGCGACGCCGCCGTCCTGGCGCGGGACGTGATCCTCCTCGATCACGCGCACCTCGCCCGATTCCAGCACCTCGCGATCGCGTTCCACGTAGAGCGCGGCCAGGTCCGCTGGGTGGAAATCGGCGTCGGTCCTGCCGATGACCTGCGAACGCGGCATGCCCAGGATCTTCTCGCCGGCCCGGTTCAGCAGGACATAGCGGTGGTCGTCGGCGCGCTTGACGAACACCATCGAGGGCATGGCCTCGACGATGGCCGTCATGAAGGTCTGGGCCCGCTCGACCTCGGTCTTGGCGGCCGCCAGGTCGGCGACGCCCTGGCGGTTGGTCTCGTTGCTCGCCTGCAGCAGGCCCAGAACCGTGCCGACGCCCAGATAGCGGCCGTTTTCGGTGACGATGAAGCCGCGCAAGAGGTCCGAGGCGCGGTACGAGAGACTGTCGGTGGTGAACTCGGCCAGCTCGGTGTCGGCGTCGACGACCAGCGGCTCGCGGTCCATCAGGGTCGAGATCGGACGGTTGGCGTAGAGGGCCCGGCCATACTCGGCGGCCATGCGCAGGAAGAAGGCGTTGCGCTCGACGATGCCGATCGGCCGGTCCTGGCCGTCCACGACGGGCACGATCAAGGTGTCGGGCTCCTCGCGGAAACGCTCATACAGCGACCTGCCCAGGTCATCCTGGCGCGCCGGCGCCAGGGAAGAAACCGTGTCCCGCAAAGTGAACATACGTACGCCTCCACTACAGGTGGCGAAGGACCATTTCTCGGCTAACGGCCTGCTAATGAGGAGGCTCGCGATGGATCATTTCGCGAAAACTTCACGGCGACGTCATAGTGCTTTCGGCAGCATTTACCGTGACTTCAAATATTACCGTCATTCCGCGACTTATTCGGGACCTATTTGTCCGCCGCACGTGGAGCACGAATTCACGTTCTCACGAAGAAGCCAACCCTGGGTTCCGCGCATGAAGCGCGGGATGACGACTGAAGATGCGCGATCTATTCCCGCTCGGCCCGCACCTCGCCCAGGAACGCCTGGCCGATCCAGCTGACGACGCCGGTCACGACCGCGACCTGGACGCCCGCCCACCAGCCCGGCACCCGCAGGCCGTCCAGCAGCCAGTCGACGATGCCGATCGTCGCCGCGTTCACCAGCAAGAGGAACAGCCCCAGGGTCACGATGGTCAGCGGCAGGGTCAGCACCGTGACGACCGGCCGCACCACGGCGTTGACGACGCCCAGCAAAAAGCCGGCGATGATCAAGGTCTTCCAGCCGTCGGCGGTGACGCCGGGCACGATGCGGGCCGCCAGCCACAGACCGGCGGCGGCGATCAGAACGCGGAGAACGAAACGGATCATTGAGCCCTATTTCCCTTGCGATACCCAAGCGTCCAAAATGGCGCCGCATTCGTACAATACCCAAGCAGGCAACTCGGACATTACAAATGCGTTACCACCCTTCCACCCGCCGCTTCGCGAACTATCTATCCCCTCGTGTGGGGGATGATCGCGCGCGATTGGCGAGCGGATCCGCACGCAAGGGGATATAAGTACGATGGCCGTGAATTCTCTATCGGTGATGTCGCCGGACGGCGGCCTGTCTCGTTATCTGACCGAGATCCGCAAGTTCCCGATGCTGAGCAAGGACGAGGAGTTCATGCTCGCCCAGCGCTGGAAAGAGCATCAGGACCCGCAAGCCGCCCACAAGATGGTGACGTCGCACCTGCGCCTGGTGGCCAAGATCGCCATGGGCTATCGCGGCTACGGCCTGCCGATCGGCGAGGTGATCTCGGAAGGCAATGTCGGCCTGATGCAGGCCGTCAAGAAGTTCGAGCCCGACAAGGGCTTCCGCCTGGCCACCTACGCCATGTGGTGGATCCGCGCCTCGATCCAGGAATACATCCTGCGCTCGTGGTCGCTGGTGAAGATGGGCACGACCGCCGCGCAGAAGAAGCTGTTCTTCAACCTGCGCAAGGCCAAGAGCCAGATCGCCGCCTTCCAGGAAGGCGACCTGCGCCCTGAACAGGTCAGCGCCATCGCCACCAAGCTGGGCGTGCTGGACAGCGAGGTCATCTCGATGAACCGCCGCCTGTCGGGCCCCGACGCCTCGCTGAACGCGCCGCTGCGTTCGGACAGCGAGAGCGAGTGGCAGGACTGGCTGGCCGACGAGGAGCAGGTCTCCCAGGAGACCCGCGTCGCCGAGGACGAGGAAAAGTCGCTGCGGATGTCGCTTCTCGAAGAAGCGATGGTCGAACTGACCGACCGCGAGCGTCACATCCTGACCGAGCGCCGGCTGAAGGACGATCCGACCACCCTGGAAGAGCTCGCCGCCCAGTACGGCGTCTCGCGCGAGCGGGTCCGCCAGATCGAGGTCCGCGCGTTCGAGAAGCTGCAGAAGACCATGCGCGAGGCGGCGATCGCCAAGAACATGGTCGAGGCGTAACGACCTCAACTCACCGCTTTGACGAAAGGGCGCTCTTCGGAGCGCCCTTTTTATTTGCCCTCTCCCCTTGCGGGAGAGGGTGGCCGCCGAAGGCGGTCGGGTGAGGGGTCGC
>NZ_LSJA01000158.1 GCF_001556515.1 Caulobacter sp. CCH9-E1 | reverse complement strand
TTCCGGATCCTCGACGACGAGGCCATCGCCCTGCTCTCGTCGCTGAAGCGCGGCAAGCTGTTGCTGACCCTGGCCCCCGAGCGGACCACGCCCGAGGTCATCGCCCGCCTCTCGAAGGCCGGCGTGATCGTGGCGGCCGGCCACACCAACGCCCGCTACGAGACCCTGCGCCAGGCCATCGACCACGGCCTCTCGGGCGTCACCCACCTGTTCAACGCCAT
>NZ_LSJA01000015.1 GCF_001556515.1 Caulobacter sp. CCH9-E1 | reverse complement strand
TTCTTCAGCCAGGCGCGCTGGTCGCCCATGATCGCGTCGCGCCCGCCCATCGGCACGAGGTGGCGCGTGATGCCGTACAGCTGGTCGACGCGCACGTCCTGGTCGTTCAGCGCGCGGTCGGCGCAGATGGCGCGCTCGTCGGCGGTCCGCGCCTTGCCGCAGTCGAAGCTGGCCGCGGCGGCGGGCGTCGCGGCCGCGGCGACAAGCAGAAGAGCGGTGATCAGACGGCGCATCGAAACCTCCGGAAACTCGTGACGTCGGGTCATCCTGTCGGGCCTAAGCTGAATGTGCGATGATCCGTTCCATGGCCGTCGCCGCCCGCGTCAAACCGCAGGACCTGTTCACGCCCGACGAATGGACGCGCATTTCCGCGCGCTCGTCCTGGCGCGGGATCGCGATGGTCGCCCACGCTTGGGCGGTGATCGTCGCGGCCGGGGCCCTGTTCGTGGCCTTTCCCAATCCGCTGACCTACGTGCTCGCGGTGATGCTGATCGGCGCGCGGCAGCTGGGCCTGGCGATCCTGATGCACGAGGCCGCGCACGGTGGGCTGCACCCCAATCTGAAGGTCAATGACTGGCTGGGCGAGTGGCTGTGCGCCGCGCCGATCGGCGCCTCGCTGGCGCGCTACCGCCCCTATCACCTGACCCACCACAAGTACGCCCAGCAGGCCGAGGATCCGGACCTCGTCCTGTCCGCGCCCTTCCCGACCACCGCCGCCTCGCTGCGCCGGAAGATGATCCGCGACCTGACCGGCCAGACCTTCTTCAAGCAGCGCTTCGGTTTTCTGCTGGGCAAGGCCAAGGGCGATACGCCCAAGGGCGCGATCGTCGCCGGAGAAGTCGCGCGCCAGACGCCGTTCCTGCTGTGGAACCTCGGCATCCTGGCCGTGCTCTCGGCCTTCGGTCTCTGGTGGGCTTGGCTGGCGCTGTGGATCGTGCCGATGGCCACCTGGTTCCCGCTGGTCACGCGCCTGCGCAACATCGCCGAGCACGCCCTGGTGGCCAAGGACGAGCCGGATCCCTTCCGCCACGCCCGCACCACCCGCGCCAACTGGATCGAGCGCGCCCTGATCGCGCCCTACCACGTCAACTTCCACGCCGAGCACCACCTGTTCATGCACACCCCGTGCTGGAACCTGCCCCTGGCGCACCGGCTGCTGGAGAAGAAGGGCCTGACGAAGGGCATGCTGACCGCGCCGGGCTACCTGTCGGTGCTGAAGGCCGCATCGAGCAAAGCGGTCGCCGCCTGAGGCCGGGCGTGCTCTAACGCCGTCCATGATCGTCCAGACCCTGGAAGGCCGCCGGGCTTTCATTCGCGACAACACCCGCCTGCAGGCGCCGCCGCATACGCCGGAGCTTTCCCTGCATCTCGCCGACGAGGTGACGCCGATCTGGAAGCTGACCGAGGAGGCGCTGGAGGAGATCGGCCTGCCGCCGCCGTTCTGGGCCTTCGCCTGGGCGGGCGGCCAGGCCCTGGCGCGCTACGTCCTCGACCATCCCGAGATCGTCGCCGGCAAGCGGGTGATCGACTTCGCGACGGGCTCGGGCATCGTCGCTGTGGCGGCGATGAAGGCGGGCGCGGCGCGCGTGCTGGCGACCGACATCGACGTCTTCTGCGAGGCTGCGGTGGGCTTGAACGCCGACGCCAACGGCGTCGAGATCGGCTTCACCGACCAGAACCTGCTGGACGCCCCGCCACCGCCGGCCGACGTCCTGCTGGCCGGCGACATCTGCTACGAGCGGCCGATGGCCGAGGCGGTCATGGCCTGGCTGGGACAGGGGCGCGCGACGGGCGCCCGCGTGCTGATCGGCGATCCGGGTCGCACCTACTTTCCCAAGGACGGGCTTGAGAAGCTGGCCGAGTACCAGGTGCCCACGACCCGCGAGCTCGAGGACCTGGCCGTCAAGCGCACCAGCGTCTGGACTCTGCCGTAACAGCAAACTAGAACAAACAAAGAACATTATCTGAGGAGATCGCCATGCGCGAGGACGGCAAGATCGACTATATCGAGTGGCCCGCCGGCGACCTGCCGGCCACCAAGGCTTTCTATTCGGCCGCCTTCGGCTGGAGCTTTGTCGACTACGGCCCCGACTACGCCGCCTTCGAGGGCGAGGGTTCGGACGGCGGCTTCGCCAGGCCGCAGGAAGGCGCCAGCGACCGCCCGCTGGTGATCCTGTACGCGCACGACCTGGAGGCCATGCTGGACAAGGTCGAGAAGGCCGGCGGGACGATCACCGCCCCGATCTTCAGCTTCCCCGGTGGCCGTCGCTTCCACTTCACCGACCCGTCCGGCAACGAACTGGGCGTGTGGAGCGCCACGGGCGCGGAATAGGCCAACGCGGCGAATCGCGATCGGTTCGCCGCCCAGGCCTTTCGAGGGGGGATGATATGCGGGCTTTGTTGGCGGATGTCGCGCTGCTGGGAATGACCGGGACCGCGCGGGCCGAGGATCCGCCGCCGGCGCCGATCCCCGTCGCGGTCAAGGCGCTCGAGGGCTGCTGGCGCGGCGCCGGCGAGGTAATGGGCAAGCCGGTCGACATCACCCTGGCCGTGAAGCCTGCTGGGCTCGGAACCCTGGTGACCGTCGACGCCGACAGCCGCGCCAAGGCCGATCCCGCCGACCGCTACGCCGCCCACCTGATCCTGGCCGGTCGGGGCCCCGCGCCCAAGGATGGCCCGGCGACGGGCGTCTCCGGCTTCTGGGCCGACAGCTTCGGCGGCGACTTCACCGCCGTCGGCAAGGGCGAGGCGGTCCCCGGCGGCTTCGACATTACCTATCCCTATCCGGACGCGGCCTTCGTCAATCGCTGGCGGCTGGACGGCGGCAAGTTGTCCTGGAGCATCGTCGCCCGCGCCGGCGACAAGGACGCGCCTTTCGCCGCCTACGCCATGACGCGCGTGGCCTGCCCGACCTAAGGCGGACTTACCGCCGCATCAAACCGTCGCACAGCGCCGCTAATGTCCGCTTCCTGACGATCGGGGGCCGACGGGGGCGAGGCGATGACGGCGGACAAGAGCTGCGGGTCCTGCGGCCTGTGCTGCAAGGTCCTGGCCATCGAGGCGCTGGACAAGCCCGACGGCGTCTGGTGCGGCCACTTCCGGAAAGGCGGCGGTTGCGGCTTCTATGCGGACCGGCCCGCCGCCTGCCGGGCTTTCGAGTGCCTGTGGCTGACCTCGTCGCGCCTGGGCGACGAATGGCGGCCCGACAAGGCCGGGTTCGTCATGTATTCCGACCGCGACGGCAAGCGGCTGAACGTCGTGGTCGACCCGGGCAAGCCCGCCGCCTGGCGGCGCGAACCGTACTTTTCCTACATCAAGGCGATGTCGCGCCGGGCGCTGGACGGCTACGAGCTGGTGGTCTGCGTCGGCGACCGCCGCACCGTGGTCTTCCCCACCGAGGAGATCGACCTCGGCGTCCTGCCGCCCGACCGCAAGCTGGTCAGCGGCTATATCGAGCGGGACGGCGCCCTGACGCCCTTCGCGATGGTCCTCGCCGACGCGGATTAGAACCGCGGATGGAACGCCCTCGGGCTCCAGCCGAAATCCCGCGTGGCGTCGGACGAATCGAACGTCAGGTCCTGGCCCATGCGCGTCCCCATCGCCGCGGTGGCGCCGGGATAGAAGGGCTTGGCCAGCCGCATCAGCAGGGCGAACAGCCAGGTCGGCATCGGCAGGGAGCGCGGCGTCTTGCCCAGGCCCTGGAAGATGCGGTCGACCATGACGCGATAGGTCACCGTCTCGCCGCCGACCAGATCATAGGCCCGGTTCCGCGCGGCCGACGCCTTCGCCGCCGCCAGAGCGCCGACCGCCAGGTCCGCCGCGTGCACCGGCTGGCGCAGCCCCTCTCCGCGTCCCGACAGCGGCATCACGTGGAAGCGTCGGACCAGGCGCGCGATGCGGCTGACGTTTTCGTCATGGCCTTCGTCATAGATCAGGGTTGGACGCAGGATCGTCCAGGCGACGCCGTGAGCCGCGCACCAGGTCTCGATCGCCTGCTCGGCGTCGATCAGCGCCTTGGCCACCGCGCGCTCGCCGGGCTCGGGCGAGTCGACCTTGGTGAAGCGGCTGGTCGAGGAGAAGGCGATCAGTCGGACCATGCCCCGCGCCTTCAGGCTGGGCAACAAGGCCGGCAACAGCCAGATCGGCGACAGCGAGAACACCGTCGCCGCGGGCGGCAGGCGCGCCTCCACGTCCGGATCGGTCAGGTCGGCGTCGACCCAGCAGGCGTCGCCGCCGGGCGGGCGGCGACTGATGGCGACGGGATCGACGCCCTCGTCCGCCAGCCGGGCCATCAGGTGGCCGCCGATCAGGCTGGTCGCGCCCAGCACCAGGACAGGCGTCTTGAGGGTGTTGTCGAAGTCCATGACCCACATATAGTCGCGCCGCCGAGGGGTTGCCCATGACCTATGACGACATTGCCGCCTTCGCCCTGCGCCTGCCGGGCGTCGAATACGGGACCGCCTACGGTCGCCCGTGCCTGAAGGCGCACGGCAAGTTCCTGACCCGACTGTTCGAGGACGGCGAGAGCCTGGTCTGTCCCGGCGTGCCGTTCGAAGAGCGCGAGATGCTGATCGAGGCCGAGCCCGCCGTCTTTCACTTCACCGACCATTTCCGCAACTATCCCTACGTCCTGATCCGCCTGGCCGGCGCTCATCCTGGAACCGTTGAGGGACTGGTGCTGCGCCAGTGGCGGGCGACCGCCCCCAAGACGGTGCTGAAGGCCTGGGACGAAAGCCGAGCGACGGGAGCCGCATGATCGACAAGACCAAGGCCTGGCGCGTCCTGATCGCGCTGATCGCCGCCTCGGGGCCGCTGCTGCAGTACGGCCTGATGGCCTATGACGAGACCCTCGCGACCCTGCCGGCCAAGACCGTGGAGTTCTTCAGCTATTTCACGATCCTGTCGAACGCCCTGGCGGCCATCGCCCTGGCCGCGCCGCTGATCGCGCCGGACAGCCGGCTGGCGTTGTGGTCGGAGAAGGCCGGTCCTCGCGCGGCGATCGCGACCTATCTGGCGATCACCGCCGTGGTCTATCACACGATGCTGGCCCACACCTGGGACCCGCAAGGCCTGCGCCTCGTGGCCACCACGCTCAACCACACGATCACGCCGGCCGCCTTCCTGCTGGATCTGGCTCTGCGCGGCGGCCAGGGCGAGGCGCGCTGGATCGCGGCGCTCAAGTCGATGGCCTTCCCGGCCCTGTTCGGCGCCTGGACCCTGGCCCACGGCGCGCTCTCAAGCTTCTATCCGTATCCCTTCATGGACGTGACCAAGCGCGGCTATCCCGCCGTTCTGCTGACGATCGTCCAGATGGGCGTTGCATTCGCTCTCGTCTGCCTGATCTTCGTCGCCCTGTTGCGCGTTCGGATTAGAATGGCGCCGGCCAAGCCCGCTCCCCTATCCGCCTGACCGCCTTTTCTCGGAGTTCTCGATGTCCAAGCTCGTCCCCGCCGTCCGCTCCGGCGACGTCCTGATGCCCGCGATCGGCTTTGGCACCTGGCAGCTGGAGAACGGAACCGCCGTCCCGCTGGTCGAGAAGGCCCTGGAGGTCGGCTACCGCCACATCGACACCGCCCAGATCTATGGCAACGAGCAGGACGTCGGCGCGGCGATCAAGAACAGCGGGATCAAGCGCGACGAGCTTTTCGTCACCACCAAGGTCTGGATCGACCAGTTCGCCGACGGCGACCTGCAGCGCTCCGCCGAGATCAGCCTGGAGAAGCTGGGCCTCGACCATGTCGACCTCCTGCTGCTGCACTGGCCCAAGCCCGACGTGCCGCTGGCCGAGACGCTGGGCGCCCTCAACGAGGTCCGCGCCAAGGGCTGGACCCGCGCCATCGGCCTGTCGAACTTCCCGTCGGCCCAGCTGGAAGAGGCCGCCAAGCTGTCGGACGCCCCGATCGCCACCGACCAGGTCGAGTATCACCCCTATCTTTCCTTGAAGACCCTGAAGGCCAAGGCCGACGCCCTGGGCGTCTCGATCACCGCCTGGTCGCCGCTGGCCCAAGGCAAGGTCGCCCAGGATCCACTGCTGATCGACATCGGCCGCGCCCACGGCAAGACGCCCGGCCAGGTCACCCTGCGCTGGATCATCCAGCAGGGGATCATCGCCATCCCCCGCACCAGCAACCCGAAGCGGGTCGAGGAGAACTTCGACATCCTCGACTTCGAGCTGTCGGACAAGGAGATGGCCGAGATCCACGGCCTGGCCCGCCCCGACGGCCGGATCGGCGACTGGCTGGACAAGGCCTATCGCTGGGACGCGGCGTAGGCCGGAAGCGCTGCCGGATTCGTCGCCATCTCGGTGATGTCGACGGATCTCCGCCTCCAGCGCGCCGGCGGCACACCCACGATCTGGCCAAACACCCGGGTCAAGTGGCTCTGGTCCGCGAAACCGCAGGTCAAGGCGATCTCGGCGATGGTGAGATCGTTGGACACGAGCAGGTTTTTAGCCTGCTCGACCCGGAGCAGCAGCCGCCAGCGCCGCGGCGTGGCGCCGAAGGTCTGCTTGAAGGCCTTGATGAAATAGCCGTTGGAAAGGCGGCAGGCGGCCGCGAGTTCCGACACCGTCGGCGCGTCCTGGTCCAGCCTCGCCATCATGCCGACAGCCCGCTTTCGCTGCCATAGTGATAGGCCGCCCCTCGCGATCTCGGGTAAATCCGGGACCGACGTATCGACAACGCCGCGAGGCCTTTCGGCCGCCCAGGGATCGCGTTCGGTGGCGGCGCCCACCGCCGCCGCGATCACGCACAGCAGATCCCGCCCCCCGTCCAGATCCGGATCGGGCCGCCTTAGACGACTTAGGCCGTCCTCGACGCTGGAGAGGATGACCGCGATCTCGGGCGGGATCTCGCTGGAGTCCGCGCGATGGTCCTGGAGCCGGACCACTCGGTCCCGCCCCATAGGATCCTCGCGCCGATCATAGGCCTTGTCGCAATGCATGGGACGCGCCTTCCTTGCCCGCGAAGACGTCATGCTTTCGCGGCCGTCATGGCGAACGTCGCCCCTTCGCCACCGTCTCTCAATCTCGTCAGGTGGGCCGAGGCCCACCCTTTCGGGTCTAGCCCTCGGAACGCGGGCGCGCGGGAGTCAGCGGTCCTGAGCTTGCACAGCCTTGACCGCGTCCTCGATGACCGCGGCGATCTCCTTGGGATGCGACAGGATCGAGTGGTGGCTCGACGACAGGACCGTGGTCTTGGCGTTCAGCTTCTTGGCCAGGTCGCGCTGCAGGGCCGGGCTCAAGGCGCGATCGTCGGCCGAGACGACATACCAGGACGGGCGCGGCAGACGCCGGCGCGACGGCGAAGAGGCCGCCCACGGCGACCAAGGCGGAAGCCGTCGCGCTGATCATCAAGGTCTTGAGCATGCCGCAGATCTCCGGGAGACCGCCGCAGCGGGAACGGGGTCAGGCCCCGACGATCGCCGGCGCCATGTCCGACCTTAGGGCGGCGCTTCGCCGCGCGGCTTGTACCGATGGAGGTGTTTGGGTGTGAGTTGCTCGAATGCGCCTCCACCAAAACTCCCTCCGCTTTCAGACGAAGCCGGTTTCATCCCGTCCAGAAAACGCCTAGGTAAGGCTCAACCTGAGCATAAGAATGCGGGGACGAGCGAACATGGACGACGCGGGCGCGGGCTTGCAGGCGACGATGGCGGACATGGGCCGGACGGCCCGCGAGGGCGCGCGCGCCCTGCGCCTGGCCTCGCCAGAGCAGCGCACCGCCGCCATCCGCGCGATGGCCGCCGAAATCCGCAAGGCCGCGCCGGCCATCCTGGCGGCGAACGCCGAGGACCTGGCGCGGGCCAAGGCCAATGGCGTCTCGGGCCCCATGCTCGATCGCCTGGCCCTGGACGAAAAGCGCCTGGAAGGCGTCGCCGCCGGCGTCGAGGCTGTCTCCGAGATCCCCGATCCGCTGGGCGTGGCGACCTCGCGCTGGACGCGGCCCAATGGCCTCGACATCAGCCGCGTGCGTACGCCGATCGGCGTAATCGCCATGATCTATGAGAGCCGCCCAAACGTGACCGCCGACGCGGCGGCGCTGTGCGTGCGCTCGGGCAACGCCGTGATCCTGCGCGGCGGGTCGGAGTGCATCGCCTCGAACCTCGCGCTTCACGCGGCCATCGAGCGCGGCCTGGAGGCGGCCGGCCTGCCCGCCGGCGCGGTGCAGGCGGTGAAGACGCCGGACCGCGCCGCCGTCGGCATGATCCTGCAGGGCCTGGACCGCTCGATCGACCTGATCATCCCGCGCGGCGGCAAGAGCCTGGTCGCCCGCGTCCAGGCCGAGGCCCGCGCCCCGGTGCTGGGCCACCTTGAGGGCCTGAACCACGTCTTCGTCCACGCCGCCGCCGACGTGAAGAAGGCCACGGACATCGTGGTCAACGCCAAGCTGCGCCGCGTGTCGGTCTGCGGCGCGGCCGAGACCCTGCTGGTCGACAAGGCCGCCGCCGACAAGCTGCTGCCGCCGATCGCGCAGGCGCTGGCGGCGGCCGGCTGTGAGCTGCGCGGCGACGACGCCGCCCGCGCGATCGTCCCGGCCATGAAGGCCGCGACGGCGGACGACTGGACCACCGAATACCTCGCCGCGATCCTGGCCGTGGCCGTGGTCGACGGCGTCGAGGGCGCGGCCCAGCACATCGCGACGTTTGGCTCGGGCCACACCGACGCGATCGTCACCGAGGACGCGGCCGCCGCCGAGGCCTTCGTCGCGGCGGTCGACAGCGCCATCGTGCTGGTCAACGCCTCGACCCAGTTCGCCGACGGCGGCGAGTTCGGCTTCGGGGCCGAGATCGGCATCGCCACTGACAAGCTACACGCCCGCGGTCCGGTGGGGGCCGAGCAACTGACGACGTTCAAATATGTGGTTCGCGGGACCGGCCAGACTCGTCCCTGACGCCGGCCGGCCCGCTGCGCAGCGCCTTGGCTTCCACCTGGAGCCGGGCATGCGCGTCGGCCTGTTCGGCGGCAGCTTCAACCCGGCGCACGAGGGCCACGCCCACGTGGCCGAGACCGCTATGCGTCGTCTGGAGCTGGATCGCGTCATCTGGCTGGTCTCGCCGCAGAATCCGCTGAAGTCCTCGCACGAGACCAAGCCCGTGGCCGAACGCATGGCGCAGGCCCGCCGCTGGGCGCGGGGCTCGGGCATGATTGTCTCCGACGCCGAAACGCGCCTCGGCTCGCAATATACGATCGACACCCTGCGGGTGCTGAAGGCCCGCTTCCCGGGCGTGAAGTTCGTGTGGGTGATGGGGGCCGACAGCCTGGCGGGCTTCCACCGCTGGCGCGGCTGGACCCAGATCATGCGCGAGGTTCCGGTGGCGGTGATCTCGCGGCCCTGGATCGCGCTGAAGGCCCGCACGGCGCCGGCCGCCCGTCGCTTCGCCTTCGCCCGCTGGCCGGCCAGCGCCGCGTCCCGCCTGCCCGACGCCACCGCGCCGGCCTGGGTCTATCTGACCGGGCCGCTGAATTTCGCGTCCTCGACGGCGATGCGGGCGCGGCAAAAGGGCAAGCTGGGCCGCTAGCTTCAGCGCGCCGCGCGGGGCCAAATCGCGCTTCGTGAACGCGCCCTCTCACTTTTCGCCCAATTCCGTGCTATGGAGACGATCCACAGCGACCCCATAAGGAGCAATACGCTGCGTAGCGACCCCGCGCATGGTGCGCACGAAGGCTTGGCCGGCGCCGAGTCCTCGACTGAATCCCCCGGCCTGAGTCCGGTTCTCGACGTGAAGGCGCTGGAGCGCCTGATCCTGTCCCGCCTGGACGACGACAAGGCCCAGGACATCGTCCACATCGACCTGACGGACAAGAGCTCGGTCGCCGACAGCCTGATCGTGGCGTCGGGCCGTTCGCACCGTCACGTCGGCGCCCTGGCCGACCACATCCTGCGGGCGCTGAAGGAAAACGGCTTCGGCAAGGCGCGGGTCGAAGGCCTGCCGCACTGCGACTGGGTGCTGATCGACGCCGGCGATGTCGTCATCCACCTGTTCCGCCCCGAAGTGCGCGCCTTCTACAATATCGAGAAGATCTGGGCGGTCGACGCCCCGCACCGCACGGCGGCGAACTGATCCTTCCGATGACGCTCGGCCGCCGCCTCACGAAAGGGTGGCGGCCTTGAGCCCCTTCTTTGCCTGGCGCGTGGCGGGCGCCGACCCCGGTTTCCACTTTCGGCCGCCACGCTTGCCTTCATGAAGATCACCATCCTCACCGTCGGAAAACTCGGCCGCATGGTCGAGGCGCAGTTGGCCCTGGACTATGCGTCCCGCGCCACGGCGTCTGGCCGCGCCCTGGCGCTGGGCCCGGTCGAGATCGTCGAGGTCGAGGCCCGCAAGCCCGGCAAGGCGGCCGAGGCCGAGGTGCTGCGGCCCCACCTCGAAGGCGCCCACGTCATCGCCTGCGACGAGCACGGCAAGGTCCGCAAGAGCCGCGACTTCGCCGATCACCTGGCCAAGCTGCGCGACGACGGAACCCGGCGCGTGGTCTTCCTGATCGGCGGCGCAGACGGCCTGGATCCCTCGATCTTGTCGACCGCCAACGAGACCATGGCCTTCGGGCCGCAGACCTGGCCGCACGCCCTGGCCCGCGCGATGCTGGCCGAGCAGATCTATCGCGCCGCGACCATCCTGTCGGGCTCGCCCTATCACCGGGATTAGGTCTAGTAAGGGCGCGATGCTTCGCCGCCCCTCGCGTCTTGTCCTCGTCCTCGCCGTCCTGGCGCTCGCCGTCCCCACGGCCGGGGTCGCCTGGCAGAGCGTCGATCGCGCCGCCATGGAGCAGCGCGCCAAGGACCGCCAGGAGGCCGCCGACACCCGCCGAGAGATCGAGGACCTGCGGGCCGAGCTCGACCGGCTGGATCACGCCCGCGTCACGGCCGGCGCCGACGTCGACGCCAAGCGCGCCCGGCTGGAGACCCTGAACGCCCGTGAACGCGCCATCCTGGCCGACCTGGGCCTGAACCGGCAGCGGCTGGCCAGGCTGCTGTCAGCGCTGCAGCTGTTCCGCCGCGATCCGCCGCCGGCCCTTCTGGTCTCGCCGGCCAACGCTCGCGACGCCGTCCGCGCCGCGATCCTGATCCGCGCCATGACGCCGGACTTGCAACACCGCGCCGAGGCCTACGCCCGACAGGCCACGGCCGTCGGGACGTTGCGCCGCGAGGCCGCCGCCGCCTCGGCCGAGCTGTTCACCGCCGAAAGCGTGGTCGCCGACCGCAAGGGCGAGATCGAGCGGCTGATCATCGAAAAGACCCAGCTGGAGCGCGCCTACGCCCAGGAAGCCCTGGCCCAGGAGAGCGAGCTGCGCACCCTCGGCGCGCTCAGCGACGGACTGGGCCGTTCGGCCGCGACCGGACCGCTGGCGCTGCGCGCGCCGGTCGCCGGCGCCATCGTCCGGCGCTTTGGCCAGGAGATGCCCGCCGGCGGCAAGGCGCCGGGCCTGACCCTGCGGACCGACAAGGGCCTGTCGGTGACCTCGCCCGTCGCTGGAACCGTGGAGTACGCCGGGGCCCTGAACGGATGGGGCGCGGTGATCATTCTACGAGCGCAGGGCGCCTATCACATCGTGCTGGCCGGCCTCGACCAGATCACCGCCGCGCCTGGACAATCTGTCGCGGCCGGCGCCCCGATCGGAAAGATGCCGGACCATGTATCCTCTGATCCGGAACTCTATATGGAAGTGCGTGAGAACGGCGAACCGGCCGATCCGGAACGCTGGTTCAAACAGGAGTCGCGATAAGCGGCTTTTTCGGTAATGTGACTGTCTTCGGACAATCACAAGTTCGGGTTGGACGGGGCTATAATTGGTTTGCGACGCCGCGCGTCGCCAGGGAGCCTTCTGGGCCTTAATGCGCAAGTATCTGCTCATCGGCGTTTCCGCCTTCGTCCTCGGCGCGGGGACCATGGCCTACATCAGCCCCATCGCCCAGGCGAACAACGCGCCCAAGACCAAGACCTACAAGCTGCTCGAGCTGTTCGGCGACGTGCTGGGCACGGTCGAGGACCAGTACGTCACCGAGGTCGACGACAAGAAGCTGATCGAGGCGGCGCTGGACGGCATGCTGACCAGCCTGGACCCGCACTCGGGCTACCTGTCGCCCGACAGCTACGAGGACATGCAGGACACCACCCGCGGCGAGTACGGCGGCCTGGGCCTGGAGGTCACCAGCGAGGACGGCGTGGTCAAGGTGATCTCGCCGATGGACGGCACCCCCGCCGCCCGCGCCGGCGTGCAGGCCGGCGACTATATCACCGCCGTCAACGGCCAGAGCGTGCTGGGCCTGACCGTCAACGAGGCGGTGAAGCAGATGCGCGGCCCGGCCGGCGAGCCGGTCACCCTAACCATCGCCCGCGACAAGAACGACCCGTTCGACGTCAAGCTGGTCCGCGAGATCATCAAGCCCAAGGCCGCCATCGCCCGCATGGAAGGCGACTATGGCTATGTCCGCCTGCCCGGCTTCAACGAGAAGGCCACCGAGGCCCTGACCGCCTCGATCAACGAGCTGAAGACCAAGAACCCGAAGATGAAGGGTCTGATCCTGGATCTTCGCAACAATCCGGGCGGCCTGCTCGACCAGGCGGTCGGCGTCGCCGACGTGTTCCTGGACGGCGGCGAGGTGGTCAGTCAGCGCGGCCGCGACCCGCGCAACATCCAACGCTACAACGCCAAGCCCGGCGACGCGCTGAACGGCCTGCCGATGGTCGTCCTGATCAACCAAGGCTCGGCCTCGGCGGCCGAAATCGTCGCCGGCGCCCTGCAGGACCGTCATCGCGCCGAGCTCGTCGGCCTCACCAGCTTCGGCAAGGGCTCGGTGCAGACGGTGATCCCGCTGCGCGGCGGGGCCGACGGCGCCCTGAAGCTGACGACGGCGCGCTACTTCACGCCGTCGGGCCGCTCGATCCAGAAGACCGGCATCGCGCCTGACCTCGAGGTCGCCCAGACCCGCGACCAGGCCCAGGACATCGCCAACCGCGTGTGGTTCAGCGAGGCCAGCTTCAAGAACGCCTTGAACGCCGACGAGGGCAAGACCCGCGTCGCGCCGCACGCGCCCGCCGAGGCGCCGCCGCCAGGCTTCGACGACAAGAAGGACGACTTCCAGCTGGAGCGGGCCCTGGCCGTGCTGAAGGCCGGCGGCGTCGCCAACACGCCCAAGCTGCCCAAGCCGGCCGCCAAGATCGCCGAGGTCACCGCCAAGGCGGCCGCCGCCGCGACCAAGGCGCAGCCCACCGACAAGAAGTAGATCCGCGCCACCTTCGCGCTAAGGGAACGCCGCCTCGCCTCCGCGAAGGCGGCGTTTTCGTGCGCCCGTGCGGCGTCGCGCCGCGCTCTGGCGGGCGGCTGGCGACGTCTTGTTAACCATCTCTTCGGGCCTTCCGCTTAGCCTGCGAGGCGATGGCCGCCACGTTTTCCCGCAAGCCCGCCTACGCCGCCGCCACGCCCGCATCCGGCGGGTCGACCGCGCTGCGCGGGAAGCTGGCCGCGGCCCTGGCCAACCCCTATGTCGGCGCCGGCGGCGCGGCCTGCCTGTTCCTGGCCTCGCTGGCGACCCTCGTCCTGGTGACCAGCGACCCCCACGCCGGCAACCCCGTCGTACGGCTGGAGCTGACCAAGATCGGCGCGACCAAGAACGCGCCCGAAGGTTGGCGCGAAGCCTTGACCGCCGAGGACCCGCACGAGGCGCCGCTGAAGCCCGTCGAGCTCCAGCTCTCCCGCGCGCCCTTCCCGGCGACCGCCGCCGAGGAGGGCGAAAAGCCGGCCTTCGAGGGCGAGCAACCGCCGCCGCCCGTCCAGAAAGGCCCCGGACTGCCCCAGGCCCCCATCGCCGGCCTGACCGCGCCCGGCCCCGGCGGCGCGCCCCTGCCGATCATCGCCGCCGACGGCCGCACCGCCGCCGACGCCTATGCGCGCCCCTTCACGCCCAATGGTCGCCCCAAGGTCTCGGTCGTCATCGGCGGCCTTGGCCTGAACGCCCAGACCACCCGCGCGGCCATCGAGACCCTGCCCGCCGAGGTCACCCTGTCGTTCGCGCCCTACGCCGAGGGCCTGCAGGGCTGGATCGACCTGGCCCGCGAGCATGGCCATGAGGTGCTGCTGGAGACGCCGATGGAGCCGGCGGACTATCCGGCCAATGATCCTGGCCCCTACACCCTGATCGCCGCCAACCGCCCCGAGGACACCGTCCGCAAGCTGGAATGGCTGATGTCGCGGGCCACCGGCTATTTCGGCCTGTCGAACTATCTGGGCGCGCGCTTCGTCGACAACGACCAGGCGATGACCACCTTCAACGCGGTGCTGAAGGCGCGGGGCCTGGCCTTCATCGACGACGGCCTGGCCGCCCGTCGCGGCGGGTCGATCCCGCGCGCCTCGGCCGATCGGGTGATCGACGACGAGCTGTCGGCTAGCGCCATCGACGCCCAGCTCCGCGCCCTGGAAAACGGCGCCTCGGCCCGGGGCCAGTCGCTCGGCTCGGGCTTCGCCTATCCGGTGACCATCAACCAGGTCCGCCTCTGGGCCGCCGGCCTGCAGGCGCGCGGCCTGCAGCTGGCGCCGGCCTCGGCCCTCGCGCACCGCTAAGCCTTGTGGAATAAGGCTCTCATGAGTTCAGAGCCTGACTATCCGCAGCACCGTCCGAACGTCGGCGTCGTGCTGTTCCATCCGGACGGCCGCGTCTGGCTGGGACGCCGCCACAAGCAGGCGCCGCCCTACAACTGGCAGTTCCCGCAAGGCGGGGTCGACGACGGCGAGGACCTCGAAGCCGCCGCCCGCCGCGAACTGGCCGAGGAGACCGGCGTGACGTCGGTCAAGCTGCTTGGGCGCACGCCCGGCTGGATCACCTACGACTTCCCGCCGGAGGTTCTCGCCGACCCCAAGTCTTCGCGCGGCTGGCGCGGTCAGAAGCAGGTCTGGTTCGCTTATCGCTTCGTCGGGGACGAGGCCGAGATCGATCTTGCGGCGGACGAACACATCGAGTTCGACGCTTGGCGATGGGGTAGGCTCGACGAAGCACCCGAACTGATCGTACCTTTCAAACGCGGCGTCTACGAAGCAGTCGTCGCCGCGTTCGCGGGGTTCGCGCGAGGGGCCTGATTTCCGGGTCTTCGCGCGGGGGGAGAACGGTGGTGGAAACAGTTCTGTTGATTCACGGCTACGGCTGCGCAGGCGACGTGTGGGGACCCGTCGCCGGCCGGCTGCGCGCCGAGGGCTATCGCGTGGAGACGCCGACGATCCGGGCGGCGGTGCGGACCGTCGATGGGCCTCGCGCCGGTCTGGCGGGCCTGACGCTGGCCGACTACGTCGCCGAGATGGCGGCCTACGCCCAGACCCTGGCGCGGGAGACCGGCAAGAAGCCGATCGTGATGGGTCACTCGATGGGCGGCCTGATCGCCCAGAAGATCGCCGAGGCCGGCCTGGCCTCGGCCGTCGTCTTGTTCGCCCCGGCCTCGCCCGCCGATGCGCGCGGTAAGCCGAGGCTGGCGCCGCTGATCACCTTCCTGAACATGGCCCTGGCCGGCAAGCCCGAGACCAAGGCCGGCAAGATGTGGAAGACCGGCTTCAAGTTCGGCGTCGCCAATAGCGTGCCGCCGGAGCGCCACGACGCGCTCTACGCCGCCATGGTCTACGACAGCGGCCGCGTGCTGGCCGACCTGGCCCGGCCCCACCAGGATCCGAACAAGGCCGCCTATGTCGACGCCAGCAAGGTCACCGCGCCGATGCTGGTCATGGGCGGCGCCCTTGATCGCACGACACCCGTCGAGGACGTGCGTCTCGTCAGCAAGAAGTACGCTGGCGCCGAGTATCGCGAGTACCCCAACAACGCCCACTATCTGATAGATGAGCCAAACACGATGAAGATCCTCGACGACCTGATCGCCTGGCTGGGCGGCAAGAAGCAAACGCCGGCCGCCACTCCCGCGCCGACT
>NZ_LSJA01000157.1 GCF_001556515.1 Caulobacter sp. CCH9-E1 | reverse complement strand
TCGCGAGCCTGCGGCCATTGGCCTGGCTCGCGCCGTGATCGTGTCCCGCTCCCATTGAAAACCTCTCCTCTTCACGTGCGCCGAAACGCGCCTGCCAAGTTTGAGGGATCAACGCACGAAACCCGCCAAATGGGAGCTTCGCGCGCGCTCCCCCGCGTCTATTTCTTGTCGAGGATGGAGAGGGTCGCTTTCTCCATCGCGTCCTGGGTATCGAGGACGTTGAGATTGGCCTCATAGGCTTTCATAGCCTGCTTGAGGTCGAGGCTCTCGGCCAGGCTGTTGACGTTGGGCAGCAGCACGTAACCGGCGGCGTTGGCCGCTGGGTGGCCGGGGTCGTAGGCTTGAGGGAATGGTTTGGGATCGGCTTTCACGCCGCTCAACACCACGCCCTCATCGCCGCCCATCGGCTCGACCTTGAACACCGGGATCTGGCGGCGATAGGGCTCGCCGCCGGGGGTTCTGGCGGTCGAGTTCGCGTTGGCGATGTTCTCGGCCAGGATCTGGATACGCTTCTTCTGGGCTTGCAGTCCCGACACGGCGATCGCCGTGCTTCCCCCTTCGATCGGCTTACTCATTCAAGTGCTCCGTGGGTGGATATGAAGAACGGGCGGCGCGCCGGAGCTTGTCCGGCGCGCCGCCTTGGTCTTAGGCGTCGGCGGGTCTCCGGATTTCGGCCTTACGCAGGACGAAGCGGCAGATCGCCGGCAGGACGAAGAGCGTGAGGGCCGTGGCGGTGATCAGCCCGCCGATGACGACGGTGGCCAGCGGACGCTGGACCTCCGCGCCGGTGCCGGTCGCCAGGGCCATGGGCACGAAGCCCAGCGAGGCGACCAGACCGGTCATCATCACCGGCCGCAGCCGCTCCATGGCCCCGTCGATGATCGCCTTCTCCAGCGGCATGCCGGTGGCGAGGCGCTGTCGGATGGCGGTCATCATGACCAGGCCGTTCAGCACCGCCACGCCCGAGAGCGCGATGAAGCCGACGGCGGCCG
>NZ_LSJA01000156.1 GCF_001556515.1 Caulobacter sp. CCH9-E1 | reverse complement strand
ACCTTCTCGCAGAGGTCGGCCATCTCGTTGATGAAGGTGATCTTCATCGCCAGGAAGGCGTTGGCCGCGTACTTGATCAGCTCGCTGGTCCGGCGGCCGGTGAAGACGATCGGCGTCTCGTTCAGGCTCAGCGGCCGGTAGAGGTCGCGCATCACCGCCTGGGCGCGCTCGTCATCGGTGCCCACGACCACGCGGTCGGGACGCTTGAAGTCCTCGATCGCCGCGCCCTCGCGCAGGAACTCGGGGTTGGAAACCACGGCGAACTGGGCTTCGGGCCGGACCTTCTTGATGATCGCCTCGACCTCGTCGCCGGTGCCCACCGGCACGGTCGACTTGGTCACCACCACCGTGAAGCCGTCGATCAGGCC
>NZ_LSJA01000155.1 GCF_001556515.1 Caulobacter sp. CCH9-E1 | reverse complement strand
CCGCCGAACGCGCGCACGGCGCCGCCCACCGGGCGGGCGGGGGGCGTGGTCAGGGCGGGGACAAGGACGCGGGGCATGGCTTTTCAGAAACAGAAAAGCCGTGTCATCCCGGCCGTAGCGAAGCGGAGAGCCGGGACCCAGGGGCGACCGCACCGGGCTTGGCCCCTGGGTCCCGGGTCGGCTACGCCGCCCGGGATGACACGGCTGTTTGCGGGTTAAGGCCGCTGGGCTTCGATGACGGCGGTGTAGCTGGCGCTCATGCCATTGCCGGCGAGCGGCGTGGCGGGGCCTTGCGGGGCCGCGCCCGGGCCGCCCGGACCGCCCATGCCGGGGCCGCCGGGCCCACGGCCGGTCTCGCCCGAGCGGACCGTGGCGTTGACCCAGTACATGCCGGCTTCCGGCAGGGTGAACTTCACCGCGCCGTCGGCGCCGGTCTTGACCTTGATCTCGCCGGGCGTGGCGCGCCAGCGGGCGCCGCCGGGGATGAACGTCACTTCGAGGTCGGCGGCGGGCTTGCCGTCCAGCACGAACTTGAAGGTCGCCGGCTCGGTGGCGACGACGTCGGTCGGATTGGTCACCGGGACCAGCTCCAGGCCCTTGCCGGTCGGCGCCAGGGCGACCGTCGTGGGCTTGTCGCGGGTGACGAAGGTCTCGTTACGGCTGGCCATCTTGATGGTCTTCAGGTCGGCGGCGCCGGCCGGGACCTGCTTGGCGAAGTCGTCGGCCGAACCGCGGAAGCGCTTGACCTCGCCGTTCTCGGTCCAGCTGGCCATGACCGCGTTGCTGGCCGTGAAGATCTTGTAGGTGCCCGGCTTGGAAAGCTGGACGTCGAAGGTCGAGCGGTACTGGCCGGTCGAGGCGTTCTGGATCTTGTCGGCCGCGCCGTCCGGACCCAGCACCTGGACGCCGTCGGTGCGCATCGCCCGGTGGTCGGGATAGAAGAGTTCGTTGGAGATGGCCGCGTCGACCGTCACCCAGGCGTTGTCGCCCGACAGGGTGGTGAAGGCCGGCAGCAGCCAGCCCCGGTGAGCCGAGGCCGACATCGGCAGGGCGAGAGCCACGCCGACGGCGGCGACGGCGAGAAGGCGCTTCTTGAAGGTCATGGCTTTTCTCACTTCACGGAAACGGTGACGGCGCCCAGCTCGGCCGAGCCCTTGGCCGAAGCCGGCTTGCCGGGCTTGCCCCAGGTGAACGGAACACGGACGGCCTCGTGGCCGCCGACCTCGCGGGCGGCCTCGACCACCAGGTTGTACTGACCGGGCTTCAGGGCCTTAAGCGCGCCCTTCGAGCCGGCGAAGACCAGCTTCTGCGGCCCCGGGGCGCGGGTGGCGCCGCTGACGCCGTCAGCCGGGAAGCTCATCTCGCGACCGGCCTTGCGCCACCACTGGCGCATGTCCTTCAGCCACTTGGCGCCGTGGTCTTCCCGGTTGTCGGCGTCGTACCAGACGGCCAGGGTGCCGGCGGCGCTGGCGTCGGCCGGGTTCTCGATCCAGATGGCGACGTAGGGCTTGTGATACTCGGCGACCGACAGGCGCGGGATCTCCACGGTGACGTTGAGATCGGCGGCCATGGCCGGGGCGCCAGCGGCGGCCGCGCCGGCGAAGGTGAGCAGCGAAAGCTTGGACTTCACGGTGTCTGCCTCAAAGGTGGACGAACAGGATGACGAGGATGACCGGCGCGGCCAGGCCCAGGCCGACCAGGGGCCAGGTCAACGGACGCGCGCGGGCGTGGAACTGCAAGAGGATCAGGCCGGTGACCGTGAAGATCACGCAGGCCACGGCGAAGATGTCGATGAACCAGCTCCAGGCCTTGCCGGAGTTGCGGCCCTTGTGCAGGTCGTTGAGCAGGGAGACGACGCCGCGCGTCGTTTTCTCGTGCTCGATCGCGCCGGTCTCGCGGTCGATCGACAGCCAGGCGTCGCCGCCGGGACGGGCCAGGGCGACATAGACCTCTTCGGGCGACCACTCGCCCTCGCGGCCGGCGACATCGGCGCCGACGGCCTTATCGAGGAAGGGCTCCAGCGGGACGGGCAGGGGTCGCTTGCCCTCTTCCGGACCCTTGGCCAGCAGGGCCATCAGCTCGGGCGGCAGGGTCGCCGTGCGGCTGACGACCTTGGGCTGGGCCTCGATCTGGCCGGCGTGGTTCAGGGTGATGCCGGTGATCGCGAACAGCAGCATGCCGATCAGGGACACGGCCGCGCTGATCCAGTGCCACTGGTGCAGCTGCTTCAGCCAGAACGAGCGGCGGTGCTGGTCGGCGGCGGACTTCACGGGCGTTCGAGAAACCTTGGCGATGAAGGTTCGTCCTTACTTGAGAACGAATTGCAATATCAAGCGCGAAGGTGGGCCTCGCGCCTGATTGATCGCTTTTCCACCGCCTGGGTGTCGAGGAGATGTCGGAATGTCGCCGCGCCGTTACAGCAGAGCTTGCTCGTCTCGCGCATCGGGACGCCGGAAGGTGGCGACCAACACGTCGCGGATCGCGGGCAGGGCCGGATCCAGCGGGCGGATCGCGGTGACGCCATGCAGCACGCGGTGGTCGTCGACGCAGACCATGTCGCCCGGCGCGGTCAGGGTGAAGGAGCCCAGGCTCGTCCCGTCCGGCGCGTAGATGTCGGTGACGCCGCTGTCGACGTTGCGGCGGTCGACCAGCATGACCATCACCCAGTCGACGCCATCGCGGTGCGCGCCCTCGGGCGTCGGCAGGCCGGCCATGTCGGCGCGGGCCTCGATGCGGAACTGGTGTAGCTCGACATGCCAGGGTTGCGGCGGATCGGGGGTCGGGGGCTGGAAGAGCTCCAGGCCCGCCGCGATCACGCCCTGGGTCACCGGATGGTCGGCGATCGCCTCGGTGACCGGCTCGAACCAGCGCTGCACGCCGCCGTTCAGCGGGTTGTAGTCGCGGCTCTGCCAGTGCGGCTGGTGCGGCTTGCGGACGACGGCTTCGGGCGAGACCGCGAAGGCCGCGAACCGGCGCCGGCGATAGCGGCCGCCGTCGGCCATGAAGCCGTCCAGCGGCAGGTCGTTCCAGCTGTCGGCGAAGGCTTGCCAACCGGCCGCCGCCTCGGCGCCGAGCAGCGCCAGGGTCTCGGGGCCCTCGAAGCGGACGAAGCCGTCGGCGGCCAGCGCCGCGCGCGCGCTCACGCCACCGCTTCCGGTTTGAAGAACAGGCCGAGTTTCAGGCTCTTGGCGATCCGCTCGGCCTTCTGGCCGATGACGGCGGCGCGGGGGGCGTCGAACAGGTCGGCGCAGGTCTGGTGAAAGAGGCCCAGCCACGGCGTGAACAGGCCCTCGGTGAGGCCCTCGACGTGGTGGTGGACGACCATCGGCTGGCCCTTGTAGCGGCCGCTGGTGTTCAGCACGGACGACCAGAAATCCTTCAGCGTCGCCAGGTGCTTGGGCCAGCCGTCCTCGCCGATCGCGGTCTCGAAGATCGGGCCCAGGCGGTGATGGCGTCGGATGCGCGCGTAGAAGGTCTCTACGAGCAGGTCGATCTCTTCGTCCGTGAACGGAGCGGCGTCGGCGCGGATTTGGGCGCGGTCGGAAGCAGACATGGCCGCGATATGGGCCCTTAAGCTCCGGGACTGAACCCCGCCGCGATCAAACTTGGCTTTAGATTGTTACTTAAGGGGGCAGGGGGAGTTCCTTCCCCGCGATGCGGGGGAGGTGGCCCAGAGGGCCGGAGGGGGCCAGCTGGGCGAACGCCGCATTAGCCCCCTCAGTCGCTCCGCGACAGCTCCCCCGCGATGCGGGGGAGCATCTGGAAGCGGCCTCACGCCACCGTCAGCGTGGCCTTCTTCAGGTCCACCGAGTTCGGGCCGACCAGGATCGAGAAGTCGCCCGGCTCGACGACGCGCTGCATGTCGAGGTTCCAGAACCACAGGTCCGACGGCTTGATCTCGAAGGTCACCGTGGTCTTGGCGCCAGGGGCCAGGGTGACGCGCTTGAAGTGCTTCAGCTCCAGGACCGGACGGGTGACCGTCGCGGTCTCATCGTGGACGTAGAGCTGGACCACTTCGTCGCCCGCCACCTTGCCGGTGTTGGTCACGTCGACCTCGACCTTGACGCTCTCGCCCTGGCCGATCTTGGCCTTGGCCAGGCGCGGCGCCGAGATGTCGAAGGTCGTGTACGACAGGCCGAAGCCGAACGGATAGAGCGGGGTGACGTCGCCGCCCAGATAGCCGCGACGGGCCGTCGGCTTGCGGTTGTAGTAGATCGGCAGCTGGCCGACGTTGCGCGCGATGCTGACCGGCAGCTTGCCGCCCGGATTGGCGCGGCCGAACAGCACGTCGGCGGCGGCGTTGCCGGTTTCCTGCCCCAGGTACCAGCCCTCGATGATGGCGTCGGCGCGCTCGGCCAGCAGGTTGATCGACAGCGGACGACCGTTCAGCAGGAAGACGACGGTCGGCTTGCCCAGGTCGAAGATCGCCTTGGCCAGGTCGTTCTGCTGGCCGATCAGGTCCAGGCTCTCGCGGTCGCCCAGGTGGTTGTCGGCCCAGGCCTCGCGGCTGGTCTGCTCGTTGTCGCCCAGCACCATGACGACCACGTCGGCCTTCTTGGCGACCTCGACGGCTTCGGCGATGAGCTTGGCGTTGACGGCCGGGTCGGTGAAGTTGACCTGGTCTTGGGCCCAGATGCGCTGCTCGGTGATGCGCACGGCCTCGGCGTAGTCGAGAGCAAAGCCCTGCGCCTTGGCCTCGGCGGCCAGACCCTCGTGGATCGAGACCACGTGGCGCGGCACGTCCGAGTAGCCGCCGATCGGCGTGTCCTTGGCGTGCGTGCCCAGGAGGGCCAGGCGCTTGATCTTCTTGCCGTCCAGCGGCAGGACGCCTTTGTCGTTCTTGAGCAGCACGACGGCCTTGCGGGCGGCCTCGCGGGCCAGGGCGATCGCGTCCGGCGTCGCGGTCTTGGCGTCGGCGGTCTTCTCGTCGCAATAGGGGTTCTCGAACAGGCCGCCCTCGAACTTCATGGTCAGGACGCGGGCCACGGCCGCGTCGACCTCGAACTGCGGGATGCGGCCGGCCTTCACCAGCTCGGGGATCAGGGCGTAGGCCTCGCCGTCCGGCAGCTCGACGTCGACGCCGGCGTGCAGGGCGCGGACGGCGGTCTCGCCCAGATCGTTGGTCAGCTTGTGACGGCTGATCATCTCCTTGATGGCGAAGTAGTCGCTCTGGACCGAGCCCTTGTAGCCCCACTCCTCGCGCAGGATCTTGGTCAGCAGCCAGCGGCTGCCATGCGAGGGCACGCCGTCGATCTCGTTGTACGACGGCATGACGGCGCGGACCGGCAGCTCTTTCACCGCGCGTTCGAACGGCGGGAAGAAGTTCTCGCGCAGGACGCGCTCGGAGATCTGGGCCGGGCCGACATTGGTGCCGTTCTCGGGCTGGCCGTGGCCGGTCATGTGCTTGAGGGTGACGAACACCTTGTCCTTGGCCAGCGGCAGGGTCGTCCCCTGGAAGCCGCGGATGGCGGCCAGGCCGATCTCGGCGCAGACGTGCGGGTCCTCGCCATAGGTCTCCTCGATGCGGCCCCAGCGCGGGTCGCGGGCCACGTCGACGACGGGCGCGAGGGCGAGGTTCGAACCCCGGGCGCGCATCTCGCGGGCGGCGACGGCGAAGATCTTTTCGGTCAGCTCGGTGTCGAAGGTGGAGGCCAGGGCGATGGCCTGCGGGAAGCTGGTCGCGTCGCGGGCGACGTAGCCGTGCAGGGCCTCGTCGTGCATCAGCATCGGGATGCCCAGCCGCGTCTTCTCGACCGCCCACTTCTGGGCGGCGTTGGTGTAGCGGGCGGTTTCCTTGGCGTTGCGGTTGATCGCGCCGTCGTCGGCGCCGGCCGCCGCGCCGATCACCGATACAGGCTTGGCGCCCTTGCGGTCGGACGGACGCGAGATCTGGCCCAGGCCATGGGGGAAGTTCTTGCTGGCCTGCTCGGGCGAGAACTCGCCTTCCGGGGTCTGGATCTTGTTCTTGGTCAGCCAGATGCCGATCAGCTGGGCGGCCTTCTCCTCCAGCGTCATGCGCGAGAGCAGGTCCTGGACGCGAGCGTCGATCGGCTGGGTCGGATCCTTGTAGAGCGGCTTGCCGCCCGAGCTCTTCGGGGCCTTGCTGGCGGTCTGGGCCAAGGCCGGCATGGCGGCGGCGGACAGAGCGGCGAGGCTCGCGCCGAACAGGCGGCGGGTGATGGCGGTGGTCATCTGAACGTTTCCCCGGGGCTACGCGAATGGCGCGGCGGCTCTCGGGCCGCCTTCGCGCGGCACTATGGGGGCAGTTGTCTGACCACTCAAGCCGGAAATGGTACCGGTCTCATGATCCGCTCGGCGGAAATAGCTAGCGCGCTCCTGAGGGCCCTCTGACTGACGGCAAAATCGGCGAAGTGGGATTGCCCACCTTCAAGGAGACGAAAATGATCGAGCCGTTGATTACCCAGTTGAATGCTCGGGTGGCTTCAGTCGCCGATCCTCTCACCCACGAGGTTATGTGGTTTACGGTATGGCGTTGGAGAGACACTCCTAGCGCCTACTACGCTCGGCCGGAATCTAGCGAGCCCATGGCCATTGATCGGAAGGATCGGTGGAACCTTGCAACACAGGCGGAAAGGAACCGGATGATTGGGCCGGATATCGTGATCTGGGACGATCCTCCTCCCTTTCTGAGTTGGCCGTAACAGCCCCTCTTGGGGGCGGCTAGTGCAGCGCAAAGCCCCCGGCTGGCGGCGGGGCCAGTTGGGTCTCGTCCATCCAGGCGGGCCAGACCGCCGTCGGCCATTCGCCGATCACGTACTGCGAGCGGACGATGGCCAGCCATTGCCGCAGGGCGTCGGTCGTCAGGGCCAGGCTTGCGCCCCGTGCGTCGCCCTCGGGCTTGAAGACCAGGACCACGCCGTCCGGTCCCGTCGCGATGTCGATGCTGGTTACGCAACCGCCGCTGGTTTGCGCCGCGACGGGCGGTTCGGCGCCGAGCGCGGCCTCCGCGGCCTGCTGGGCGAACTCCTGCAGCAGCGCATCTCCGCCTTGCTGCTCCAGCCAGCCGACGAGGCGGGGGATCAGAATGCGCAACATGCGCTGGGTCAGCCACAGGACCAGCGTCTCGCCCTTGGCCGTCTCGCCGGACAGGCGGATGCGATCCTCGTTGATCACATACTGGGTGGTGACACGCTGAAGCTCCGGCGTGTCCGGTATGGCGGGGGCTTGGTCCATCAGGACCCACAGATAGCCCCTCGCGGCGCCAAGCGCCAAGGTCGCCGATTGTCGGGGAGGCCAGATGCGAAAAAGGGCCCGCCGTTGGGAGAGGGGGGTGGCGGGCCCTTTTGTACGCGTTCAGAGGGAATGAACAGGCGGGAAAATGGCATAATCGCCGGCTTCCCGCCCTTCTCCATTTCGTCGCAGGTTGCGAAGCGCTCGCAGCTTACTTGCGCGGCGTCAGGATGTCGTCGAGACGCGTGGGCGCGCCGGCGATCTTCTCCAGGCGCGGGTAGCGCAGGCCGCCGCGGTAGTCGATCTTGACGCTCTTGTAGCGCGAGCCGTCCTTGAGCAGCAGTTCGACCAGCGGGTTCTCGGGCTTCATGGCGGCGGTGACGGCGGCCTTCAGCTTGTCGCCGTCGAAGGCCTCGCCATTGACCGCCACGACCGTGAGGCCCTGGGTCAGGCCGGCCTTGAACGCCGGACCGCCCCACTGCACGTCGCTGATCACGCCGTCCGAGCCGACCGACAGGCCCAGAGAATAGCTGAGGCCGGTGCTCTTGGCGCGGCTCTCGGCGGCCTTCATGAACTCGGTCGGCGTGGCGGTGTAGACCAGCTTGTAGCCGCCGCGCTCCAGGCCATCCAGCGGGCCTTTTTCCTGCACCTCCTGGATGCGGGTCTTCAGGAAGCTGGCCCAGTCATGGGCGACCACGCCGTTCAGCGTGCTGACCACGTCGTCGAACGTATAGGTGCGCGGCACGTACGAGCCGTTGTCGACGCCGAAGAAGGCCTTGGCGAAGTCGTCCAGCGACTTCTTGCCGCCGGTCTTCTCGCGGATCAGGGTGTCGGCGTCGAGCCAGACCAGCAGGCCTTCGGAATAGTAGTCCTCGCTGCGCTGCCACGACAGCCACGACAGCGGCTTGCGGTTGGCGATGATCGGGTCGTTGGTGGTGTCCTGCACGGGACGCCAGTCGCGGCCGCGGCGGTTGTCGTAGGTCGCGGCGGTGGCGGCGATCGAGTCCAGCGCCTGCTGCTTGGTCAGAAGCCCCGAGCGGGCGGCCAGCACATTGCCCCAGTACTGGGTCTGGCCCTCATAGACCCACATCATGCTGTCGCGCATCGGCACGTTCAGATTGGGGGTCCACAGGTCGGCGGCGCGCCGGAACTTGCCGTTCCACGAGTGGGTGTATTCGTGGCTCAGCAGGTCGCGGCCGACGAAGCTCTTGTCCCACTCGGTGAAGTACTTGGGCGTGACGCGGTTTTCCGACGAGCGGTGGTGCTCCAGGCCGATGCCGCCGATCTTGTCCGACAGGGCGACCAGGAAGTCGTAGTGGTCGTAGTGGTGCGCGCCGTACAGCTTGTAGGCCTGCTGCACGAGGTTCTTGTGGATCTGGATATGCTCGGGCTTGGCCTCCAGCAGCTCGGGGCTGTCGGCGACCATGTTCAGGCGCACGGGCGCGGGGCCGGTGGGGTCGAGGTCGATCGACTTGAAGTACTTGCCGGCGAAGATCGGGCTATCGACCAGGGTCTCGACCGTGGTCGGCTTGAACGTGGTGACCTGGCCCTCGACCTTGGCGGTTTCCAGCGCCGTGGCCAGCTTCCAGCCCTCCGGCAGCTTGACGCTGGCCTCGATCGGGATGCGGCGGGTGTAGTAGCCGGCCGGGTACATCGTCACCTGCAACCACTGCAGGTTCAGCATCTCGGGCGTGACCTCGATGCGGCCGACCTTGCCCTCGACGGCGGTCAGGAACTGGTAGCTGACTTGGATCTCGCTGACCCCGGCCGGCACGTCGACGTGGAAGGCGTGGACGCTGACGACGTCGCGCGTCCAGGGGATGCGCTTGCCATTGGCCGTGACCGCCAGGCCCGCCAGCTTGTCGAGGTCGTTGCGCGGCGAGTGGCCGCCCGGGACCCACTGCGGATACAGGAACACGAAGTCGCCGGCCTTGCTGACCGGGATGGTCGTGGTGACGTTCCAGATCTTGCGGTCCAGGTCGGTGGCGTCGACGGCCAGCTTCAGCGTGCCGGCATAGGGAATGTCCTGCGGCGCGGCGATCGGCGCGGTCGGGGCGGCCGACTCCGGCCACGGCTGGGAGCCGATCGGGCTCGGGACCTGGGCCAGGGCGGCCGTGGCGGCCAGGGACAGGACGGAGACGGAGAAGAACAGCGCTTTCACGAAACACCCCAATGCGGCGCGCGGGCGTGCTCCCGCGACGAGAAGCCGGGATGTTTGTGGCGTTAATAACCTCTTGTCGAGGCCAAGTTGGCCTCCGTGGGCGGAATATGGGCTAACGTTTCGGGCGTGAAACGAAGCTGCGGATGCGTAATCAAAACGATGCTCCCCCGCGATGCGGGGGAGCTGTCGCGGAGCGACTGAGGGGGCGAACTAGAGGCAGGCCGAGTTAGCCCCCTCCGGCCCTCTGGGCCACCTCCCCCGCATCGCGGGGGAGAATCTTTGATCAACCCAGCGGATCGGTCGGCGGAACGGTGGTCGCGGTCGATGTCATCCCGGTCCCGCGATCGACGCGCAGGTTGTTCTGGACGTGGTCGACGCCCGACACCGTCTCGGCGATGGCCTCGGCGCGCTTCTTGTCCTCCCGCGAGCGGACCGTGCCGGTGAGCGTGACCTCGGAATCCTGGACCATCACCTCGACGCCCTGGGCGTCCAGCCAGGCGTCGTCGGTCAGGCGGTCGCTGACATCCTCGCGGATGCGCTCGTCCGAGCGGCGGTAGCCCTTGGGCCCGCGCCCCCGGTGCTCGCCGTCCGCCTGGCGGCGTTGCGACGCGTCGCGGTCGCCCATCCAGGAGGAGACCTCGTCGCGGGCCCGGTCGAACCAGGTGCGCTCCTCCTCCTGCGGGCGCGACCGATCGCGGCCGCCGAACGCGCGATACGGATTGTAGTCGCCATAGGCGCCGTCGCGGTCATAGCGGTCGCGTTCGCGGCGCTGGTCGCGGTGCTCGAAATAGCGTTCATCGCCATAGTCGGCGGTGCGGCTGGAATAGCCGCTCGAGCCGTAGTCGCCGGTCGCGCCGCCGAAGTCATGGCCGCCGACGCGGCCCCAGTCGCCCGGCTGGCGATAGCCGGCGGCGCCCGCGCCATAGTCCGCGCCGGAGTTCATCCGGCCGTAGCCAAAGTCGCCGCCCTGCTGGGCCGCCCGCAGGAACTGGCCGCCGCCCCGCCGCTTGTCGGTGCGATAGCCGTCGTCGGTGCGGTATCCGCCCTCGCTGCGATAGCTGTTGTCATAGGCCGGATCGCGGCGGCGGCTGGCGTCGTAGCCATAGCCTCGGTCCTGGTCGAAATCGGGCTCGACGTCGAAGCGGCCCTCGCGATCGTTCCATCGTTGCGGCATGGGTCTTCTCCCTGGCGTTCTGGACAAGCGGGCGCGTCCCTCGTGCAGGACTGCGTCTCATCGGAAAGAACGGGCGGGCGGGAAGCGCTGTTCCTACGGCGGCGTTTGATCGGAGGTTTCTGGAGTTATCTCGGATGGACCGATACTATGCCGCATAGGTATATTCCTCGCCTCTTAGGCCATCCAACCCTCGATGCGTTTCGACGACCGCTTCCTCGAAGAACTGAAGTCCCGCCTTCGCCCGTCCGACGTCGTCGGCAAGACGGTGAAGCTGCGGCGGCAGGGGCGCGAGTATGCGGGGCTGTCGCCGTTCACCAAGGAGAAGAGCCCGTCGTTCTTCGTCAACGACGAGAAGGGCTTCTACCACTGCTTCTCCAGCGGCAAGCACGGCGACATCATCAGCTTCCTGCAGGAGACCGAGCGGCTGACCTTCGCCGAGGCGGTCGAGCGTCTGGCGGCCGAGGCGGGCATGAGCCTGCCCGACGTCGATCCCCGGGCCGCGCGCGAGGAGCAGAAGCGCTCGTCCCTCGGCGACTGGATGGAGCTGGCGGCCGCCTGGTTCGAGGGCGAGCTGCGCCGGCCCGGCGGCCAGGCGGCGCGCGCCTATCTGGAAAAGCGCGGCCTGCCCGAGAAGGAATGGAGCCGTTTCCGCATCGGCTTCGCGCCCAACAACCGCACGGCGCTGAAGGACTATCTGATCGCCAAGGGCGCCAAGCCGGGCGACCTCGTGGACGCCGGGGTGCTGATCTCGCCCGAGGACGGCGGCCAGCCCTATGACCGCTTCCGCGACCGGATCATCTTCCCGATCACCGACAGCCGGGGAAAGGTCGTCTCGTTCGGCGGCCGGGCCATGGACCCCGCCGCCCGCGCCAAGTACCTGAACGGCCCCGAGACCAGCCTCTTCCACAAGGGCCGGGTGCTGTACGGCCTGTTCGAGGCCCGCAAGATCCTGCACGCCGGCCAGACCGCCGGCGAGAAGCCGCCGATGGTGGTGGTCGAGGGCTATATGGACGTCATCGCCTGCCAGCGCGCCGGGATTCCGGCCGTAGCGGCCATGGGCACGGCCCTGACGGAAGAACAGATGGAGGGGCTCTGGCGCCTGCATCCGACGCCCACGCTCTGCTTCGACGGCGACAAGGCCGGCAAGCGCGCCGCCGACCGCGCCATCGACCGCGCGCTGCCGCTGCTGAAGCCGGGCCGGTCGTTCCTGTTCTCGATGCCGGTGGGCGGCAAGGACCCGGACGACGTGCTGCGCGAGCAGGGACCGGCGGCGCTGAAGGCGCAGCTCTCCGACACCAAGCCCTTCGTCCAGGCCCTCTTCGAGCGCGAGAAGGAGGTCGAGCCCTTCGACACGCCCGAGCAGCGCACGAACCTGAAGGTCCGCCTGCGCACCCTGGCGGCGACCATCGCCGACAAGGACCTGGCCCACGCCTACAAGGAAGAGCTGCTCGACCGCCTGGACGAGATGCGCGCCGCGCGACGCCAGGCCCAGACGCCCAGCGAGGCGGGCCGCACCATGGCGCGGGCGCGCTGGGACAACACGCCCCGGCGCGGCGGCAAGGGTCGGCTGGAAGGCTCCACCGCCGAGGGGCGCCAGGCCGCCGCGGCCCTGCAGCAAGCGCCGCGCCCGTTCTCGGCGGCGCTGCTGATCGCCGCGATCCGCGATCCCAAGGTCGTCGACGACCGGATCGAGGTGCTGATGAACCAGGGCTTCGGCGACCAGCGGCTGGACGCCATCGCCCAGGAGCTGGTGAACCTGCGCATGGACGCCGACCACGTCGAGGCGAACATGGTGCGCGGGCGGCTGGCCTCGGCCGGCTATGACGACCAGACCCTGGCGGCGCTGGAGCGCTCGGCCGCGCACGTCAAGGCGCTGGACGCCGCCCAGAGCGCCGCCCAGAGCCCGGAGGACGCGATCCGGGGGCTATGGTCGCAGGCCTTCGACCTCCTGCTGCGGCTGACGGCGCTGGAGCGGGCCGTGGACGACGCCAAGGCGGATCTGGCCGACGAGAGCGACTTCCAGACTCTGCTGCGGCTGAAGACCGAGCGCGACGCGGTCAAGCGGCTGATCGACAGCGGCGGCTGGACAGACCCCAGCCTGGTGGCGCAGCTCCTCCATTAGAGTTTAGCGGCTTCAACCTTCACGGTTGCCTTTCGATCGCGGGAGTTGTGTGCTGGCGTGGCGCGCCAGGACGGACCGCCGATCTCTTGGCCACGCGCCGGAAGCCACTGCGAGACCAGCTTGTCGGACCTCGAAAGACTGCAATCCACCCTGACCACGGAGGCGGTGACGCGCGTGGTCGCCAGCGAGGCGCGCTTCCGAGCGGCGATCGAGGCGGTGCAGGGCGTGCTGTGGACCAACAACGCGCGCGGCCAGATGGAAGGCGAGCAGCCGGCTTGGGCGGCGCTGACCGGCCAGACGCGCGAAGAATACGAGGGCTTTGGCTGGACCAAGGCCGTGCATCCCAACGATATCCAGCCCACGCTGAAGGCCTGGCTGCAGGCGGTGGCCGAAAAACGCGCGTTCGAGTTCGAGCACCGGGTGCGGCGGCGCGACGGCGTCTGGCGTGATTGCCGCATCCGCGCCGTCCCCCTGTTCGAAGAGACCGGCGAGATCCGCGAGTGGGTCGGCGTCCATACCGACATCACCGAGCAGAAGGCGGCCGCCGACAAGCTGCGCGAGAGCGAGGCGCTGTTTCGCACCTTGGCCGACGCCGCGCCCGCGCCGATCTGGATGACGGAGCCTTCCGGCGAGGTCGAGTTCGTCAACGCCGCCTTCGCCGAGTTGGCCAATGTCGAGCGCGGCGCCCTGATGGGCCATGCCTGGATCGCCTTGATCCATCCCGACGACGTCGCCGAGATCCTGGTCCGGCGCGAGGCGGCGCGCAAAGGTCCCGACGCCTACAGTTTCGAGGCGCGCTTCCGGCGTTATCCGGAGGGGTGGCGCTGGATGCTGGTCAACGCCAAGCCGCGCATCGACGCCAGCGGCGCCTTCCTGGGCTATGTCGGCATGGCCATGGACCTCACCGAGATCAAGACGGCCCAGGCCCACCAGCAGCTGCTGATCAACGAGCTGAACCACCGGGTCAAGAACACCCTGTCCTCGATCCAGTCGATCGCTCGCCAGACCCTGCGCGCGGACGACGTGGCGCCGCGGGCCCGCGACCGGTTCGTCGAGCGCCTGATGGCGATGTCGGCGGCCCATAATGTGCTGACCAGCGAAAACTGGTCGGGCGCGGTCATCGACGACATCCTGCGCGAGGCCCTGAAGCCGTTCTCGGACGATCGCGACCCCGACCGCATCACGATCAGCGGCCCCTCCCTGCGCGTCGAGCCTGGCGCGGCCCTGGCCCTGGCGCTCGCGGCTCACGAGCTGGGCACCAACGCGGCCAAGTACGGCGCCCTGTCGTCGCCGGGCGGCCGAGTCAGCGTCGAGTGGGCGCTGGAGGACGACCGCCACGCCGTGGTCCGCTGGCGCGAGCGGGGCGGGCCCGAGGTCAGCGCCCCGACCCATCGCGGCTTCGGCGCGCGGCTCCTCGAGCGCGGCTTGGCGGGCGACCTCGGCGGCAAGCCGGAACTGATCTTCCTGCCGGGAGGCGTCGAGGCCAGGTTGCCGGTTCGCGTCGCCTGACCCGTAGCTGGCGCCAAGGTGTTTGGGCCTGGCGCTGCAAATCTTTGCGGTCCGGACGCCGTCCCATCTTGACACTGGCGTCACCCACGGCCACATGCCGACTCAAGGATTTGCCACGCAGCTGATTGACATCGCTCGGGCCGCCGGAGCGCGCGCCCTTATCGAAACAGGATGTCACCCTCGCCGCCGCCCCAAGTCCCCAGCGGTCGCTGACCCCTTCGGGAGACGCGCCAGACCGCGCTTATCGCCTTGTGTCTCCGACGGGTCTCTCGCGGAGCGTTCTCACGTGGCGGCGAGCGCAGGATGGCGACCTGACGGGAACGTGATCCCTGGGTAAGCGCTGAACAAGAGCGCGGACGAGGCCGGCAAGCCTTTTCGAAACGAATTTTTCGGCGCGCGCCTTGCAGGATCGAGGCGACGTCGATTGCGGAGAGCTTGATGAGCACCAATTCCTCGGCCGAGACGGAAGCCCCGGAAACCACCGGCGGTGATGGCCCGCTGCTCGACCTGACCGACGCCGGCGTCAAGAAGTTCATCAAGCAGGCGAAAGCCCGCGGCTACGTCACGATGGACGAGCTGAACAAGGTGCTGCCGTCGGAGGAAGTGTCTCCCGACGCGATCGAAGACACCCTGGCCATGCTCAGTGAGATGGGCGTCAATGTCGTCGAGGCCGAAGAAGACGCCGAGGGCGGCGAGGGCGGCGAAGTCGCCACCCGCGACGAAGGCACGGCCGTCATCACCAGCGACAAGCCGGCCGCCTATGATCGCACCGACGATCCGGTGCGCATGTACCTGCGCGAGATGGGCTCGGTGGAGCTGCTTTCGCGCGAGGGCGAAATCGCCATCGCCAAGCGCATCGAGGCCGGCCGCGACACCATGATCCGCGGCCTCTGCGAGTCCGCCCTGACCTTCGAAGCCATCATGGTGTGGCGCGAGGAGCTGGGCTCGGGCCGCATCCTGCTGCGCGAGGTCATCGACCTGGAAGCCACCTACGCCGCGATCAACGGCGTGGCCGCCGCGCCCGCCGCCGAGGACGAGGAAGGCCCGGCCGAGCCGATCGATGACGAAGCCGGCGAGGCCAAGGCCGAGGGCGCCGAAGGCGAGGACGACGACGACTTCGACGACGGCGCCGGCCCGACCGTCAGCGCCATGGAAGGCGAGCTGCGCGAAGGCGTGATGGCCATTCTGGACGCCATCGCCAGCGAGTTCGAAAGCTTCCGCAAGCTGCAGGACAAGCTGGTCGGTAGCCGCCTGAAGGGCGAGGACCTGTCGGAAGCCGACCGCAAGGCCTACGAAGGCCTGTCGGCGACGATCATCCAGCACCTGAAGACGCTGAAGCTGAACAACAACCGCATCGAGGCGCTGGTCGAGCAGCTCTATGCGATCAACAAGCGCCTGATCGGCCTGGAAGGCCGCCTGCTGCGCCTGGCCGACAGCTACGGCATCAGCCGCGCCGAGTTCCTGAAGGCCTATTTCGGCTCGGAGCTGAACCCGACCTGGACCGACCAGGTCAAGGCGATGGGCGTGCGTTGGACCAAGTTCGTCGAGAACGACAACAACTCGATCAGCGACATCCGCCAGGAGATCGCGGCCCTGGCCACCGAGACCGGCGTGCCGATCGACGACTATCGCCGCATCGTCCAGACCGTTCAGAAGGGCGAGCGCGAGGCCCGTCAGGCCAAGAAGGAGATGGTCGAGGCCAACCTTCGTCTCGTGATCTCGATCGCCAAGAAGTACACCAACCGCGGCCTGCAGTTCCTGGACCTGATCCAGGAAGGCAACATCGGCCTGATGAAGGCGGTCGACAAGTTCGAGTACCGCCGCGGCTACAAGTTCTCGACCTACGCCACCTGGTGGATCCGTCAGGCGATCACCCGCTCGATCGCCGACCAGGCGCGCACCATCCGCATCCCGGTGCACATGATCGAGACGATCAACAAGATCGTCCGCACCAGCCGCCAGATGCTGCACGAGATCGGCCGCGAGCCGACCCCGGAAGAGCTGGCCGAAAAGCTGGCCATGCCGCTGGAAAAGGTCCGCAAGGTCCTGAAGATCGCCAAGGAGCCGATCTCGCTCGAAACGCCGATCGGCGACGAGGAAGACAGCCACCTGGGCGACTTCATCGAGGACAAGAACGCCGTCCTGCCGATCGACGCGGCCATCCAGAGCAACCTGCGGGAAACCACCACCCGCGTGCTGGCCTCGCTGACCCCGCGTGAAGAGCGCGTGCTGCGCATGCGCTTCGGCATCGGCATGAACACCGACCACACGCTGGAAGAAGTTGGCCAGCAGTTCTCGGTGACCCGCGAACGCATCCGCCAGATCGAGGCGAAAGCCCTGCGCAAGCTCAAGCACCCGTCGCGGTCGCGCAAGCTGCGCAGCTTCCTGGACAGCTAGGACATGGCGAGGGCGGCTCTCACGAGCCGCCCTTCTTGTTTGCGCTGATGGCCTAACGCGTCGGCGGGGCCACGATCAGGCCAACGATGCGCCGCACCAGCGGCAGCACCAGCAGCAGGGTGGGAAAAGCCACCAGCCACGACAGGCCCCAGGCCGACATCCACGTCGCCCCGAGCCCGGGCGACAGGCCCACGGACCGTAAGGTCGAGATGCCGGACACCACGAAGGTCATGATCACCGACAGCACCAGGGGCATGACGACGGCCGCGTAGCGGGCGGGCAGGCGCTGGAACGTGATGATCGAGGGATGAGATTGCATCGAGAGACTCACTGACGAGGTCCGGCCATTTCGCATCCACCGGAGAAGCTCCGGCTGTCCGGCCGGAACCGGAGGGGATGCGTTGCCTGACGTGAGACGCTTACGGTCGCGGAAGCGACAATAGTCTCTTAGCTTCTTTGCGAATGACTCGCAAGTGGCGTCAATGATCAGCGATCCGCGGCCCGCCGTTCCAGTCGATCCGCCTGGCGCTCCATTTCATCCGCCTGCGCGGGCATGCGCCGAGCGACGTCCTGCAATTCCTCGTCCGTCACCGTCTGGCCGCGCGCGCGGTTCTCGGCGATCTGCTGGGCGCGGTAGGCGGGGTCCCGAAGGCGGGCGGCTTCCTCGCGCATCTGGCGCGCGCCGGCCCGCATCTGCTCGGCGCCCCTGGCCATGTCGGCGCGAGATTGTCTCATCGCCACCGCCTGCGCGCGGTCGGCGGCCTTGCGGGCCTCTTCGCTGATGCGCCGGGTTTCTTCGGCCGAGAGGCGAACCTGCTGGGCGTAGACGCGCGCCTGGGCGCGAGCCTGGGCGCTAGCCACCCGGGCGGCCGCTTCGATCTCGTCGCGGTGGGCCTCGACCTGGCGGCGGATCTGCTCGGCGTTGACGCGGGCGGCTTCTGCCTGGGTCCTGGCCCACTCAGCCTGGGCCCGCGCCTGGGCTCTTTCCCAATTGGCCTGCGCTCGCGCCTGGACGAGATCGTAGGCGTCGGCCGCGTCAGCCGCCGGCGCCGCTAGGGCCGCTGGCGCCGCTGGCGCGGCCTCCGGGGCGGGAGCGGGCTCGGCGGCTGGCGCGGGAGGAGCCGGTTCGGCCGGGGGCGCGGGTGGGGCG
>NZ_LSJA01000154.1 GCF_001556515.1 Caulobacter sp. CCH9-E1 | reverse complement strand
GGGGGCAAACTGGACCCATGCCGTGCTGGCCCCCTCCGACCCTTCGGGCCACCTCCCCCGCATCGCGGGGGAGGATCAACCAAAACGCCTCGGCGCCCGTATCAACCGCATCTTCCGCCCAGAGACCCTCATGCCCATCCTCACCATCCTCGCCGTCAACGCCGCCGTCTCGGCGGTCGCGTTCCTGGCCCTATGGGGCGTCAGCCTGCGGACGCGGGACGTCAGCTTCATCGACGCCTGGTGGGGGCCGAGCATGGCGCTGCTGGCCTGGAGCACGCTGCTGCAGGGGCCGATCACGCCGCATGGCGCCTTGCTGACAGGTCTCTGCACCCTGTGGGCGGGGCGGCTGGGGGTCTATCTGCTGTGGCGCTGGCGCAAGCACGGGGCGGACCGCCGCTATGTCGCGATCTTCGCCCACTATGAGAAGGCCAAGAAGTGGAGCTTCGCCACCACCGCGCTGATCATCGTCTTCGGGCTGCAGGCGGTGCTGGGCTATGTCGTCGCCCTGCCGGTGCAGCTGGGCCAGGGACCGGGGACGCTGGGCGCCCTGGCCTATGCCGGGGCGGCGCTGGCCATCGTCGGCATCCTGTTCGAGACCATCGGCGACGCCCAACTGACCGCCTTCAAGGCCAACCCGGACAACACCGGCAAGGTCATGGACCAGGGCCTGTGGCGCTACACCCGCCACCCGAACTATTTCGGCGACGCCTGCGTCTGGTGGGGCCTCTATCTGATCGCCGCCGAGACGGGCCTGGGCGCCTGGGCCCTGCCGGGCCCGGTGCTGATCACCTTCCTGCTGACCAAGTGGAGCGGCGTGCCGACCACCGAGGGCAAGATGAAGAAGTCCAAGCCGGGCTATGCGGAGTACGTCGCGCGGACCAGCGGGTTCGTGCCGTGGTTTCCGAGGAATACCCCTCTCCCAGAGGGAGAGGGCGGGGCCCGCCGCTAAAAGCGGTGGGAGGGTGAGGGGTTTCGCGGTCGAGGGCTTTAACCCCTCACCCTCCCGCGCTGCGCGCGGGTCCCTCCCTCTCCCTCTGGGAGAGGGTTTCGCTCAGCCCCCCAGCTTCTCGATCAGCGCCATCGCCGCCGCCGGATTGCGCACCTTCGCCCCGGCGATGAAATAGGCGAAGACGTCGCCGCGCTTGGCCCACTCGCGCGTCTGGGCCGCGATCCCGTCCAGCTCGTCGGAGGTCATCCCCGTCGGCTCGTCCGCCTTGCTCGACATCAGCCGGGCGTAGGTGAAGTCGGCGGTGGGCTGGTCGATGCAGGGCCAGGTCGGCTCTTCGTCGTCGACCGCGTAGACGATGGCCGCGCCGTACTTGGCCGCGAGGTCGTAGAATTCCTGGCAGGCGAAGGTCGGGCTGCGAACCTCCAGCGCGTGGCGCAGGCGCAGGCCCTTCAGCTCCTTTGGCAGCAATTTGAGGAATCCCTCGAAATCCGCCGGATCGAACTTCTTGGTCGCCATGAACTGCCAGTTGATCGGGCCAAGCTTCGGACCGAGTTCCTCCAGGCCCTGGGACAGGAATTTCTCGAGCGAGTCGTTGTTCTCCGACAGCACCCGGCGATTGGTGCAGAACCGGCTGGCCTTCACCGAGAACACGAAGTCGTCGGGCGTCTCGTCGCGCCACTTCTGCCAGCTGTTGGGCTTGAAGGTCGAATAGTACGTGCCGTTGATCTCGATGCTGGTCAGCTTGGACGAGGCGTATTTCAGCTCGTCCTTTTGCTTGAGATCCTCGGGATAGAACGTCCCGCGCCACGGCTCGAACGTCCAGCCGCCGATGCCGGTTCGGATCTTGCCCATGCGTGGATGTTCCCTTGATGTTCCGGGGCGCACCCTAGCAAAAGGAGCGCGATCGGCAAGCGCCGAGCAGATGCTCCCCCGCGATGCGGGGGAGCTGTCGCGGAGCGACTGAGGGGGCGAGCACCGTCTACGCCGAGATGGCCCCCTCCGGCCCGCTGGGCCACCTCCCCCGCATCGCGGGGGAGGAACTTGCTCAACACTCCACCCGGTTCACCGACAGACCCACCGCCAGGCCGCCCATCGAGGTCTCCTTGTAGATCTCGTTCATGTCCTCGCCCGTGCGCTTCATCGTGGCGATGACCTTGTCGAGGGACACCGAGTGCTGGCCGTCGCCCAGCAGGGCCAGGCGGGCGGCGTCGATGGCCTTGATGGCGCCCATGGCGTTGCGCTCGATGCAGGGGATCTGCACCAGCCCGCCGATCGGATCGCAAGTGAGGCCGAGGTTGTGCTCCATGCCGATCTCGGCGGCGTTCTCGATCTGGGCGTTGGTCCCGCCCAGGGCGGCCGCCAGGCCCGCCGCCGCCATCGAGCAGGCCACGCCCACCTCGCCCTGGCAGCCGACCTCGGCGCCGCTGATCGAGGCGTTCATCTTGTAGAGCGCGCCGATCGCCGCCGCCGTCAGCAGGAAGACACGGACCTGCTCAGGGCCGCCGTTGTGGAAGCGGACGAAGAAGCGCAGCACCGCCGGGATCAGCCCCGCCGCGCCGTTGGTCGGGGCGGTGACGACGCGGCCGCCGGCGGCGTTCTCCTCGTTGACCGCCATGGCCCACAGGTTGACGAAGTCCATGGCCGCCAATGGGTCGCTGATCTGGCGCTCCATCCGGCCCTGGATGGTCTGGTGGATCTGGCGGGCCCGGCGCTTGACCGTCAGGCCGCCGGGCAGCACGCCGTCCTGGCGCATGCCGCGATCGATGCAGGCCTCCATGGCGCCGAAGATGCGGTCGAGGCCGGCGTTCATTTCGCCCTCGCTCATCCGCGCCTGCTCGTTGGCGGCCATGACTTGGGCGATGGTCAGCCTGGCTCCCTCGGCGCGCTCCAGTAGGTCGGCGGAGCTCTCGAACGGGTAGGGGACGACGGGACCTTCCTCGGGCGGGGCGTTGCGGCCCATCTCGCTCTCGTCGCGGACGAAGCCGCCGCCGATCGAGAAATAGGTCCGCTCGCCCAGCAGAACGCCGGAGGCGTCGTAGGCGCTGAAGGTCAGGCCGTTGGGGTGCTGGGGCAGGCGCTCGTGGCCCAGCCAGACGATGTCCTTGGCCTCGTCGAAGGCGATGTCGCGCTCGCCGCCCAGACGCAGGGACTGGGTCGCCTGGACCTCGAGCAGGGCGGCCTCGCCGGCGTCGGGATCGAGATCGGCTGGAACGAAGCCCATCAGCCCCAGGATCACGGCCCGGTCGGTGGCGTGGCCGCGACCGGTCAGGGCCAGGGAGGCGTAGAGCTTCGTCTCGACCCGCGCCACCGTCTCCAACTGGCCCGCCGCGCGCAGCCGCGCGACGAACAGCCCCGCGGCCGTCATCGGCCCCATGGTGTGGCTGCTCGACGGGCCGACGCCGAGTTTGAAGAGGTCGAAGACGGAGGCGGTCATGGGGAACTCTGGATATCTCTATCGCTCATAACTCCGACCTCCCCGGCGAATGCCGGGGTCCAGATCGAACCCACAAGCGCCTGCCGAGCGGTCGAGGCCGCTGGCGCGACACCTCCAACCGCTCAGGCTGAAACTGGGCCCCGGCCTTCGCCGGGGAGGTCGGGAGGGAGAATGGCTCCCTCCCGAAAAGCCTTACTTCCGCTGGGCCGCGGTGGCGTCGCGCAGGGCCTTGAACTCGGAACCCGCCTGCCATTGCGGCCAGACGCGGCTGTTGGCCAGGTCACGGCCGATCTCGTAGACGAGACCGATATCGGCGGCCTGGCCCGAGAGATCCCAGTCGGGCGACCACTCGTCGGCGGGCTGGTGGTAGCGCTTCTCGGTGTAGTCGGCTTCCGCCGTCTCGCCGGCTTCCCTGCCGCCCTTCACCAGGTCCGTGCCCGAGCCGATCGAGATGGCCGGCACGCCGCGCTTGGCGAACGGGAAGTGGTCCGAGCGGTAGAAGTGGCCGGCCTGCGGCGCGGGATCGGGCGAGAAGTAGCGGCCATGGGCCTTGGCCTTGGCGACCAGCATGTCCTGCAAATCAACCTTGCCGTCGCCCGAGGTCGTCACGTCCTTGGCCGGACCGGCGGCCGACAGGGCGTCGATGTTGATGTCGCCCACGGTCTTGGCCAGCGGGAACAGCGGGTTGGCGCCGTAGTATTCCGAGCCCAGCAGGCCCTTCTCCTCGGCGGTCACGGCCAGGAACAGGATCGAGCGTTGCGGGGCGGGCTGGCTCTTGAAGGCGCGGGCCAGTTCCAGCAGGGCGGCGATGCCGTCGGCGTTGTCGACCGCGCCGTTGTAGATCTTGTCGCCGCGCGCGTCGGGCGCGCCGACGCCGAGGTGGTCCCAGTGGCCGCTGTAGATGACGGTCTCGTCCGGATACTGGGTGCCGACGATGCGGCCGGCGATGTTCTTGGAGACGATCGTCTCGTGCTTGACCTTGTAGTCGGCCGAGAAGGTCGCGCCGGTCAGGACCACGGGCTTGAAGTCGCGGGTCTGGGCCTGCGCCTTCAGGGCCTCGAAATCGAGGCCGGCCTGCTTGAACAGGTCGACGGCGACGTCGCGCTGGATCCAGGCTTCCATCGACGGGTGCGACTTGGCCGGCTCCTGGCGGACGATGTCGAACATCACGTTGGTGTTGGAGTTCTTGACCGTGTTCCAGCCGTACGAGGCCGGAGCGGTCTCGTGGACGATCAGCACGCCGGCCGCCCCCTGGCGAGCGGCCTCCTCGTACTTGTAGGTCCAGCGGCCGTAATAGGTCATGGCCTTGCCGCCGAAGTCGCCCCCATTCTTTGTATCAGGCCCGGTCTCGAAGTCCGGGTCGTTGATCAGCACGACCAGGATCTTGCCCTTCAGGTCCATGCCCTTGAAGTCGTCCCAGTTGCGCTCGGGCGCCTTCACGCCATAGCCGACGAAGACCAGCGGAGCGTCCTTGATCGAGACGGCGTCGACATTGGTCATGGCCGCGCGGATGGCGATCTGCTCGCCTTGGGCCAGGGCTTGAACCTTGCCGCCGACGGTGACGCTGGCGGTCACCGGGCCGTCGATCTGGAACTTGCCCAGCGGCACGTCCTGGGTCCAGGCGCGCTGGCCGTCCTTCCGCCCACCCTTTTCAAGCAAGTCGCCGGCGGGCGTGAGGCCGATCGCCTTCATCTGATCGACGATGTAGGCGACGGTCTTCTTCTCGCCCTCGGTGGCTGGACCGCGGCCTTCGAACTCGTCCGACGACAGCACCTTGATGTGGGCCGACAGCTTGGCGGGGTCGATCTTGGGCGCGTCGGCGGCCTGGGCCAGCATGGGCGCGGCCAGAAGGACGGTGGCGAGCAGCAGGCGTTTCATCGCAACTCCATTCGGGAGCAAATCTTGTCGTTGAGCGCGGGAACGTAGAGGGGGTTTGAAGGCGTGGCTAGGGGGCGTGGCGTGGGGGATGACCAGGTAGCGATACCGCCAAAATCCGTGTCATCCCGGAAGCCTCGCAGAGGCTATCCGGGACCCAGGCGCCGACGCAGTGCGGTCGCCCCTGGGTCCCGGCTCTTCGCTGCGCTTCGGCCGGGATGACACGAGAAGAGGACTTAGGCCTTAGACAGCGCTCACCCGCCGCCCATCCACCGCCCAGCGCTCCAGCCGCTGGCCGTCCCAGACATGCAGGGCGTCGTAGAGGTTGATGGTCGGGTCGCAGTGGCCGGGTTGCAGCCAGACGAGCTCGCCGACACGGGGCGCGTCGGCGGGCCAGGCGCGGGCGGGATCGGCGTCCGCGCCGGCCACCGCCGTGTCAAAGCCCAGCGGCGTCCCGCCCGAGGCCTTCAGCACGTCGAAGGTCGAAGGGTGAGCGATCATGCCGTGCTCGTCGCCCATCGGTCGCCACAGCGAGCCGGGCGCGGCGCCTGCGACGACGCGGGCCGGCGGGCCGTCCATCGACATGGCCTTGAAGCCGGCGTCGCAGACGACATGGCTCTTGTGGCGGGCCGAGACGACGGTGGAGGCCACGAACAGAGCCGGCTCGAACGGCCAGTCGCCGCCGCCGGGCGCGCCGCAGGCGTCGTACTCGACGTCCATCACCGCGTAGGAGCCAGCCTGCAGCTCCGTGAAGACGCCCGACGCGAGGTCGAAGGCGTGGGTGCCGGTGCCGCCGCCCGTCACCACCGGCGGGGGAAGTCCAGCTTGGGTCAGCTCGGCGACCAGGGTCTTCAGCGTGGCGAAGGCGGCCTCGTCGGCGGACTTGCGCAGCGCCCCGTCGTCCAGGTGCTGCAGGTGGCCGAGATAGGCCTGGATCCCGCCGAAGCGCACGCCCGGCGCGGCGTCGATGGCGCGGGCCAGGGCCAGGGCTTCATGCGGATAGACGCCCGCGCGGTGGGTGCCGAGGTCGAGGTCGACCACGACGTCCAGGACGGCGCCGGCGGCCACGGCCGCGTCGGACAGGCGGTCGATCTGGCCTTCGTCGTCGACGACCGCGCCGACCACAGCGCCGGTCTTGGCGAGCGCGGCGAGGCGCGGCGGACCCCAGGCCGGGACCGGGGCGGTGACCAGAACGTCCCTGATCCCGCCCGCGACATAGGCCTCGGCCTCGCCCACCGTCTGGCAGCAGAGGCCCACGGCGCCGCGCTCGACGATCAGCCGGCCGAGGGCGGAGCACTTGTGGGTCTTGCCATGGGCCCGCAGGCGCACGCCGGCGGCGTCGCAGAGGGCCTGCATGCGGTCGATGTTGCGCTCGAGGGCGGCGCGGTCGACGACGAGGAGGGGGGTCTGGGGGAGGG
>NZ_LSJA01000153.1 GCF_001556515.1 Caulobacter sp. CCH9-E1 | reverse complement strand
CGACTTCTGCCTGCTGGACGACGACCTCAACGTCGCGAAAACCTGGATCGACGGGCGCTTCGCTTAGCCCAGCTCGGCAAAGAAAAGGCCGCCAGTCACCCGGCGGCCCATTCCATTCCAGCGTTTAGGCGGGACTACATCTTGTAGCGGACCCCGAACATGATGGTCCGGCCGAAGTGGTTGTATTCGTAGTTGCGATTGGCTTCGAGATCGGTGAAGCGATCGCGGTACTCGTCCGTCAGGTTCACGCCTTCCAGCGAGACTTCGAACTGGTCGGTCACGCGATAACGCATCGAGGCGTCGACATTGATCGAGCTGTTGTAGCCCTCGAACACGTTGCCGGTGCCGCTGATGGCATCGAGATAACCACTACGATAGGCGACGGAGGCGCGGGCGCTGAACTTGTCGGCCTCGTAGTACAGAGTCGCGTTGTAGGCGCGGCGCGACAGGTTGAAGAGACGCTCAGACGTCGTGCCCGCCACAAGCTGCGGGAAAGTGTTCAAAGGACGACCGTCGGGACCCAGAACATAGGGAACGGTGCCCGCGCCCTGGAACGAATAGTCGACATCGGAGTCGACCAGGGTGACGTTGGCGATACCGCCGAAGTTCGACCAGAAGCCCGGCAGGAAGCTGAACGGCCCCTGCACCGCGAATTCTACGCCCTTCAGCTTGCCGCCCTGGCCGTTGACCGTGGTGTTGATGGTCCAGGGCTGACCTTCTGGATTAGCCGCGGCCGGCGAGCTGGCCAGGATCAGCGAGGTCGGCAGGCCGGTCGAGGCGTAGGTCCCCTGACGGGTCGCCGAGATCGGGAAGCTGTCGATATCCTTTTGGAACACCGCGACCGAGAAGATCGATTCGCGGGCGAAGTACCATTCGACGGCGGCGTCGTAGGCCTTGGCGCGGTAGGGATCCAGTTGCGGGTTGCCGAAGGTGACGCGGTAGTTGAAGCCGTCTACGGTGCCGCCCGGGGTCAGGCTGCCCAGGTTCGGGCGAGTCATGACCTCGGCGGCCGACAGACGCAGGATCAGCTTTTCAGCCGGGTAGATGACCAGGTTGGCGGCCGGCAGCCAGTCCGTGTACTTGCGATCGACCGTGACGGTCTGGCTGTTGTTGATGCCCGTCGAGGACTGCTCGGTCTTCACATAGCGAACGCCGGCGTTCAGGGCGTAGTCCACGCCCGCCAGCTGGCTCTTCAAGTCCACCTGCAGGTAGGCGCCGGTGTCCTTTTCGGTGACCGAGCGGGTGTTGCCCGCCTGCACGATCAAGGGACGCTGGTACAGATTGATCAGCGCGGTGGCGGCCTGCAGATTCGGCACCACCCAGCTGGTCGTCGTGCCGGCCGGCGCGTCGGCGCCCTTCAGCTCGAAGTTCTGGGCCAGGGCCGACGTGACCGGCGCGCCATAGGTCCCGGCTGCGCAGGTGAAGGCCGCGCAGTAGGTCGAGTCGCGAGCGCCTTCGCGCAGACTGAAATCGAACTGGCGGAACGAAGCGCCGCCCTTCAAGGACACGGCATCCGTCACCGACCAGTCGCCGTTCAGGGCGAAGGTCTTGAACTTGTTGGTGTTGTTGGACGGACGATCGCGGAACTCCGCGAATTGGAAGTTCGTCGGGTCCGTGACGCTGGTCCCGAACGCTAGCACCGGCTTCTTCATGTCGGTGTAGTCGTAGCGGTAGCCGGTGGCGTCACGATCGTCGAAGATGATCGTAGTCTCGTAGGGGATGTCGGCGTCCGACTTCGAGAAGCCAGCCAGGGCGTCGATCTTGAACTTGTCGCTGAACTCGTGCTGCAGATTGGCGCTGAGTTGCTGGAACGTGGTGTCCAGCTTGCGCTCGTAGTGCTCGATCCGCACCCAGGCGTTGTCGAACGTGCCCTTGATCAGGTTGTTATTGCTGTCGATCGTATAGTCGCGAACGCTGATCGAACGCTCGTTCGAGCGGAACAGCACCTCGCCCCACTTCTCGTTGCGGATCGCCTTGTAGCGCGAGAACAGGCCGTCGATTGACAGCTTGGTGCGGTCGGTCGGGGCGAACTGCAAGCTGCCGGTGACTCCCAGGCGCTCGCGATCGTGGTTCACCTCGCCATAGCGCGGGATGCGGGGGTGGAAGGCGAGAGCGACCTGGTTACAGGCGTCGCTTGGAACGTAGAAGCCGCCCGAGTTCTGGGTGGTGAAGCAGCTCGTCGTTCCGACGCGGTTGAACCGGGCCTGCGCCCAGCGGACCGTATTGTTGGTCGATTCGAGCTGGTTCTGCTGCGAGTAGGCGGCCGAAATCGACGCGGCCCAGAAGCCGCTCGGCGCGCGGTAGTTGACGAGGCCGGCGACACGCGGGCCAAGGTCATCGCTCAGGTCATTGTATTGCCCCTGCGCGCTGAGGGCCATGGTGAAGCCGTCCTTGCCGCGCATGGGGTTGCCGGTGTTCAAGTCGACCACCGCGCCCAGCGAGCCTTCGTCCAGCGAAGCCTCGGCGGTCTTGTGCACGACCAGCGAGCTGAAGAGCTCGGAGGCGAAGACGTTGAAATCGAAACCGCGCTCACGGTTGGCGCTCGCGCCATCAGCGGTGGTCGCGATGGCTTCCATGCCGTTGACCCTGACGCGGGTGAACTGCGAGCCCAGGCCGCGCACGGTAATGGCGCGGCCTTCGCCGCCGTCACGGACGATCGAGATGCCGGGCACGCGCTGCAGGGATTCCGCAAGGTTCTGATCGGGGAACTTGGCGATGTCTTCGGCGACGATCACGTCGACCGACGAGACCGAGTCGCGCTTGACGTTCAGAGCCGCGTCCAACGACTTGCGGAAGCCGGTGACGACGACTTCCTCGACGACGGCCTCGGCCGGATCGGCGGCTGGCGCCGTCGGAGCCGTCTGCGCCATCGCGCCGCCCGCCATCATCAGCGTCAGGACCGAGACGCCGTACTGCAGAGCGCGCGACCGCGCCGTGAAATTCTTGGACATATAGCCTCCTCCCGTGTCGACCATAGGCGCTTGCGCCCTGTCTGGCCTTTGATCCGCTTCGCGACCTTCCCTCGCGAAACGAGCCCCAGCCGGTAAGTCTTGATTTTTGTTACCGGTGTCAGAAGCCAATCGAGGTTTTTGACACCGGTGGCATAGTGCTAACAAAGCCGAGCTCGCGCCACAAGGCCGCAATGTGGCCACAAGTCGGAGAACGCGACGCGCCGTTGCGTTTCCGACACATAGCGCCGTTCTGGAAGCTTGGACTTACGCCTCGTCGGGGCGGTAATTGCTGACCTGGTACAGGCCCTGCAGCATGGCCTCGCGCTGATCGGCGGGCAGCAGAGCGCCATGCGCGCGCAGCAGGCGGAGGGCGTCGATATGGACATCGATCGCGTCCCAACGCCAATTACCGGAGCCTTCGCAGCTATCGACGAGCGTGCAAAGCGACACGGCCGCCTTGTCGATCCCGGCGTCCGACACGAAGGCGCTGACGTCGATGATCCTTGATCCGAGGACGTAAAGGCTCTCGTAGAGCTCGGACGCACGCTCGGGCGCGTCCTTGCCGAACCGGCGCTCGATCTCGGCGAGAGCCTCGTCCAGGGCCGCCATTGACGACTCGCGCAGGCTTTCCACGCCAGCTTCGGCGGCGGCGATCGCATCCTTGGCCATGATGCCCCCGCGCTCCTTGATCATCGCGGTCAGGCGATTGGTTGGGCGGAACTTGCGGACTTTCATATCTGCACCTTGGCTGGGCGCATCAGGTTTGCGATTTCATCGTCGGACATGTTGGGCGTCTGCGCCTCGCCCACCTCCGCCGGAAGGTCGTCCTTACGCCGCCCGTCCGTCCCCGGCGGTGGCCCCTCGTGCTTGAAGCGCCGATCAGGTCCGACATAGGTGTCGCACTCGATGAAGGCGCGGTCCTCGCGGGCCACCCAGAAGATGCGCTCCAGCAGCACCTTGGGCGTGATCGGCTTGGCCACCATGAAGTTGGCGCCCGCATCGCGGACCTTGAAGATCTGCGAGGTGCGGGTGTGGCCGGTGACCAGGATCACGGGAATATAGCGATTGCTCTCGCCGCCTTCGCGGCGAAGCCACTGAATGAACTCGATGCCGTCCGTCGTCGGCATCTGCACGTCGCTGATGATCAGATCGAAAGTCTTGGTGCGGACCAGGGTCTGGGCGTCGGCGACGCTTTCCGCGCGGAACAGCTGCTTGACGCCAAAGCCGGAGACGACCTGCGACAAGATGTCGAGCGAGGGACCGTTATCATCCAGTACGAGCACCGTCGCCCGCTCGAGATTGATCCGCGTCGAGGGGAGAAGCGCGTCGCTCATAGGCGCTAGAAAAAGTCGAGTTCGCCAGCGACCTGGCGGTCCTCGGTCTGCTCTTCGGCGCGCAGGCGCTGGGCCATGTCGGCCAGGCCAAGACCGTTAAGGACCGGGGCGATCGACATGCTCCATTCGCCGGAGGCGTGATGGCCGATCCGCTCGAGCACTTCCGACAGGCCGTGCAGCCTTTGGCTCAGCTCGTCGAGGGCCTGCAGACGCGCCAGGTTCTCGACGGTGGCCCCGCCGTTAGCGAGGTCGCCGGCCAGATGCTCGCAGTCCCGGCAGATCGCCGCGGCCGAAGCCAGCTCCGCCGCCAGACGCCGCGATAGCTCACTGACCGGCAGATGCTCGGTCGTGTGCGTCGTCGGCGAAGGCAGTGGCGAAGGTTGCATACGGTCAGAACAGATCCACGTCGCCGCTGGAGGCGGCGGGCATCGGGACGGGAGCGGGACGGCGGACGTCCTGCGGCGCGTTGTCGACGGCGACCAGGCGCTGGCGCACACGGCCCGAGGCCGGCCAGAACTCGACCCGGCGCGCCGACACGCCGCCCGTGCTGGACGAGACGATCGGAATGCCCTCGTCGCGCAGGAAGCGCTCGGCGAACGCGGAGTTGCTGGCGCCGACGTCCGAGAGGCCGTCGAACAGCTTGGCGCCGCCGAAGATCTTGGCTTCCAGCCGCTCGCGGCGGGCGCCTTTCTTCAGCAGTTCGTTGATCAGCAGTTCCATGGCGTAGGCGCCATAGCGAACCGCGTCCCCGCCGGTCCCGCGGCCGTCGCCGGCGTCGGGAAGCAGGAAGTGGTTCATGCCGCCGACGCCCGACTGCGGATCGCGGATGCAGGCGGCGATGCACGACCCCAGCACCGTGGTCATCACCACGTTGGGATCGGTCGTCACGTGGCTTTCGCCCTGGGTGACGTGAACCTTGATCGCCCGCTCGGTGTCTTCTGGAGGGTTGTGATGCGTCATGTCAGCTGTCCGAACACCTGTTCGATCTTGTCGCGCAGTCCCTGGACGGTGAACGGCTTGACGCAATAGTTGTTGACGCCGAACTGCACCGCGCGCTGGACCAGTTCACGGTCCGCGCGGCCGGTCAGCATGACGAAGGCCGTCTGGCGGATCGGCGGGTGCGAACGCACCGCGCGGAGCAACGCCAGACCGTCCATCTTCGGCATGTTGAAGTCCGAGATGACGAGGTTCGCCGGCTTGGCCAGGAGGTTCTTCAGGGCCTCCTCGCCATCGGGCGCTTCACGAATATCCTTGAAGCCGATCTGCTGCAGAGCATTGCGGATCAGCGCCCGCATGGTCAGCTGGTCGTCGACGACGAGAACGGAAATGGTGCTTGCTTGGGGCATAGGTTAGCGCCTCGCCGAGGCCAGATCGAGAATGGACTGGCCCATGGAGGACAGGGAAACCTGCTTCTCCACCGCGCCAAGTTCGAAGGCGGCTCTGGGCATGCCGTAGACGACGCAGCTGGACTCGTCCTGACCGAGCGTCCGGGCTCCCGCCTTGCGCATCGCCAGCAGCCCCTGAGCACCGTCGCGGCCCATGCCGGTCAGGATCACGCCGACAGCCTTGTCCCCCAGCGTCTGGGCGACCGAGTTGAACAGCACGTCCACCGACGGGCGATGGCCGCTGACCGGGTCGCCTTGGACCAGGCGGCACCGCAGGCCGGCCGAGCGGACGACTTCGAGGTGCGTGGCGCCGCCGGGGGCGACGTAGACCTTGCCGGGCTCCAGCACCGCGCCGTCCGAGGCTTCCGCCACCTTGGCGCCGCTGGCGCGGTCAAGGCGCGCGGCGAAGCTGGCGGTGAAGGTCGCCGGCATGTGCTGGGTGATCACCGTGGGCGGGCAGGTGTCCGGGAACTGCTGAACGATCGACAGCAGGGCCTCGACGCCGCCGGTCGATGAACCGATCGCGACCAGGTCGCCGGACGGCATGTAATCCTTGCGCGGCGCCCGGGCGGGCGCGGCGTCGGCCTTGGTGCGCACCGAGGCCCGCGCCGCGGTCTTCACCTTGGTGACGATCTCGGCCAGGGCCTCCTGGGTGCCGGTCGCATCGGCCGGCTTGCCCACGCAGTCCACCGCGCCCAGCTCCAGAGCCCGCAGCGTCATTTCCGCGCCGGCCTGGGTCAGGGTCGAGACCATGACCACCGGCATCGGCCGCAGGCGCATGATCTTCTCGAGGAACTCGATGCCGTTCATGTTCGGCATCTCGATGTCGAGGGTGACGACGTCGGGGTTCAGGGCCTTGATCATGCCCCGGGCTTCGAAGGGGTCGCCCGCGCCGCCGACGACCTCGATCTCGGGATCGCGGTTCAGGGCGGCGGAAATCAGGCTCCGCATCGTGGCGGAGTCATCGACGACGAGTACGCGGATCTTAGCCATTAGCGGCCCACCTTTCTGTAGGCGGTTAGACCGCAGCTTTCGAACGCGGTCACGGAAGCGCCAACGCGCTCGGAGTGGCCGACATAGAGTCGGCCGCCAGGAGCGACGAGCGGCGCGAAGCGGCTCCAGACGCGTTCCTGGGTGGGTTCATCGAAGTAGATCACGACATTCCGACAGAAGATGGCGTCGAAGGGACCTTTCATAGGCCACGACGGACCGTTGAGATTTAGTTCCCGGAAGGCCACGAGGCTGCGGGCGGCCTCGCATACGCGCCAGGCGCGCTTGTCGCTGGGATCGCGCTCGAAGAACTGGCTGCGGGTCGCGGCGGGGATGCCCTCCAGCAGCGCCTCGTCGTAGACGGCGGCCCGGCCGGCCGCCAGCACGTTGGTGTCGATGTCCGTACCCAGGATCCGGATGTCCAGGTCAGCGGCATTTGGCCACACCGACAGCACCGTGAAGGCCATCGAGTACGGCTCCTGCCCCGAGGAGCAGGCCGCGGACCACAGACGCAGGCGGCGACCGGCGCGCACCTGATCGGCCAGCGGCTCCAGCACGTTGACGCGCAGGTCCTCGAAATGGTGCGGCTCGCGGAAGAAGCGCGTGACGTTGGTGGTCAGCGCCCGGAGCATCTCCTGGCTCTCGTCCGCGCCCTTGTCGCTGGCCACGAAGGCGCAGTAGTCGGCGAACGAGCGCAGCCCCAAGGCGCGCAGGCGCTTGGCCAGACGGGAATAGACCAGCGTCGCCTTGCTGTCGGGCAGGCTGATGCCCGCCAGGTCGTACAGCAGCGCGGCGATGCGCTTGAAGTCCTGATTGGTGAAGGCGAACTCGCCATCGACGATGGCGTCTCGCTCGGTAAGGGCTGCGGCGGTCATCAGGCGGCCATCGCCTCCCGTTCCGGCAGGATGCGGTCCAGCGAGATCTCGCTGATCATCCGCCCCTCGATGGAGATAATGCCCCGCACGAAGCTGCGAACCGCGTCGCAGGCCACGTCGGGCGTCGGTTGGATCATATCGTCATTGACCGACAGGATGTCGGACACCGCATCGACCAGCAGGCCGACCGTGCGGTCGCCCGCCTTGACCACGATGAAGACGCTGCGGACGGTCGGCTCCAGGACCGGCATGCCCAGGCGGCAGGCCAGATCCATGATCGGCAGGACGGCGCCGCGAAGGTTGATCACCCCACGCATGTAGCCGGGCGACTGAGGGAGAGTGGTCGCCGGGCTCCAGCCGCGGATTTCGCGGACGGCCATGATGTCCACGCAGTACTCCTGGTCCCCCACGCGGAAGGAGATCAGTTCGCGGCGGTCAGCGCCGATGGCGGCGGCATGTTCTTCCATGACTTACTCCGCGGCGATGAGGGTGGGTTCGGTGGGACGGGGCGCGCCGCCTTCGCGGCGACGCAGGTTGATCGTGGCGTCGACATCAAGGATCAGGGCCACGCGGCCGTCGCCCAGGATGGTCGCGGCGGCCACGCCCTCGACCTGCTGGTAGTTCTGCTCAAGCGACTTGATGACCACTTGGCGTTGGCCGTGGATGGCGTCGGCGACCAGGGCCGCGCGCGAACCGTCCTCGCCTTCGACCAGCAGCACGACGCCGTCGGTCGGCGGCGGGCTTTCGTCGCGATAGCCCAGGGTCAGGCCGACGTCGATCAGCGGCACGAAGCTGTCGCGGACGGCCAGCACCGAGCCCACCGGGCCCAGCGGACGAACCTCTTCCGGCTTCGGACGCAGGCTTTCGACGATGGCGGCCAGCGGCACGACCAGGGTCTCGCCGGCGACATCGACCACCATGCCGTCCAGGACGGCCAGGGTCAGCGGCAGGCTGAGCGTGAAGGTCGAGCCCTGGCCCGGACGCGAGGTGATCGAGATCCGGCCGCCCAGGGCCTGGACCGAGCGCTTGACCACGTCCATGCCGACTCCGCGGCCCGACACGTCCGAAATCTTGTCGGCGGTCGAGAAGCCCGGGAGGAAGATCAGGTTGTCGATTTCCTCGTCGGTCAGCTGCAGGTCGGGCGCGATCAGGCCCTTCTTGACCGCGATCGAGAAGACGCGCTCGCGGTTGATGCCCTTGCCGTCGTCCGAGACCTCGATGACGATCCGGCCGCTGCGGTGCAGCGCGGCTAGGCGGACCATGCCTTCGGGGTTCTTGCCGGCGGCCTTGCGCTCATCGGGGCTTTCCAGCCCGTGGTCGATGGCGTTGCGCAGCATGTGGGTGATCGGTTCGGCCAGACGCTCGATGACCGTCTTGTCGACTTCGGTGTTCTCACCGTCCATCACCAGGCGGGCCTGCTTGCCCGTCATGTTGGCGACTTCGCGGACCAGACGCGGCATGCGCTGGAACACCGACTTCACCGGCTGGGCGCGGATGGCCATGACGCTGTCCTGGATCTCGCGCGTCAGCTGTTCCAGCTCGTCGAGGCCCATGGCCAGGTTGGAGGACGGGGCGATGCCATATTCGCCGACGCGCTGCGCCAGCATGGCCTGGTTGATGACCAGCTCGCCGACGAGGTCGATCAGGCGGTCGATCCGCTCGGGATCGACGCGGATGACCGATTGGCCGGGACCGGGCACTTCGACCGGGGCGGCCTTGGCCGGCGCGGCGGCGGGCGCGGCCGGCGCCGCGGGCGCGGCGGCCTTCGGAGCCTCGGCGACCGGAGCGGGCGCGGGCGTCGGCGCGGGCGCTTCGGCGGGCTTGGCTTCGACGGGCGCCGGAGCGGGCGCTTCGGCCACGACGGGCTCTGGCGACGGGGCGGGCGCATGGACCTCGGCGGCCGAGGGCTCGGTGGCGCGGATCAGCGCGGCGAGTTGCTCGACCGTGGCCTCGCCGCGGATGATGTCGAGATCGCAGTCGCCATCGACGAATTCGAAGACCTCGCGGATCGCCGCCTCGTCTTCCTCGGTCTCGACGCGAACGTTCCAGGTGACGTAGGCCGCTTCCGGATCCAGCTCGTCCAGCTCGGGAAGGTGGCGGTCGTCCAAGGTGGCCTTGATCGGGCCGAGGCGGCTCAGCTCACGCAGCAGCAGAGCCGTCTCGTTGGCCTTGCGATAAAGGTCCGACTTCGGACGGATCGACACCGTCCAGACATTCTCGGGCGCCAGTTCGGCGTCGGCCTGCTGGGCCTCCACCGTGATGGTCTGCGGCACGAAAACGAACCCGAGGTCGTCGTCGTCCATGGCGTCGTCGTCCGCGGGCGCGGCGGCGGCCGGGGCGGCGGCTTCGACGGACGCTTCGGCGGCGGGCGCCTCGGCGACCGGCGCGGCGGCGGGCGCGGGGCTCGCGTTCGGGTCGGTCCAATGCTCCAGCTCGGTCGCCATGGCGGCCGAGGCGGCCATGTCGACATCGCCCAGGCCGCGAGCGGCGCTGACGTGGTCGGCCAAGATGTCGGAGGCGCGCAGCAGGACGGCGGCCAGCTCGATCGTGCTGGGCACGGCGCCGGAGCGAACGGCGTCCAGCAGCGTCTCGAACACGTGGGCGAAGCGCACCAGCGGCTCAAGGCCGAAGGCGCCGGCGCCGCCCTTGATCGAGTGGACGGCGCGGAACACGGCGTTGACCGTCTCGAGGTCGCCGGACCCTTCCTGCATGGCCAGGAGACCGCCTTCGAGGTCGGCGAGAAGCTCCTCGCATTCCTGGAAGAAAGTGACCTTGATGGCCTCTAGCTCGTCCATTCCCGTACGTCCTAATTCGCGTCTAGCAACGGGTAGTCAAATCAAAGCGGCGGATTACTCGCCCGATCAGGCGGCGACGCGGCGGATGGCGTCGACCAGCTTCTCGGGATTGAAGGGCTTCACGATCCAGCCCGTGGCGCCGGCCTCGCGGGCCCGCTGCTTCTTGGCCGGATCGCTTTCCGTGGTCAGGACCAGGATCGGGATGGCGCGATAGTCGTCGTCGACACGCACCGCCTCGATGAAGCCGAAGCCGTCCAGCTTGGGCATGTTGATGTCCGTGATGATCACGTCAGGACGGTGAGCCGAGAGGACCTCGAGCCCATGCTCGCCATCGACGGCCTCGACCACGTTGAAGCCCGCGCCGGCCAAAGCCATGCGCAGCATGTCCCTCATGGTGCGGGAGTCATCGACCGTAAGAACCGTCTGCGTCACGATTCAGCTCCTTGGAATTCCGCCGACAGGAGCGCCTTTTCGGCGCCAAACAGACGGGTGGTTTCTACGAAGGCCTCGGAAGGCCCCTTGATGGAAAAGGTTTGACCGTCATGGTCCCAGGCCTTGCGGGCCGCCAGGAGGACCTGCAGGCACAGACCGCCGAAGCGGCGCACCTGGTCGGCCTCGATCTCGATCGGGGCGCCGCGGCGCTCCAGGAGCGCGGCCTTCAGAGGGGCCGCGGCCTTCAGGTCCAGATTTTCAGGCAGCGCAATGGCGGCCATTAGAATTCCTCCCAACCTTCCGTGACGGGGGCTTGAGCGACCGCCGCCGAACCGCTGCTCCGGCCCGGACGGGCGAAGGTGTTCAGGCGGGCCTGCTGCTCGGCCACCGGGTTGCGCGCCGGAGCGTGCTGAGTCGCGTCGGCGGGGGCCGGGCGCGAATAGGACGAGGCGGCCGCGCCCACTTGGAAGCGGGCCATCAGGCGAACCAGCTCGGCGGTCTCGCCCTTCAGCGAGTGCGTCGCGGCGGTCGACTGCTCGACCATGGCGGCGTTCTGCTGAGTGACTTGGTCCATCTGATTCACGGCCGTGTTCACTTCGTTCAGACCGGTCGCCTGCTCCGCGGCGGAGGCCGCGATTTCGGTGACCAGGGCGTCGATCTCACCAACCTTCGCCACGATACGCTGCAGCGCTTCGCCGGTCTGACCGACCAGGCTGACGCCTTGGCTGACCTGCTGGGTCGACGAGGAGATCAGGGTCTTGATCTCCTTGGCGGCCTCGGCCGAACGTTGGGCCAGAGCGCGAACTTCCTGAGCCACGACCGCGAAGCCGCGACCCGCCTCGCCCGCCCGCGCCGCTTCGACGCCGGCGTTCAGGGCCAGCAGGTTGGTCTGGAAGGCGATCTCGTCGA
>NZ_LSJA01000152.1 GCF_001556515.1 Caulobacter sp. CCH9-E1 | reverse complement strand
CCAGCTCGGCCGACCTCCAGTTCGCCCCCTCCGTCGGCTCCGCCGACACCTCCCCCGTGCAACGGGGGAGGAACTGGCGCCCCCCTACTTCGCCGCCTCGTTCAGCTGCTTCTCGCTCTCGGCCGCGCCTTCTTTGGCGTCCTGCTTCAGGTCCTTGCCGGCTTCCTTGAGCTCCTGGCCGGCCTCGCCCGCGGCTTCCTTCAGTTCCGCGCCGGTTTCCTTGGCGCTTTCCTTGATCGCCGTGCCCGCTTCCTTGACGTCGGGATCGTTGGCGATGTTGCGCGCAGCGTCGTTGACGTCGGCGGCGGCGGCCTTGGCGCCTTCCTTCACCTCGGCGGCGTGCTCCTGCGAGCAGGCGGCGAGCGAGAGGGCCGCGGCCCCGGCGGCGATCAGCATCAGCTTGGAACGCATGGTTTGGCTCCTTCTTGGTCGGCTGGATAACGGAGCGCCACGGCGCCGGTTCCGACTCCGGCTTTTCCGAAGGCCCCGAGACGTCTAAACCCCCGCCATGCGCATCGCCTTCCTCGGCACTCCCGATTTCGCCGTCACCTGCCTCGCCGAACTCGTCGCCTCGGGCCACGAGATCGTCTGCGTCTACTCCCAGCCCCCCGCGCCGCGCGGGCGCGGCCAGGAACTGAAGCCCTCGCCCGTTCACGCCTTCGCCGAGGGCCTGGGCCTGCCGGTCCGCACGCCGGTCTCGATGAAGACGCCGGAGGAGATCGAGGCCTTCAAGGCGCTGGACCTCGACGCCGCCGTCGTCGTGGCCTTCGGTCAGATCCTGGTCAAGGACGTGCTGGAGGCGCCGCGCCACGGCTGCTTCAACCTGCACGCCAGCCTGCTGCCGCGCTGGCGGGGCGCCGCGCCGATCCAGCGGGCGATCATGGCCGGCGATCCGGTCACCGGCGTCCAGGTGATGCGGATGAGCGAGGGCCTCGACGAAGGCCCGATCCTGATGTCGCAGCAGGTCGCCATCGAGGGCGACGACACCGCCGCGACCCTGCACGACAAGCTGGCCGCCACCGGCGCGCGCCTGCTGCCCGTGGCCCTGGCCGCGATCGAGCGCCAGGTCGTTCACGAGACGCCCCAGGCCGAGGACGGCGTCACCTACGCCAAGAAGATCAAGTCGGCCGAGGCCCGCATCGACTGGACCCGTCCGGCCATCGAGGTCGACCGCCACATCCGAGGCCTTTCGCCCTTCCCCGGCGCCTGGTTCGAGGCCCCGTCGGACAAAGGCCCAGTCCGCGTGAAGGCGCTGCTATCGCGCGTCGACACAGCATCCGGCGCGCCGGGAACGGCCTTGGATGACGCCCTGCTGATCGCCTGCGGCGAAGGCTCGATCCGCCTGCTCAAGGCCCAGCGCGAGGGCAAGGGCGTCCAGGACGCCGAGACCTTCACGCGCGGCTTCCCGATCGTGGCGGGAACGGTCCTGGCCTGATGCCCCGCTACCGCCTCCTCGTCGAGTATGACGGCCGCCCCTATGCGGGGTTCCAGGCCCAGGCGACCCTGCCCAGCGTGCAGGGCGCGATCGAGGCGGCGGTGAAGGCCTTCTGCGGCGAGGAGGTGCGCATCGCCGCCGCCGGGCGCACCGACACCGGCGTCCACGCCACCGGCCAGGTCGTGCATGTCGACCTCGAGAAGGACTGGCCGGCCCAGACGGTGTTCAACGCCCTCAACGCCCACCTGACCCGCGAGGCGGTCTCGATCCTCTCGGCCGAGGTCGCCGAGGAGGGCTGGCACGCGCGGTTCTCGGCCAACGAGCGCCGCTATCTCTACCGGATCCTGAACCGCCGCGCGCCGCCGGCCCTGGACAAGGGCCGGGTCTGGCACATGAAGAAGGATCTCGACCACGAGGCCATGCACGCCGCCGCCCAGCATCTGGTCGGCCTGCACGACTTCACGACCTTCCGCGACATGCACTGCCAGTCCAAGAGCCCGGTAAAGACCCTCGACGTCGCCCGCGTGCGCCGGGTCGGCGAGGAAATCCATCTCGATTTCGAGGCGCGCTCGTTCCTGCACCGCCAGGTCCGCTCGATGACCGGGACGCTGGTCGAAGTCGGCGCGGGCCGCTGGACGGTGGACGACGTGAAGGCGGCGCTGGAGGCCAAGGACCGCCGGGAATGTGGGCCTGTCGCGCCGGCGGATGGGCTCTATCTGGTGGGCGTCGGGTACGGCGACTAGAGGGCCTTGGCGCCCAGCGCTCGCATCCGGGCGAGCCAGTCCGCCCGCCCCTTGGCGCCGATCATCTCGATCCCGCCGATGATGCTGGTCCGGATCGGGCGATAACCGCTGAGCCACAGCACGCCCCGGGCCAGCGCCTTGACGCCATGGCCGCCGAACACCACGCGGAAAAACGGACCTGGCATGCCCATGGTCACTACCAGCCGGGCGCTGCGGCCCTTCAGCTTGCGGTTCCAGCCCCGCGGACCGACCTGGAAGCCGAAGCCGCCGCGATAGACCTGCTCCAGAAGCGCTTTCAACCGGGCCGGCACGCCGCCCAGCCAAAGCGGAAAGACAATCACCAGGTGCTCGGCCTCGACCATCGCGGCTTGCACCGCCTGGACGTCCTTCGCGGGCGGCTCGGCGAAGGCCGAGGCGTCGGTGAGGATCGGCGCGTTGACGGTGTCCAGGTCCAGCCGACGCACCGCGTGGCCGCTGGCCGTCGCGCCGCCGACGTAGGCCTCGCACAGCGCCGCGCTGAAGTGGTCGGCGCTGGGGTCGGGATGACCGTTCACGATCAGGATGCGCTTGGCCATGACAGCAGCTTGGCGCAACGGGATGACACCGCCTTGCGGCGGGTCAAATCCTTCCGTCAGTCCCGCCCGAACGCCGCGAAGTAGCGGTTGATCAGGGCCTGGTAGGCGCCGGCCAGCTGGCGGACCTCCTCGACCGGGACCCGCTCGTCCACCTGGTGCATGGTCGAGCCGACCAGGCCGAACTCGACGACCGGACACAGGGCCCGGATGAAGCGGGCGTCGCTGGTGCCGCCGGTGGTCGACAGCTCCGGGACCCGGCCGACGGCGTCGCCGACGGCGGCGACGATCACATCGGTGAAGGCGCCCGGCTCGGTCAGGAAGGCCTCGCCGCTGATCTTGCACAGCACCTCGACGCGACCCGAGAAGCCCTCGGCGGCCTCGCGGCATTCGCCCTCGATCCAGGCCGCCAGGTCCTTGCCCTTGTGGGCCGGGTTGAAGCGGATGTTCACCCGCGCCTTGGCCGAGGCCGGGATGACGTTGGTGGCCGTGTTGCCGACGTCGACCGTGGTCACCTCCAGGTTCGAGGGCTGGAAGCCGGCATAGCCCTCGTCCAGCACCCGGCTCTGCAAGCGCGAGAGGATGTCGACCATCACCGGGATCGGATTGGCGGCGCGGTGCGGATAAGCCACGTGGCCCTGCTTGCCGTCCACGGCGATCCAGGCGTTGATGCTGCCGCGGCGGCCGATCTTGACCATGTCGCCCAGCACGTTGGCGCTGGTCGGCTCGCCCACGATGCAGTGGTCGATGATCTCGCCCTCGGCGGCCAGGGCCTCGACGACCTTGACCGTGCCGTCCTCGGCCACGCCCTCCTCGTCGCCGGTGATCAGGAAGCTGATCGAGCCGGGATGGTCGGGGACGTTCGAGACGGCGGCCACGAAGGCGGCGATGGCGGACTTCATGTCGACCGCGCCCCGGCCGTACAGCACCCCGTCCTTGATCTCGGCCTCGAACGGCCCGGCGGTCCAGGCCGCGTCGTCGCCCACGGGCACCACGTCGGTGTGCCCGGCGAAGCAGAGGTTCGGCCGCGCCGTCCCGCGCCGCGCGTAGAGGTTCTCGATCTCGCCGAATTTCATCCGACGGCAGGCGAAGCCCAGGGCCTCCAGCTGGCGCTGCAGCGTGTCCATCGCGCCTTCATCGGCCGGGGTCACGGACGGACGTCGGATCAGGGCCTGGGCGAGGTCGACAGGGTCGATGCTGACGGAAACGGGCGCGGGGCTGTTCATGGTCTTGCCTTTAGGCTTCCCTCCGTCACGACGCAAACCCGGCAAACCTCTCCACGGACTGTCCATGCCCAAGATCGATCTAGCCACCGCCCCCACTCGCGTCGGCACGGGCTATCCCGCGCCCTTCAATGCGCCTTGCGTGGGCCGTCACCGCACCAAGCTGGGCGACGCGGTCGGCCTCACCCAGTTCGGCGTCAACCTGCTGCGCCTGCCGCCGGGCCAGTGGTCCAGCCAACGCCATTGGCACACGGCCGAGGACGAGTTCACCTGGGTCGTCGAGGGCGAGGTGGTGCTGGTCGACAATGACGGCGAGACGGTGCTGCGGGCCGGCGACTGCGCCGGTTTCAAGGCCGGGGTCGCCAACGGCCACCACTTCCAGAACCGCTCGGATCGCGATGTGCTGCTGCTGGAGGTCGGCTCGCGGCGTCCGGATGAGGATGGGTGTGACTATCCGGATATCGACCTGATCCTGCGCGAGGGCGAGGCCACCTACCGCCATCGCGACGGAACGCCCTACGACACCGAGAGCGGCCGCACACGCTAGCCTTTCGACGCGGCCTCGAACACGGCCAGCTGATCGGCGAAGGCGCGCTGAAACGCCGGCCGCGCCTCGGCCCGCGCGACATAGGCCGCGAGGTTGGGGTAGTCGGCCAGGAGGTTCGCGCCCGCGGGGCGGCGCAGCACGGTGACCATCATCAGATCCCCGGCGCTGATGGCCCCGTCCAGCCACTCAGCCTCGCCCAGCCGCTGGGAGAGATCCTCCAGGCGCCGGCGCACCTCTTGCTCCAGGCCTGGCTGGCGGGCCGCGAACCAGGGAGCGTCGCGCTCCAACAGGAGCGAGCGCTCGCGCTCGACGATCGGCGGCTGCACCGTGCTGACGGCGGCGAACATCCAGGCGATCGCCCGGGCGCGGGCGGCGGGCTCCGCCGGCAGCAGACCCGGATGGCGCTCGGCGATATGCAGGACGATGGCGCCGGACTCGAACAGGACCAGACCGTCTTCCTCGTAGGTCGGGATCTGGCCGAACGGCTGCAGCGCCTTATGCGCCGGCGCCTTCATCTCGGCGAAGGTCACCAGACGGACGTCATAGGGCTGGCCGACCTCTTCCAGCGCCCAGCGCACCGGCATGTCGCGCGCCAGCCCGCGTCCGCGATCGGGCGAGGTCTTGAAGGCGGTGAGGATCGGTTTCATCGCGCGTCTCCCAGGCTCTGGATAAGCCAAGGACGAGCGAGCGACGAGCGAGCCGACAGCCTTAGGCCGCGCGGCGGGCCTTCTTGACCTTGGCGATCGCGCGGTCGCGGCGCAGGCGCGACAGGTGGTCAATGAAGAGGACGCCTTCCAGGTGGTCCATCTCGTGCTGGATGCAGACGGCGAACAGGCCCTCGGCTTCCTCGACGACCGTCTCGCCCTGATAGTTCATGTAGCGGATGGTGACCTTGGCCGGACGCTCGACCTCGTCGAAATACTCCGGCACCGACAGGCAGCCTTCCTCGTAGACGAACATGTCCTCGGAGCTGGCCAGGATCTCGGGATTGACGAAGTAGCGCGGGGCCTTTTCCTCGCCGTCGCGGGCCAGGTCCATGGTGATCACCCGCACGGGCTCGCCGACTTGCACGGCGGCGAGACCAATGCCCGGCGCGTCGTACATCGTCTCCAGCATGTCATCCATCAGGGCGCGCAGCGCGTCGGTGACGGCCTCCACCGGGGCGGAAACCTTCTTCAGAACCGCCAGGTCGGCGGCGTTATCGACGGTGAGGATGCGACGGATAGCCATGATGCTCGTCAGGTAGGCGTGTCATTTCCGAGGGTCAAGGTGGGAGATTGCCCCACGGCGGGCTCGGCGCTCAACTTCGTGAGAGGGCGCACGCCCTGATCGATCGCGGCGGGCTCGTCGATCTTCTTGCCTTCGTGGTCGACGGACAGGTCCTCGAAACGACGCGCCTGGGTCAGGACCTGGCTCTCCAGCGAGCCGACGAACTGGTTGTACTTGCCCACGGCGCTCTCCAGCGCCTTGCCCATGGCGCCGGCGTGGGCGCCCATGACCGAGACGCGCTTGTAGAGCTCGCGGCCGACCTCGACGATGCGGGCGGCGTTCTTGGCCTGGTCCTCAGCGCGCCAGCCATAGGCCACCGCCTTGCAGAGGGCAAACAGAGTCGTGGGCGTGACCAGCACCACCCGGCGATCCATGGCTTCGGCCATCAGCTCGGGCAGGCGATCGAGGGCGGCGGCCAGGAAGCCGTCGCCGGGCACGAACATGGCCACGAAGTCTGGCGAGCCCTCGCCCGCGAACTGGTCCCAATAGGCCTTGGACGACAGGCCCTGCATGTGGGCGCGGACGCTGGCGGCGTGACGGACCATGGCGGCCTCGCGCAGGACCTCGTCGGTCGCCTCCTGTGACTCGAGGAAGGCGTTCAGCGAGCACTTGGCGTCGATCACGAACACTCCGCCGCCGGGCAGGGTGACCTTGACGTCGGGGCGGCGGCGCCCCTCGTCGCTGTCAACGCTGAACTGCTCCTGGAAGTCGAAGCGGCTGTTGAGGCCCGCGGCCTCCAGCACGTTGCGCAGGGTCTGCTCGCCCCAACGGCCTTGGACGCCGGCGCCGCGACGCAGGGCGGCCGACAGCTTGCGGGCCTCGGCCTGGGTGGCGGTGGAGGCCTCTAAGAGCGCGGTGATCTGGGCCTTGAGGCCGCCGGTCTCCTCGGCCCGCGCCTTCTCGACGGCGGTGACCTGGGCCTCGAACTTGGCGAGCGTCTCGGCGACCGGCTTCAGCTGGGCCTCCAGACGGGCCTCGGCCAGGCGCTCGCGGCTCTTGGCGTTCTCGTCGGCGCGCTTGATCAGCTGTTCGGCGATGGTGTTGGCGCTCTGGGCGGCCTGGGCCTTGATCAGCTCGATCTGGGTGGCGCTCTGGTCTTCCAGCAGTCGGTGACGCTCCTCGGCCTGGGCCAAGCGCTCGTTCAGCAGCCAGGCCTCGGCCTCGGCCTTGGCGGCGCGGCGTTGCGCGGTCACGGCCCACAGCCCCAGCGCCACGGCGACCAGGGCGAAGACGAGGGCCAGGATCGGATAAGGATCGGAGAAGTTCATGCTCCGTTCCTACCGGGAGTCGGCGGCGGCATAAAGGCCGCCGCCGCGCGCGATCACTCGTCGCCGTCGGCGATGTCGGCGATCAGGCCGTTGATCGGCTCCTCGTTGAAGCTGGTCACGTTATGGCCCTTGTCATGCACGCCGACCTTGGCGACGTGCGGGGCTTCGACCTCGGCCTCGGGGGCCTTGTCCTCGGGCGTGCTCATGAACCTAAATCCCTCCACTCACGCGTCCGGTGGTCCCGGAAGCGACGGCGGAGCTTGGCGCGGGAAAGCGAGGCTGTCAGCCGGATTTCCGACGAAGGGCGCGGATTTCGTCAGGCCGGGCGTCGGGCGCGCAACGCCTGGGCGATGGTGCCGTCGTCGAGCCAATCGAGATCGCCCCCGACCGGCACGCCGCGGGCCAGCATGGTCACCGGCACATTAGTCTGAGCCAGGCGGTCGGCGATGTAGTGGGCGGTCGTCTGGCCGTCGACCGTGGCCGGCAAGGCCAGGATCACCTCGGCCACTTCGCCGCCCCCGACCCGCGCGACCAGCTCGCCGATTCGCAAGGCCTCGGGACCGACGCCGTCCAGCGCCGACAACAGGCCGCCCAGCACGTGGTAGCGCCCCTTGAACGAGCCGCCGCGCTCCATCGCCCAGACCGAACCGACCTCCTCGACCACGCACAAGAGGCGGCCGTCGCGAGTCGCGTCGGCGCAGACGGCGCAGGGGTCGGTGACGTCCAGCGAGCCGCAGACCGAGCAGGTCCGGACCTTCTCCTGGGCGTCGGCCATGGCGGCCGCCAGCGGCGCGAGAAGCGTATCGCGCTTCTTCAGCAAGGCCAGGGCCGCCCGTCGGCCCGAGCGCGGTCCCAGCCCCGGCAGCTTGGACAGCAGGGCGATCAGGCGCTCGATCTCGGGTCCGGCGGAGGCCGCCATTCGCTTCCCTTCATCCCTTTCCGGCGGAAAGGGCGGTTAGAACTTCATCCCAGGCAGGCCGCCCATCAGGCCCGCCATCGGGCCCGCGGCTTCCTGCATCAGTTGGGCCTGCTTGGCGTCCAGCTTTTTCTTGGCGTCGGCGTGGGCGGCGACGATCAGGTCTTCGATCACTTCGCCTTCACCGGGGGTAATCAGGCTCTCGTCGATGCGGACCTTGGCCAGCTCGCCCGTGCCCTTCAACGTCACCGTGACCATGCCGCCGCCCGAGGCGCCCTCGACGGTGCTCTCGGCGAGACGCGCCTGGGCGTCCTGGAGCTTCTGCTGCATGGCCTGGGCCTGCTTCATCAGGCCGCCGATGTCTTTCATGGTCTTGGTCTCCAACTCTTGAATTCCCCTCCCCTCGATGGGGAGGGGTGGGGTGATGCGGCGGTGAATGCAGCGCGCGGCGGCGACCTCAGCACTCACCCCCGTCCCGAACCCTTCCCCCATCAAGGGGGAAAGGGCCTTTATGCCTCTTCCTCGTCCGGCTCCAGCGGCGCGGCCTCGGGGGTGAGGACCTTGCGGATCTCGACGATCTCGGCGCCGGGGAAGGCCGACAGCACCGAGGCGACGAACGGATCCTTCTTGATCTGCTCCAGCGCCTCACGCTCCTCGCGCTTCTGGCGCTCCATCATGCTCTCGGCGCCGCCGCCGCCCTCGGCCGCGACCAGCCAGGGCTGGCCGGTGTGCTCCTTCAGGAAGCGCACCAGGCGCCCGGCCAGGTTTCCAGGCGCGCCGGGGGCGGCCTCGAAGGTGATGGCGCCGGGCCGGAAGTTGATCGGGCGGACGTACTGCTCGACGTCCAGGCGCAGGCCGATGTCGCGCTTGGCGGCGATCAGGGCCATGACGTCGTCGAAAGAGGCCAGAACCGGCATGGCCTGGGCGCCCGGCGCGGCCATGGTCATGGGCGCATGAGCCGAAGCCGTGGCCCCGCCCGCGCCGCCGCCGACCGAAACACCGCCGCCCGGTCCGCCGCCGCCAATGGGCGCGCCGTCGCGCAGCGCCTTCAGGGCCTCTTCCGGTCCGGGCAGATCGGCCGCGTAGCACAGGCGGATCAGGGCCATCTCGGCCGCGGCCATGGCGTCGGGGGCGCGACGCACCTCCTCATGGGCCTTCAGCAGCATCTGCCAAAGCCGGGACAATGTGCCGGCCGAGGTGTGAGCGCCGATCGCCGCGAGGCGCGCGGCCTGCTCCTTGGGCATCGACAGGGCGTCCGGCCCCAGCGCCTTGGACACGGCCGAAGCGTGGCAGTGGTCGAGGACGTCCAGCATCACCACCGCCGGATCGGCGCCGAATCCCCACAGGGCGCGGAAGCCCTCCAGCGCCTCCTTGGTCTTGCCGGCCATCACGTGCTCATAGAGCGCGATGGTCTGGCCGCGGTCGGCCAGGCCCAGCATGTCGCGGACCACCGTGGCGGTGACCGTCTGGCCGCGCTCGGTCTGGACGATGGCCTGGTCCAGCAGCGAAAGGCCGTCGCGCACCGAGCCTTCGGCGGCGCGGGCGATCAGGGCCAGGGCGTCCATCTCGATCCGCGCGCCCTCCTTGGCGCCGATGCGGTCGAAGTGCTTGACCAGCACGTCGGGCTCGACGCGGCGCAGGTCGAAGCGCTGGCAGCGCGACAGGATCGTCACCGGGACCTTGCGGATCTCGGTGGTGGCGAAGATGAACTTGGCGTGCGGCGGCGGCTCTTCCAGCGTCTTCAGCAGGGCGTTGAACGCCGCCGTCGACAGCATGTGCACTTCGTCGATGATGTAGACCTTGTAGCGCGCCTCGACCGGGGCGTAGCGCACCCCGTCCAGCAGCTCGCGCATCTCGTCGACCTTGGTGCGCGAAGCGGCGTCCAGCTCCAGCACGTCCATGTGCCGGCCCTCGATGATGGCGCGGCAGTGGTAGCCCTCGGTGGTCAGGTCGACCGAGGGGCCTTTGACGGTGTCGGTCTCGTAGTTGAGCGCGCGGGCCAAGAGGCGCGCGGTCGTGGTCTTGCCGACGCCCCGGACGCCGGTGAGCATGAAGGCGTGGGCGATGCGGCCGGTGGAGAAGGCGTTGGCCAGCGTGCGGACCATGGCCTCCTGGCCGATCAGGTCCTCGAAGGTGCGCGGACGATACTTCCGCGCCAGCACGGTGTAGGCGTCGCCGCTCTCCGGGGGCGTCTCGACCACCGGGCGCGCCTCTTCGGCCACCGCCGCGGCCGGAGGTCCGCCGAAGATGTCGGCGGTGTTCTCGTCGCGTTCGGCGGGCGCTTCGTCCCACGGCGGCGCGGAATCAGGCGAAAGGTCGTCGTGGTCGGCCATGGCCCTCAGTGTAGTGGCGCGAAGGGCGCGGCAAAAGACCCGCTCCGAGCGGACCGGCCATCTGCTGACAGATTTCGCGATTTTAGGGGAAGGTGGAGACCGGACAGCGACCCGAAGGGGATCTCGTTGTGGCTGCTGCCTTCCGGCCCTGACCAGGTTGGCGAGGACTTCGTCCGAGCCGATCTCCGAGGCCTATATCGCGACTCATCGCGCAGGATGCAAGGCTGACGAGTCATTCTGCTCACGCTACACAGTGGCGCATGGCCCTTTCGATCATCACCAACACCTTCGCCGGCAACCCCTTGAACCGCGACAGCGAGCGGCGCGGAGACGAGGCGTTCATCGCCGAAAAGCTGGCCGACTCGGAGTCGCTGGCCGTGGCGCTGTGGAACGGCAAGCCGCTGGTCGAGGACATTCTGGACGCCGACGGCAAGCCGAAAGGCGTGCAGATCGCCTACCTCCGCGCCGACATGGCCCAGGATCTGGCCGGCGGGAACGAGAAGCTGCTGTACCTGGGCCTCTGGAAGGACATCGCGGTCTTCGCGGTCGACATCGAAGGCCCGGCCGACCCCGCCGAGGGACCGCTGCAGGGGCTGGGCCGCTTCGAGGAGCTGCGCGGGGCCGCGGCGACCATGCCGCCGGCCGACGCCGGCATCCTGGCCACGGCCAAGTCGATGTTCGAGTGGCGCCGCCGCCATCGCTGGTGCAGCGCCTGCGGCCAGAAGACCGAGGTCGCCGACGGCGGCTGGAAGCGTGTCTGCCCCGCCTGCGACGCCGAGCACTTTCCGCGCACGGACCCGGTCGCGATCATGCTGGCCGTCCACGACGGCAAGTGCCTGCTGGGCCGCCAGGCCGCCTGGCCGCCCGGGATGTTCTCGGCCCTGGCCGGCTTCATCGAGCCCGGCGAGACCATCGAGGAGGCCTGCGCCCGCGAGCTTGAGGAAGAGGCCGGCCTGAAGGCGACGGCTGTCCGCTACCACTCCAGCCAGCCCTGGCCGTGGCCCAGTTCGCTGATGATCGGCATGATCGCCGATGTCGCCAGCGACGAGGCCGCGCCAGACCAGACCGAGCTGGAAGCGGTGCGCTGGTTCACCAAGGAAGAGGCGCTGCGCCTGATCAAGGGCGAGTTCGAGGAAGGCCTCTTCGCCCCGCCGGCCCTGGCGATCGCGCACCAGCTGATCAAGGCCTGGGCGGAGGGGTAGGGTTCGGAAGTTCCTCCCCCGCGACGCGGGGGAGGTGGCCCAGAGGGCCGGAGGGGGCTAGCTCGG
>NZ_LSJA01000151.1 GCF_001556515.1 Caulobacter sp. CCH9-E1 | reverse complement strand
ATATCCGGCTTGCGAAAAGATCGAGATCATCCGCCTGGTCGAGCAATCGAGCCTGTCGGTGCGCCGGACGCTGGAGCAGATCGGCGTGCCCCGGGCCACCTTCTACCGCTGGTATGATCTCTACCAGACTGGCGGCCCCGAGGCGCTCGAAGACCGCCCAGGACGGCCAAGCCGAGTGTGGAACCGCATCCCCGAGGATGTCCGCGCCGCGATCCTGGAACTGGCCCTGGAGCATTCAGAGCTGAGCCCCCGGGAGCTGGCCGTGCGCTTCACCGACAGCCAGGGCTATTTTGTCTCGGAAGCCAGTGTTTACAGGCTTCTGAAGCCCATGACCTGATCACCAGCCCGGCCTTCATCGTCATGAAGGCCGCCAAGGCGTTCACCG
>NZ_LSJA01000150.1 GCF_001556515.1 Caulobacter sp. CCH9-E1 | reverse complement strand
GCGGGAGCCATCCTTACATCTCACGGCGAGACGATCGCTGGGCTGACCGGGTTGCTCAAGGACGACGCTTCGCGTCGCCGCGCGGCGGCCGGCCGGAGGCCGGTCCTTGACCAACCCGGTCAGCCCAGCACGCTCCAGCCTTCGAGAGATGTAAGGTTGGGTGCGCCCAGCGGAGGCAAATTAGAACTCTATCGGCAGGCCGTCTTCTTCCGTCGTGGGAAAGGCGCTGAAGGCTAAGGGCCTTAGGGTGCAGTTTTTCCTTAGGGAGCCCTCTAGCCGATAAAAGCGGGGGTTTTGGCTAAAGTCGAAAATCCGCATCAGGACGTACCCCGACTCTTCTTCGGAAGCCCGCACCTCACCCTCCGTCACAATGAAGGGTGCTGCATGTCCACCGTTAGTAGTTTTCACTTCGACAGCTAGCGGGTCGCCGTTGCGAGCGAAGGAGGCGATATCGTAGCCGAGCCCATCACCTTCTTTGTCGCTTATCCAAGTCACCCGTTCAGCCAAATCGGGCCTACCCGCTTCGACAAGTTCGAGTTTCAGCACTCGTAAAGCCCACTCCTCGCCGGCTTTACCAAGGCGGCGATTGCGCTCGTCCCGCACTGCAAAGTCCACGCGGACCGCCTTTCGCTCCTTTGCGGTGCGGGCAACTCGGATAACGGAAGGCGGTGGGACCTCAACGCCCGCGGGGGTGGATGGCGAAAGGCTGGCAGCTGAAAGAGGCGTATCAAACGCTTCCGGGCTTTCACGAACCCAATCATAAATGACCGCAGCGAGTAGTGTCTGCTTGTTGCCAAGCGGGCTAAAGCCTTTGACGAGCGGTAACTGAGCTTCAGCGAGAATAGCGGCTATGTTGCTGAATTTCCGGCTTATGGAACTTTCATTGCGCGTTGGTATCGCCGCCAGTGTCTGGCTAAAATCTCGCTTTCGCGAATAAGATCCCTCAATCTGCAGTCTATAGAGGCGAAAGTATTCGGAGACCACTGTTTGGACTTCCTGAAGCTTCCAATCGTCGGACTCCCTGTCGATCCCATCCACATGGAAACCAAGCATCGAGAGATGCCGCGCCGCTCCGGCTTTCCCGCCGGAGAACTGATCGTGCTTTAGGGGGCCTCGATCCGGATACTGATAGCCATACGCAACGCCTAAAATTGCTTTGCTCGCGTATGCCCGCCCTTCGTGGCGGAGGAAGTAGGTATCAGCTTCGCCGTATCCATACCGGTCAAGAAACGCCGTCTTGTCCCGGTCATATTCTTCCATCGCTTGAAGTACGGCGCGGCGACTGAGCAATTGCTTGTAGAGCGGCTGGATCTTCACCTCACCCCTCCGCCCGCGTCAGTTTCCACCTGATCTTCGCCCCCACCTCCGGGCGGACCTGGCTCTTGAGCACCACCTGGCCGGCCTTGCGCGCCAGGCCGTGGTCGAAGTGGGCCGACGGGGCGATCTCGACGTCGACGGCGTCGTTCCTCAGCCACCAGCCGATGTTGTTCGGGCCCCGGATCAGCACGCTCTTGCCGTCGCGGGCGATCGAGGCGCGGGCCTCGGGGTGCAGGTGGAAGCGCACGGCGAACGGCAGGTAGCGGCGCGGGCCTGACGCGGCGTCGAGGTCCTGGGCGGCCATGGGGGTCAGGCTGTCCTCGCCGCGCAGCTCGTCGGCGACGGCGTCGAGGAACAGGCGGCGGGTGTGGGTCAGGCCGACGTGGCGCCAGCCATCGTGGACGATGTCCAGCCACACCCCGCCGACGTCGTCGTGGCGCTGGGCCTCGACCTTGGTCGCGCCGTCGACCAGCCAGGGGCCCAGGGCCTTGGCGCGGAATCCGGACAGCGGCCGACCGGCCGAGCCGTCGCCGACCGAGACGGTCGAGGCCGCGTCGGACAGGCGGAAGGCGTGGGCGCCGGCGGCCTCGGGGCTCCAGCCGCAGCTGGTGATCAGCCGGTCCTTGGCGCACAGGATCTCGATGGCGGCCGGCTGGGCGCAGGCGGCGATCGACAGGAAGCCGGCGGCGGGCGAACCGCAGTCGGCGATGAGTTCGAGCGAGCCGCCGACCATCTTCTGGTAGCCGCTGTGCGGGGCGCTCATCAGGGGGCGCGGGCCGCTATCGTCATGGGCCAGGGCCGCGGCGATGCGGGTCGGGCCGACCGTCTCGCCGCCATGGAAGGCCGCCAGATGACCGTCGCCGAGGGTGAAGAAGCGTGTGGCGGTCGACAGGCGGTCGATGGCGCGGGCGGCGGCCTCGGGCGTCGGCTTGCCGCGCTGGCGCAGGGCGTCGTCGAGGGTCAGGAGGTCGAACAGGAGCTCGACCCCGGCCTCGGGCGAGCGGGTGGCGTGGCCGCCGTCGGGCAGGACGATGCGGTCGATGTGGCGGGCCAGGGCCTTGAGGCCCTTGTCGATCAGGGCCTCGCCCGGCTTGCCGGCCAGGACGCAGCCGGCGATCGTCACGGCGACGGCGCGCTCCAGGGCGCGGGCGGGGATCTTCCGGATCTCGGCCAGGTGCCGGGCCTGGCGGGCCAGGTCGCGGCGCAGGTCGGCGGCCTCGGCGTCGCTGGCCTCGGCGGCCAGGGGGCGGGCGGCGCAGGCCAGGTGGAAGACCCGCCGCTCCAGGCATTCCGGACCCCAGGAGAAGGCGTTCCACTTGCCGAACACCCGCCGCCAGTCGTCGATCAGGCGCAGGGCCCGGCGGGCGCCGTCGGGGCTGGCGGCGATCAGGTCGGGCAGCCAGTCGAAGCGGTGCAGGCTGACGGCGAAGCGGCGCGTGGGGCTGGCGGTGTCGAACGGGTCGCCCGCCTCGCCGATCCGCACGGAGCCGCCGTCCAGCGCCAAGGTCCCGGCCAGGATGCGGCGACCCTGTCCGGCGTTGGAGGGGCGCGGGTCGCGCGGATGGGCGGCCAGGGCCTCGACCTTGGGGCCGGAGAGAATGAGGCGATGCGGGCCCGAGCCGAACCACTCGTGCTCGATGTGGGTGGAAAGCTCGGCCGTCAGGGCCCGCCAAAAGACCCGGGCCCGCTTCCTGGCGGGAGGACGATAGCCGTTGGCGGAACGCTTGACGGCTGGAGCCAAGGGATCAGCCGCCCTTCAGCGCGCGGATGTTGGCGGCGTAGGCCTCGCGGCCGCCCTTGAACACCGCCGAGCCGGCGACGAGGGCGTCAGCCCCGGCGGCCACGCACTGCGGGGCGGTGACCGGGGTGACGCCGCCGTCGACCTCCAGCAGGATATCTAGCCCGGCCTTGTCGACCATCTTGCGCAGGGCCTCGACCTTGCGCAGCTGGCCGGGGATGAAGCTCTGGCCGCCGAAGCCGGGATTGACCGACATGACCAGCAAGAGGTCGACGTCCTCCAGGATCCACTCGACGTGGTCGATGCTGGTGGACGGGTTGAAGACGACGCCCGCCTTGGCGCCCAGCTCGCGGATCCGCTTCAGGGAGCGGTGCAGGTGCGGGCCGGCCTCGGGATGGATGCTGATGATGTCGGCTCCGGCGGCGCGGAAGGCCTCCAGATACGGGTCGGCCGGACTGATCATCAGGTGCACGTCAAACGGGATCTTGGCGTGCGGCCGGATCGCCCGAACGACGTCCGGACCCAGCGTGATGTTGGGCACGAAGTGGCCGTCCATCACGTCGACATGCACCCAGTCGGCGCCGGCCGCCTCGATGGCGGCGACTTCCTCGCCCAGGCGGGCGAAGTCGGAGGCGAGGATCGACGGGGCGATGAGCGGCGCGGTCATGACCCTGGGATAGCGGGCCCGAGTCGCTCTGTCATCCCGGACGGGACGCGTTAAGCGTAGAAATGGGGCGGCTTGGTCGCGGGCTCAGCTTGCCTTGCGAAACCGCGCGGCGAAGAAGCCGTCCTGGCCGCCGTCCAGCTGGTGCGGCAGCAGGCGCAGCGCGCCGCGCGCGGTCAGGCTGGCCCCAGGGAAACCTGCCGCGCCGCCTTCGCCCGGCTGAATCGGGTCCAGCGCCATGTCCGGGCGGCGGGCCAGGAAGGCCTCGACCTGGGCCTCGCCCTCCTCGGGCTCCAGCGAGCAGACGCAGTAGACGAGGCGCCCGCCGGGCTTGAGGCGGCCGGCGGCGCTGTCCAGGATGCGGGCCTGGACATTGGCGAGGCTGGCGACGTCGCCGGGCCGCGCGGCCCACAGCACGTCCGGATGGCGGCGGAAGGTGCCGGTGGCGCTGCACGGCGCGTCCAACAGGATGGCGTCGAAGGTCCGCGTGTCCTCCCAGGTCGCGCCGTCGGCGGCCACGACCTCGGCTTGGAGCCCGGTGCGGACTAGATTCTCCTCCAGACGCTTGAGGCGCGCGGCCGAGCGGTCGAGCGCGACGACGCTCGCCCCGGCGGCCGCCAGCTGCAGGGTCTTGCCGCCGGGCGCGGCGCAGAGGTCGAGCACGGCCTCGCCAGCCTTGACGTCCAGCAGGCGGGCGGGGACGGCGGCGGCGGCGTCCTGCACCCACCAGCTCCCGTCCTCGAAGCCCGGCCAGGCGGCGACGTCGCCCTTGCGGCGCAGGCGCAAGGTCCCGCCGGGCAGGACCTCGCCCTCAAGCGTCTCGGCCAGAGCCGCCGCGTCGGCGCCGGGCTTGAGGGACAGGTCGGTGGCGGGCTCCAGGGCGATCTGGGCGGCGATCTGGCGCGCCGTGGCCTCGCCGAACGCGGCGACCCAGCGCGAATAGAGCCAGGGTGGGGCCAGCAGGGTGGGATCGTCGCTCGGCGGGGCGTCGCGCAGCAGGCCGCGCAGCACGGCGTTGACCAGGCCCTTGAACGGACGGCTGGCCTTGTTGGCGCCGGCCAGCTCGACCGAGGTCGCCACGGCGGCGAAGGCCGGGACCTCCAGGTGGAAGGCCTGGGCCGCGCCGAGGCGCAGCAGGTGCATGACGCGGTCCGGCGGGGCCTTCTGCAGGCGGGCGGCCAGGGCGCGGTCGATGGGGCCGAGGTGCCGCAGCACGGCCATGGCCAGGGCGCGGGCGAAGGCCCGTTCGCGCGGCTCCAGGAAGCGGAAGCCGTTGGCCGAGGCGGCCTCGTCGAGGCCGCCGCGCCGCGACAGGGCCGCGTCGATCAGGGTCAGGGCGGCCTCCCGGGCGGGGAGGCCGTCGTTCAGTTCTTGAGTCACCGCCCCGCCGTGCCAAGAGGCGCGCCCGAGCGCAAGCGGATTCGACGCGGCTGGGCCCTAGGCGGTCTTCGCCAGGGCGTGGAACAGGCCCCGGATCGCCGTGACGCCGAACACGAAGAAGCCGAGGACGACCAGCAACGAGCCCGCCGCGATCATCGGCTCGAACACCGCCGAAGGCCCGGCCTGGCCCAGATACATGAACAGCCCCGGGATCATCAGCAGCACGCCCAGATTCGAGATGGCGAAGTTCGCCGCCTTGACCTTGTTCGACACGCCCTGGCCGAGCGTGGCGTAGAAGGTTCCCATCATCGCCAGGCTGAGCCAGCCCAGCAGATTGAGGTGGGCGTGGGCCGAATAGGTGGCGTGGTTCTTGGTCATCCCCATCGCCAGGCCCCAGCAGACTCCGACCATGGCGTAGAAGGCGGCCGACGCGAAGAAGGCGTGGGGCCAGCGGCTGCGGCTCATCTCTAAATTACCTCGGTATTCGAACGCGGTTATCTTGGAGGCGGGGTTGAACAGCATGTGACTGGCGGCTTCAACCGTCATGATGTTAAACCTTTGTCATGTCTGATCTTCCCGCCGCCCCTTCCGATGCTCCTGAGGTTCCCGGAGCCGCGCCCGGCAAGGCTTTGAGCCCCGCCGCCCGCCGCGCCCTCGAGGAAGCCGCCGCCCGCCGCGCGGCCGAGGAAGCGTTGTCGCTCCCTCCCGAACAGGGCGGCCGCGACGGTCCGGAACCAACTCGCTTCGGCGACTGGGAGAAAAAGGGCGTGGCGGTCGACTTCTAGGCGTTCGGCCGGCTCTCACGGGAAGACGCTAGACGCGCTCGACGCGGCTAGGCGAAAGTCCAGCTCGGACGCGGCGATTGATCTTGTCTTGTCCTGAAATCTAGAGTTGGCGGATCGGACAGCGTCATGTCGCGCGATGGCTTCATCGGATTGACTCAGGCCGAGGCGGACCGACGTCTCGCCGAGTTTGGCCCCAACGCCCTGCCGCGCGCCGCCGGGCGAGGCCTGGCCGGGATCCTGCTCGACACGCTTCGCGAGCCGATGTTCCTGCTGCTGATCGGGGCCGCCGGCCTCTATCTGGTGCTGGGCGACCTGGGCGAGGGCCTGTTCCTGATGGCGGGCGCCGTGGCGACCATCGGACTGGTGGTGCTGCAAGAAGCGCGCAGCGAGCGGGCGCTGTCGGCCCTGCGCGATCTGTCCCAGCCCTATGCGCGGGTGGTGCGCGACGGGGTCGAGGCGCGGCTGGCGGCGCGGGACCTGGTTCCGGGCGACATCATCCTGATCGGCGAGGGCGAGCGGCTGCCGGCCGACGGCGTGCTGGTCGGCGGCGATGTGCTGAGCGTCGATGAGTCGGCCCTGACCGGCGAGTCCGCGCCGGTCTCCAAGCGCCCGTTGATCGATGGGGAGGCGATCGACGCCGACGTCCAGCCTGGCGCCGAGGCCGGGCCCTATCTTTTCTCGGGCGCCCTGGTCGTGCGCGGCCAGGCCGTGGCCCAGGTCGAAAGAACTGGCGCGAGGACGGCGCTGGGCCGCATCGGGGTCTCGTTGGCCGCGATCGTTCATCAGCCGACGCCGCTGCAAAAGACCGCCGGGCGACTGGTGACGCTGCTGGGCGCCCTGGCCATCGCCTTCTGCGCGGTCGTGGCCGTCGCCTATGGCCTGCTGCGCGGAGACTGGATCGGCGGCGTCCTGGCGGGCGTCACCGTCGCGATCGCGCTGATCCCCGAGGAATTCCCGATGGTGCTGGCCGTCTTCCTGGCGCTCGGCGCCGGACGCCTGGCGCGGCGGAAGGTGCTGGTGCGACGCAGCGCGGTGATCGAGGCGCTGGGCGGCGCGTCGTTTCTCTGCGTCGACAAGACCGGCACCCTGACCGAGAACCGGATGCGCGTGGCGCGGGTTTGGACGCCGGGCGAGGACTGGGCGGTCAGCGCCGACACCCCTCCGCCCGATTCGTCCCGCCACTGCCTGCGCGTGGCCGGACTGGCCTGCGCCGTTCGTCCCGTCGATCCGATGGACAAGGCCGTGCGGGCGTTGCTGGACGGCCCCGAGCCCGAGACGCCAGAGGGGCCCGAACGGACCTGGCCTCTGCGTCCCGAGCGCATGGCCATGGTCCAGGCCTGGCGCCAGCCCGAGGACCAGTGGCGCATCGCCGCCAAGGGCGCCCCCGAGGCGATCTTCCGGCTATGCCGATTGACGGAGGCCGAGATCGGCGGCCTGGTCCCCGTCGTGGAGCGGTTCGCCCGGCAAGGCCTGCGAGTCCTCGCCGTGGCGTCCTGCATGACGGCCGGGCCGCTGTCCGACTTTCCAGAGGACATGCGCTTCACCTTCGAAGGGCTGATCGGCTTCCTGGACCCCGTGCGCGAGGACGTTCCGGCGGCCTTGAAAGAGGCTCAAGCGGCGGGGATATCCGTGGTCATGATCACGGGCGATCATCCGGCCACCGCCCTGGCGGTCGCCGAGGCGGCCGGGCTGGACGCTTCGGGCGGGGTGCTGATCGGCCCCGAGATCGCCGCGCTCGACGACGCGGCCTTGGCCGCGCGGCTGCGCCACACGCGCCTCTTCGCCCGCATCACGCCGGACCAGAAGCTGCGGATCGTCCAGGCCCTGAAGGCCGCCGGGCAGGTCGTGGCCATGACCGGCGACGGCGTCAATGACGCGCCGGCCTTGGAGGCGGCCCATATCGGCATCGCCATGGGCCAGAAGGGAACCGACGTCGCGCGCGAGGCCGCCGACCTCGTCATTATGGATGACAGTTTCGCCTCGATCGTGGGCGGGGTGCGGCTGGGACGACGGATCTTCGCGAACCTGCGCAAGGCGCTTGTCTATGTCACGGCCATCCACGTCCCGATCGCTGGCGTGGCCCTCATTCCGATCGTGCTGGGCCTGCCGCCGCTGCTCTATCCGATGCACGTGGTGTTTCTGGAGCTGTTGATCGATCCCGTCTGCGCCATGGTGTTCGAGGCCGAGCCCGCCAGCGCGCACGCCATGCGGCATCCGCCGCGGCGACGGGACGAGCCGCTGTTCGGGCCCAGCCAGGTAGGCTTGGCCCTGATGCAGGGGGCCGGCGTCCTGGCCGCCGTGCTGGGGACCTATGTCTGGGCGCTGGGCCATGCGCCGGAGAGCCAGGCGCGCGGCGCGGCCTTCCTGACCTTGGTGGCGGGCAATCTGGCCCTGGCCCTGGCCGACGCCTCGTCTTCGGGCGGCCGGCTGTTTTCGCCTCATCGCAGGATCTACTGGACGATCACCGCGGCGGCGTCCGGCGCCCTGGTCCTGATCTTCGCCGTCCCGACCCTGGCCGCCATTTTCAAGGTCGCGCCGCCGTCGCCAGGCCTGCTGTTCGCGGCCCTGGGGCTGGCGCTGGTCGGCGGCGGCTGGTTCGGCCCTGTTCGCGCGCTAAAGCGCGCTAGGTTGAGGCGTGCGCGGTCAAACCGCCCAAACGCGCTCTAAGTCCATGAAATAGAGCCCCCCGACTCAGATCCCCGCGATCTCTTCGATCACCTTCAGCGCCGCTTCGCGCGGATCGTTCGCCGCCGTGATCGGGCGGCCACAGACCAGGTGGCTGGCGCCGGCGCGGATGGCGGCTTCGGGGGTGGCGGCGCGGGCCTGGTCGTTCTTGGCCGACCAGAAGGGGCGCACGCCAGGCGTCACGATCAGGAAGTCGGGCTTCCCCGCCGTCTTGGCGATCTCGCGGGCGAGACCGGCCTCGTGCGGCGAGGAGACGATGCCGTCGACGCCGCACTCAAGCGCCTGGCGCACGCGGCGCTCCACGAGGTCCCGGGCGCTGAAGGCGTAGCCCATCTCGATCAGGTCGGCGTCGGTCAGGCTGGTCAGCACGGTGACGGCCAGGATCTTCAGCGAGGAGTCGCCGCGCGCCTGGACCGCCGCCTTCATCACCTGGGGCTCGGCGTGGACGGTCAGGAGGTCGCAGCCGCTCTGCGCGAGCACGCGGGCCGAGCGCTCGACCGTGGCGCCGATGTCGTGGAGTTTCCAGTCAAGGAAGATCGACTTGCCGCTGGCCTTCAGCTCGCGGGCCAGGGCCATGCCGTCGCTGGCCAGCAGCTCCAGGCCGATCTTGTAGAAGCCGACCGCGTCGCCCAGGCGCTCGACCATGTCGCGGGCTTCGTCGACGGTGGGCAGGTCGAGCGGCACGATCAGGCGCGGGTCGGCGGTCATATTCTAGTCCCCGGGGTTGGCGCGCGTCACCGTCCGCTCTAGGACAGAGCCAAGCTTGGGCGCGATCTGAAAGGTAGGGACGTCGAATGACCGAGGCCAAACTCGCCGTCAACTTCTTCGTCGCGCTGTTCGCCCTGATCGATCCGATCGGCAACGTGCCGCTGTTCGCCGCCGCCACCCTGGGCGCGGCGGCGGCGGGGCGGCGGATGGTGGCCGTCTATATCGGCCTGTTCATGACCGCGTTCCTGATCTTCTTCTATTTCACGGGCGTCGGGCTCTTGGCCTTCTTCGGCATTTCGATGCCAGCCTTCCGGATCGCCGGCGGCATCATCCTGTTCATTCTCGGCCTGGACATGGTGCGCGACGACTTCACCACCATGTTCGCCGACGCGGCCGAGGGGCTGGAGGACCAGTCGCCCCGCGCCTACGCCAAGAAGCGCTTCGAGCGCCTGATCGTGCCGTTCGCCATGCCGCTGCTGATCGGCCCGGGCGCGATCTCGACCGTGATCATCTACGCCGCCGAGGCCAAGCCGCTGGGCTTGGCCGGGGCCGGCATCGGGGTGGCGGTGATCGCCGCCGTCTCGCTGGTCGTCGTGGCCGCCTTCTGGGCCGCGCCGCTGATCAGCCGGGTCCTAGGCCGGATCGGCATGAGCATCGTGGTGCGGGTGCTGGGCCTGATCCTCTGCGCCCTGGCGGTGCAGTTCGTGATCGTCGGCGTCGGCGACGCGACGCGCGGCCTGGTCCGCGCCGACGCCAAGGCGCCCTACGCCGCGAACCATAAGTAGGCGCCTGCACTGGACAGGCCTGGGAGACGGGGCCCATATCCCCCGTCATGCGCGCTTACGATGCCGATGTGATCATCGCGGGCGCCGGCATGGCCGGCGCCACCCTGGCCCTGGCCCTGAAGTCCGGCGGCCTCAAGCCCCTGCTGGTCGATCCCCAGCCGTTCGACGCCCAGCTGGCGCCAAGCTTTGACGGGCGCAGCTCGGCCATCGCCTATTCCTCGTTCCGCCAGTGGCGGGCGATCGGCGCGGGCGAGAGCCTGGAGCCGCACGCCCAGCGCATCGAGCAGATCCTGGTCACTGACGGCCGCACGCCCGGCGCGGCGGCGCGCAAGCCGTCGGCCTCGTTCCTGCGCTTTGATTCCGGCGAGATCTCCGGCCGCATCGAGGGTGAGCCCCTGGGCTACCTGGTCGAGAACCGCCAGATCCGCGCGGCGCTGTCCAAGGCCGTGATCGAGAAGGACATCCCGGTCATCGCGCCGATGTCCGCCCAGAACCTCGAAGTCACCGACGGCGCGGCGCGCCTGATCCTGTCCGACGGTCGGGCCCTGACCGCTCCGCTGGCCGTCAGCGCCGAGGGGCGCGGCTCTGTCCTGCGCCAGGCGGCCGGCATCGGCCATATCGGCTGGGGCTATAGCCAGAGCGGCGTCGTCTGCACCGTCAAGCTGGAGCGCCCGCACGAAGGCGTCGCCCACGAATACTTCCTGCCCAGCGGCCCGTTCGCCATCCTGCCCCTGACCGAGCAGCGGGCCAGCCTCGTCTGGACCGAGAGCACCGCGCGGGGCGAGGCCCTGCGCCACGCCTCGCCGGAGATGTTTCACGCCCACCTGATGCGCCGGTTCGGCGATTTCTTGGGGACCGTCGAGGTGGTGGGGCCGACCTTCGTCTATCCGCTGTCGCTGCTGCTGGCCGAGCGCATGACCGCGCCGCGCCTGGCCTTGATCGGCGACGCCGCCCACGGGGTGCACCCGATCGCGGGACAGGGGCTGAACCTGGGTCTCAAGGACGCCGCGGCCCTGGCCGAGGTGCTGGTCGAGGCGGTGCGCAACGGCGAGGACATCGGCGCCGAGGCCGTGCTGGAGCGCTACGCCCGCTGGCGGCGGTTCGACACCGTCACCAACGCCCTGGCCTTCGACGCCTTCGTGCGGATCTTCTCGAACGACAACCCACTACTGCGCGTGGCGCGCGGCGCCGGCCTGGCGGTGGTCAACCGCATCGCCCCGGCGCGGCGGTTCTTCATGCACGAGGCCGGCGGCGGGGTGGGCGATCTGCCGAAGCTGCTGCGGGGCGTGGCGCTGTAGGGCGCCAGATCCTCCCCCGCCATGCGGGGGAGGTGGCCCAGAGGGCCGGAGGGGGCGAGCTGAACGTTGGCCGCGTTAGCCCCCTCAGTCGCTCCGCGACAGCTCCCCCGCATCGCGGGGGAGC
>NZ_LSJA01000149.1 GCF_001556515.1 Caulobacter sp. CCH9-E1 | reverse complement strand
TCGTTCAACCTGACGTATGGCGTAGCCCAGGCGCTGGGTGGGGCGCCGGCGCCTTCTCCCGCTCGAAATCCCATCGCCGCCAGAGCCCAGAGCGCCAGCGCCCCACCCAGCGCCTGGGCTACGCCATACGTCAGGTTGAACGACGCGTAGAAGACGCCCGCGCGCGCCCCGCGCCCCTGGTCCTCCTCCTCGGCGACGAGATCGGCGACGATCGAGCGCAGAAGCGTGTATTCGGCGCCCCAGGTCAGGCCCTTGGCGGCCGAATAGGCGGCGAAGGCGGCGACGCCGCCGACGGGCAGGAACAGCGGGATCGGCGCGACTACGGCCATCAGGACGAACACGCCCCACAGCGCCCGCCGCTTGTCGGTGCGCCTGGACACCCGCAGCCAAACAGGCAGGGAGACCAGGCAGCAAAGCGCTTGAACGACGAGGAAGGACGCGGTCCAGTTTGGCAGCTCCAAGGCGTCCCGCACCAGGAACATGAACACGCTGGCGCCCGCTGCTTCCGCCGCGCCGACCAGGAAATAGACCAGCGAGATCATGGCGAAGGCGCGCCGGGTGAAGATCAGGCCGAACGCCTCGGCCAGGGCGCGCCAGCTGAGCGGCACGGGCCACGCCTTGGTCTCGGGAGTGAGGACGATCAGCGCCGCGACGGCCAGCGGCAGGGTGGTGATCACCGTCAGGCCCATCAGCGCCATCTGACTGGCCGGGGACGCCGCGCCGGTCCGCTCTAGGATCGCCGGCCCCAGGACGAACACGGGCAGGGAAAGGGCCACGGCCATGGTCTTGGCGCCGAAGATCCTGGAGCGCTCGTCATAGCTGTCCGACAGCTCGGCGCCCCAGGCCCCATGCGCCACGACGACCATTGTCCATCCCGCGAACAGGACGATCATCCACGCCGTCACCGAGGCGGCGGACATGCCCGGCTTGGCGAAATAGAGGGCCCAGGTGGCCAGCAACGCCAGCGGCGCGCCCGCCAGGATCCAGGGCCGCCGCCGCCCGATGGGCGTTTGGGTCGCGTCCGTGAGCGCGCCCATGATCGGATCGTTGAACACGTCCCACAGTCGGCCGATCAGCAGGATCGAGCCGACGGCGGTCAGGGACAGCCCGACATGCTCGCTCAGAAAGGCGGGCATGAACACCGCCATGGGGACGAGGTAGCCGGTGGCGACGAAGGCGGGCGCCGACAGCGCCGCCAGCTGGACCCAGCTCAGGCGCCGCAAGCGCCGCCCGGTCATCACGAGTCTCCGTCTCGACCCGAGAACAAGCCGTTCTGGAACGCCGCGTCGAAGAACCGCTCGGCCATGGTCTCGTGTCCCCGGGCGTTGGGATGCACGGCGTCGGCCAGATCGCCCGCGTCTTCGGCCGAAAACAGCGTCGACCCGTCGATAATGGCCAGCGCCGTATCGCCCTCCGCCCGGCGCTGAGCCACGACCTCCTGAAGAATGCGCCGGACATCGACGGCGGTCAGGGCGCCGTCGGCCCGGGCGTGCGGACGCGCCTGGCGCTGATAGTCGCCGGCGACGCGGCGCAAGGGGCCGGGCGCGTCCTCCAGCGGCGGACAGTGGAACGGCGAGATGACCAGCACTGGCGCGTTCGGCGCCGCGCCGCGCAGAACGTCTAGAAAGGTGTGAACCGCGCTCGGAAATGTCCTCTGGCGCAGGGTGTCGATGGAGACGACATTGATCCCGAGCTCGAGGCTGATCAGGTCGGCCGACGCCTCGCCAAGCACGCGGGCCATGAAGCCGTCCAGATGGCATTCGCCGGCCAGGCCCAGGTTCAGGAGATCCAGGCCCGCGCGGCGGGCGACCAGGGCGGGCCAGGTCCGCGCCGGTCCGGCGGCCTCCATGCCATGACTAAGAGAGCTGCCATAATGCGCCCAGCGCCGCGCGCCCTGCGGCGGGGCCAGGAAGTCGGCGCCGCTGTCCAGGCGAAAGCCGAGCACCTCGGTGATCGCCGCCTGGGGCAGCCACGCCTGAACCCGCTTCTCGCCGGGCCCCAGATCGAACCGGAGCGTCTGGGGAACGCCGGGATCAAACCGCGTCGTCTCCTCCCCGACCACGATCGTATGCCCCTGTCCCAGCGCGCGGGACATCAGCACGCCGTTGCTGACCACGTCCACGATCACGGGACGCCGAGGCTCGCCGTCGAACCGAAGACCGGTCTCCAGGAGGTCGACCTCCCAGACCGTTGAGGTGGTCGCGAAGTCGAGCCGCACGCCGCTGGTCATCCCCGCCATCAGCGCGAAGGCCGGGCTTGGCGACCGCGCTTGCGCCCAGTCGGGAAGGCGCGACGGCAGCAGGCCGCCCTTGTCGCGACGCGCGCCCAGCGCGCCGCGAACCCCGATCCGGGCGTCATCGAGCGGGATGGAGACCAGCGTGGTCATCCGCGCAGGGCCGCCACTTGCCGCAGGCGCGGGCGCCAGTAGTCCAGGCCCGGCACCACCCGACCGGGCGTCTTGGCCGCGTCGTCGGCCTTGCGCAGCAGGATGGCGTCGGTGGCCAGCGGGTCGGCCTCGAACGCGGCGACCTCCTCGGCCGTCAGAGGGCCGCCTTGCAGCGCCAGGGTCTGGACGCTGACCGGCGACAGCACGCCGGCATAGTCCTGCTGCTTGGTGACCAGATAGCGCTTGGCGATCACATGCAGCTTGACGAGATCGGCCACCCGATCGCCCAGCACGCCGCGCACGGCCTCGCCGCCGACCTCGTCGTGGATACGAATGTGGCACTGGCCGTGGCAGACGTCATGCACCAGACCCGCGACCTGCAGCTCGACATCGTCCGGCGCGGACATCTCGAGCTCCGCCGCGCATTGCAGGCCGTGCTCGAGCTCGTAAAGGCCAGGCTCCTGCATCGGCATGGCGGCGGTCTCCTCCAGGAAGGCCTCCAGCGCTTCGATCGTGTCGAAATGAGTCACGGGGGCGCGTTCCGTCTGGGTCATGGTCGAGTTTTCCTTTTCGGGGTGACTAGTCTTGCGTCGGCGGCCAGCGCCCGACGCCGCCGTCCTCGACCAGCATGTCGGTCAAGGTCCGATCCAGATGCTCGGCGCGCCATTGCAGCAGGCCTTCCGCCAGCGCCAGGCGGGCGGCTGGATCCGGCAGGAGCGTGCGCCAAGTCGGGTCGGCGGCGAGATCGAAGGCCAGCGACGAGCCGTCGCCGAAATGCACATAGGCCGCGCCGGCTGTGCGATGGACGGCCAGGGTCTGGCGCTGCAGCAGGCGATCGCGCGGCCAGCCGTGGGCGTGGGCGCGCAGAAAGTTGAAGCGCCAATCGAACTCCCAGTGAGCCGCGCTCCGCCACCAGGACGGGGCGTCCTGGCCGTCGAGGAAAGGGGTCAGGGGAAGGCCGTCGCACTGCGCCGGGACGGGCTGACCGAGGGCCTCGCACAGGGTCGGGAACCAGTCGACATTCTCGGTGAAACACTCGACGGTCGCGCCGCGCGCCTTACCGGGGCGCGGGTCGCGCGCGATGCCCAGGATATGGAAGCTGCCCTCGAAGAAGCCGAGCTTCTGGATCAGGCCGTGATCGCCCAATTGCTCGCCGTGGTCGGACGTGACGATGATCAGAGTGTCGTCCCACCACCCGCGCGCCTCCAGGGCCGCCCAGACGCGGCCAAGCTGGTGATCAACCTCGCTGACCATGCCGAAATACTGCGCCTGCATGCGCGCCAGCGCGTCCGGATCGGTAGGGGCGGCCAGGCGCGGATGCGCCATCAAGGCCGCGTGCAGCCAGTGCCGCTCGGCGCTGGGCGCGATGGGCGGCGGCGCCTCCCCGGGGCGATAAAGGTCGCCAAAGCGGCCGGCGGCGGCGAACGGCTCGTGCGGCCGGAAATGGCTCAGATGAGCGAACCAAGGCCCGTCCTGCCGGTCCAGCCAGCCCAGGAACTGGTCGGTCAGGAAGGTCGCGTAGCTGGCCGTCTCGGGCCGCTCGCCCTCGGAGGCTAGCGCCGCCATGCCATCGTTGGGGACCTCAAAGCCCTGGTCGCGCAGCCAGCGGATCCAGGGTTCCGGACGCGCGGGACTGGTATGGAGAACGGGGTCGAAGCCCGGCAGAACCTCGTCGTAGCGACTGAGGCGCGGGTCGTCCGCACCGGCGGCGTCCCGCGGGTCGATGCTTTGATCGGTGTAGCCGAACAGGGCGGGGACATAGCCCGCGCGTCGCGCCGCCTTGGCGACATTGTCAAACCGCCGGTCCAGCGGCGTGCCGTTCGCCACCACCCGATGGTTCATCTGGTAGAGGCCGGTATAGAGGCTGGCCCGGCCTGGCCCGCAGGGCGCGGCCTGGCTGTAGTGCCGGGCCAAGCGGAGGCCCTCCGCCGCCAAGCGGTCGAGATTGGGTGTCCGCACCACGGGGTGACCGGCGCAGGACAGGCAATCGCCGCGGAACTGATCCAAGGTGACGAGCAGCACGTTCATGACCGCTCAATATCACCTTGGAATGATGTTTACATGACGATTATCATTTTTGGCTTTGGGCCAGTGCGATGAACGCCTCCACCGACGGAATTTGCAGGTTCTCGGGCAGGGTCACGAGATAGAAGCCCGCGCGGTGGCCGCCGTCGTCCAAGGTGACGGTGCGCAGGCGTCGATCGTCGTCGGCCTCACCCCGAAACACGAGAGCGAGACCCAGGCCCGCGGCCACCGCGGAGCGGACCGCCGTGGTGCCTGTGACGGTGAGAGCCGGGCCGGCCCACTGCCGGTAGGGGGCCAAGGCGGCCTCGGTCAGGGCCCGGGTGACCGAGCCGGCCTCGCGAAACACCAAGGGCTCCTGCGCCACGTCGCGAAGCTGGGCCACACCGGAGGCGTAGCGGGGATCGTCGCGCGGCAGGATCAGCTGCAGATCGAGATTCTCCAGCCGCTGGCATTCCAGCTGAGCGTCGGGTTCCAGCAGCGAGCAGAGCGCAAGGTCGATCTGACACTCCAGCAGTTCCTGGCGCAGATACTCGGAATTGCCGCTGGCCGTCGAAAGCTCGACCTCCGGATACACTTGGCGAAAGCGCCCTAGCACCGGAATGGCCAAGGAGGGGCTCGAAAAACCGACCGTAAGGCGCCCCTGGCGCAGCGCGCGGAACTCCTGGGCGATATCCTCGATCTCGGCGACCTTGGCCAGAGCCAGGCGGGCGCGAACGAAGACCTCCCGGCCAATGTCGGTCAGCGAGAGCGCGGCGCCGCGCCGATTCATCAGCCGGGCCCCCAGCGCCTGCTCCAGGGCGCTGACCTGGTTGGAAATATTGGGCTGCGAGACCCCGAGACTCTGGGCCGCCTTCGAGAAGCTGCCGTGCTCGAAGGCCTGAATGAACGCGCGCAAGGCGCCGATCGTGACGTTGGGATCACGGCGCGCCGCCGAACGCGGCGAAGTTTCCTGGGAGTCTGATTTCCGCATAGGAGGTGGATAGGGGCATACGCCGCGGCGATCAACGCGCGCCTGCCCTCCCGCGCGCCATCGATCAACGACCGCCGCGATGGGATCAGCATCGTCGATACACGCGCAGGAAGGGCCTTGCCGATGCTAACCGCCGACCTAGCTTCGCCATCAGCAGCACCGCCGAGGACCCGGGCTGCGCCTTGTGTCCGGGATTCCAGCGTCACAGTAGCTGCGCCGCCATCCCTGGCGGCGGCGCGCCAATCAAGCGTCTGGTTCAGAGGCTGAGCGGCGCCAATAGCTGACAAAAGAGCGCTCCGGACCTTCGATCGTCAGATCTCAGCGTCCTTCGGCGGCCGACCGGCCTCTCCCGAAATACTGTGCGGGCGTGCGGCCCAAGGCTTTCTTGAACATGGTGATGAAGGCGTTCACCGATTCATAGCCTAACTCTGTCGCGACGTTCTGCACCGCGGCCCCGCCAGCAAGTTCGCGAAGGGCGATGACGAGGTGCAGCTGTTGGCGCCAGCGTCCGAACGTCAAGCCCGTCTCGCGGATCATCAAGCGGGCGAGCGAGCGCTCGCTCATCGCCACGCGCCCGGCCCATTGGGCGAGCGTACTGCGGTCGCTGGGTTCAACCGTCAGGCTGTCGGCGATCGCCCGAATCTTCGGATCGGCGGAGACAGGAAGATTCAAGTGCTCACGCGGCATTTCGGCCAGTTCGTCCAGTGTCACCCGCGCCAGCCGAGCGGCATGACTGTCACTCGAATAGTCCGCCTGCTCCTGGGCGAGGCGATCGACCAGCTCCCGGATCAAGGGGGAGACGGACAGGGTGCAGCACTTGTCGGGAAGTCGCGCGGCCCCTGGCTCGACAAATAGGTAGTTGAGCCGGGCGTTGGCGGTCGCCCGAGCGCTGTGCGAAACGCCGCCAGGAATCCACACGCCGCAGTTCGGCGGCACGATCCAGATTTCGTTATTCGCGGTGCAGGTGACCGCTCCGCGCAGCGCGAGAATGAGCTGCCCCTTGCGATGCACGTGCATCGGCACTTCCGCCGCGAGCTGGGCGAAATCGAGGCGATGGGCTGAGGCGACCGCAACGGCAAGGTCGGGGTCAAAGACGGATACGGCTGATCGCACGCGAGGCCACTGGCAAGATTCAGGGATTTTTTGGCTGGATAACGAATTTATTGCTTTTTGCAAGTCGTTATCAACATGACCCATGACCCTCGATGAGCCCTCAAGCCTGGCGCGAGCCAAACCAGACCTATCCTGGACTAAGCCGGTGGAAACCCTCCTTCGGACACCCCACTTCAAGGCGGATGCTGACGCCATGCTCTTCTCGGCGAAGAGCTACGCCGCGGCGATGGCGTCCTATTACATCGCGATCAGCATCGGCCTCCCCCGCCCCTATTGGGCTATCGTCACCGTCTACATCGTCTCGCAGCCCTCGGCCGCCGCCTCGCTGAGCCGCGGCGTCTATCGTTTGGCTGGCACGCTCGTCGGCGCCGCGGCGACCGTTGTGATCATCCCCACTTTCGTGAACGCGCCGCTCGCGTGCAGCCTGGCGCTCGCGGGCTGGATCGGGCTGTGCCTGTTCTTCTCGTTGCTCGACCGCACAGCCCGAGCCTACGCCTTCGTCCTCGCCGGTTACACGGCCAGCCTCATCGGCTTTCCAAGCGTGGCCGACCCAGGCGCGGTGTTCGAAATAGCGTCCGTGCGGGTGCAGGAGATCGCTCTCGGCATCCTGTGCGCCGTCCTGATCCATCGCCTCGTCCTACCCAGACCGATCACCGGGGCCTTCACCGGCAAGCTGGCGCTCGCCCTACGCGACGCACGGACGCTGGCGGCTGACGCGCTCGCGGGAACACCCGCGGCGCAGACCCGCTCGGCGCGTCATCAGCTGGCCGCGGACCTTCTCCTCCTGCAGGGACTTGCGACACAGCTGCCTTACGACTCCGCGCCAGAGACACCGAAGGCTGGGAAGCTGCGATTGGTCCATGACCGGCTGGCGCGTTTGCTGCCGCTCACCGCCGATATCGAGCAACGGGTCGAGGCCTTGGCTGCAAGCGGCCGCAGAGCGCCGGACGAGCTGGCGGTCTTGGTGGCGGACGCCCGGGCCTGGATCGCGGCCGCACAGGAGGACGAGGCGGCGATCGCGTTGACCGAGCGCGCACGATCGCTCCAGGTTCAGCTTAGCGACAAGGCCGCAACGATCGGCGACAGGCTCGCCGTCAATCTCGCCGGGCATCTGGTCGAACTGATCGGACTGCTCGGCGACTGTGATCGCCTGGATCGAGACATCGCAACGCCCGGCCGATCGCCAAGCGTCATGTCGCTCTACCGGTCCAGGAGAGCAAAGGGCTATGTCTACCATCGCGACCCCGTCATGGCCGCCCGCGCGGCGCTCGGAGCCGCGGCCGGCGTTCTCGTCGGATGCGCCTTCTGGATCTGGTCGGCCTGGCCGGATGGGGGGCTGGCCGTTTCGCTCCTGGGCGTGACCTGCGCCCTGTTCGGAAACGTCGATAAGCCGGCGCCCAACGTGATCAAATATATGGTGGGCTCGATCTGGGGCGTGGCGATAAGCCTGACCTACAGCTTCGTGATCCTCCCGCGCGTCAGCGACTTCACCGTTCTGGCCGCGGCGCTCGCGCCGGCCTTTCTGGTCGCAGGATCTTTACAAGCCCGCCCCGCGACGGCTTACGCGGCCATGGGCGTCACCCTGACGATCCCGATCCTGGTCGGACTGGGCGCCAGCTACCACGGCGACTTCGCGGCGTCGGTCAATAGCGCCATTGCGCTGTTTGCGGCCCTCGGCTTCGCCGTCCTCAGCATGACGCTGCTCCAGACGGTGCGGGTCGACACCGCGATCAATCGGCTTCTTCGGCTCAGCCGCCAGGACGTCGGACGCCGCGCGCTGGGCGAGGGCTCGGACGAGGCCCATTGGACGAGCCTCATGGTCGACCGGGCGGCCCTGCTGCTGCCAAGGTCGCGCCAAGCCCAAGATTCCGGCCAGGACGCGCTCGAAGAGACCTTACGCCATCTTCGCCTCGGCCATGCCGCGGGCCAGCTTCGCAAGACCGTCCAGTTCATCCAGGGCGAGATCGGCGAGGAAACGCGCGCGCTTCTTTCGACGATCGCGAAGCGCTTCGGCGCCAAGTGGCGGCCCGATCCCGCCGAAACGCACCGCCTGGCCGAACGAACCGAAGTGCTGATGGCGAGCATCGCCGCTAGTGCGATCACAGAGCGCGCGCGATTGCTCGACCTGCTCATCGATCTTCGGCTCGCCCTTTCTCCCCAAGTTCCGACGGGCGCGGAGCGCCACTGATGATCGCCGATCTCGACCTTGGCGGCGTCATCATCCCCGGCCTTCTGGTCCTGGCCCTGGCCGCACTGGCCGCGACAACCGCCGCCATCCGTCTCCTCGTCTACGCCCGGCTGACCCGCCTCTTTGCTTACCGACCTCTCGTCGAGCTCGCCGTCTTCGCCATCCTCTACGGCCTGCTTGTCCAGGCCGCTTCCTCCATCGGACTCTTCCAATGAAGCCTGTTCTATCGCTGCTCGGTCGCTACGCCGTCACCCTCTGCCTCGCCGTGGCCGCCGCCCTCGTCGCCTGGCAGGCCTGGAAGCGCGATGCGCAGACCCCCTGGACGCGTGACGGGCGAGTGCGCGCGGACATCGTGCGGGTCTCGACCGACGTCGGCGGCTTGGTGACCCAGGTCATGGTCCGCGACAACCAGACGGTCCAGCCGGGGCAGCTCCTGCTCGTGCTGGATCGGCCGCGGCTTGCAGCGGCGGTCGAACGCGCGCAGGCGGCGATCGCGGAAGCGCAGGCTCAACTCGAGCAGGCCCGCAAGGAAGCCGCGCGCGACGTCGCGCTCGGCGACCTCGTCGCGACGGAGGCGCGCGAACAGAGCGCCGCGAAAGTCAGAACCTCCGAAGCGACCCTGACCCGCGCTCTTGCGGAACGGAACGTGGCGGTGGTCGATCTGCAGCGGAGCGAGGTCCGTGCGAGCGTCGGCGGCGTCGTCACCAATCTTGACATCCATCCCGGCGACTATCTGGCGGCCGGCGCCCAGGCGATGGCGCTGGTCGACGCCTCGTCGGTACGGGTCGAGGGCTATTTCGAGGAGACCAAGCTGCATCGGGTGAGCGTCGGCGATCGGGCCCGCGTGCGGTTGCTGGGCGACGATGTCGAGATCACGGGCCACGTCGAAAGCTTGGCCGCCGCTATCGCCGATGATCAGCGAGACGATACGGGCAATCTCCTGCCGAGGATCGCGCCGACCTTTTCCTGGGTCAGGCTAGCCCAACGCATCCCCGTGCGCATTCGCATCGATCACGCCCCACCGGGCGCGAGACTGATCGCCGGCCGGAGCGCGATCGTGGAGATCATCCCTGCGCGCGGCCGCGCCGCTCAGGCCGCCGGGAGGATCCGCTCGTGAGGCGCGTCCTGTCGCCCCTTCTGGCGTTGCTGATGGCGGGCTGCGCGACGCATCCCGCTGACCCTGTCCCGCGATCCGGCGTTGCGCGGCAGGTGGTCGCCGCTGCGCCGTTTCTGGGAAAAGGCGGAGCGGCGACCAACCAGGCGGACGTCCCGGCGCATTGGTGGCGCCTCTATGAGGATCCACGGCTCGACTCCTATGTCGAGGAGGCGCTGGCGGCGAATACCGACCTGAGGACGGCGGACGCGAACCTGCGCCGGGCGAGCGCGATTGTTCGCGAGGCTCAGGCCGGCCGGACATTGAGCACCGGCGTGTCCGGCCAGGCGCTCGGCGCGAGGACCGCCGGTCCGACCGGGACGCTGCCGTCTTCCTTCAGCTACGCGCTTGGGTTTGATCTCAGCTATCCGCTTGATCTGGGCGGCGGTCTTCGTCGCGGCGTCGCGGCGGCCAGCGCGCAAGCGGAGGCAAGCGTGGCGGCGCGTGACCATGTCCGTGTCGCGATCGCCGCTGCGGTGACGCGCAATTACGCGCGGGTCTGCGCCTCCAACGCCGCGCTGGCCTCCGCCCGTAAAATTGCGCAAGTGCAGCAGTCGACCCTGGACGCGGCGATCCGTATGGCCAGGGGCGGCCGGGGCGCCCGCTTCGACATCGACCGCGCGCGCGCCGCCGCCTACGCGAGCGACGCGGCCATCCCCGGCATCCTGGCCGAAAAGCAAGCCGCCTTGTTCGAACTGGCGGCGCTGATGGGGCGCGCGCCCGCGGACTATCCGAAGGAGGCGGAGGGCTGCGGCGACGTTCCCGCCGTCGCGCGGCCCATCCCGATCGGCGATGGCGTGACGCTGCTCAAGCGCCGTCCGGACGTCAGGATGGCCGAGCGCGATCTGGCGAGGGCCACGACGATGATCGGCGTCAGGGCGGCGGAACTCTACCCGAGCGTCAGCATCGGCGGGTCAGCTGGAACGGCGGGTCCGATGAAAGACCTGCTGGCGCCGTCCACATTCGGCTTCGGCCTGGGCCCGTTGGTGTCCTGGACGTTCCCGAACCGGAAAGCGGTGCGCGCCCGCATCGATCAGGCCGGCGCCGAGGCCGACGCCGCCCTGGCGAGCTTCGATGGCTCGGTGCTTCTCGCCCTTCAGCAGACGGAGACCGCGCTCTCGGCCTACGCACGGGCCCGCGAGCACCTGAAGGCTCTGGAGTCGGCGGCCGCCGCGGCTGGAAAGGCCAGCGACGACGCAGAGAAACTCCAGCGCTTCGGCCGCGCGCCATTTCTCGACGTTCTACAGGCGCAGGCGAGCTATGCGCAGACGCTGGCCAGTCTATCGGCCGCGCGTGCGAACCTTGTCGATCGGCAGATCGACCTCTTCCTCGCGCTCGGTGGAGGCTGGGAGTGACCTGCAGGCGTTGATTGAGGTGGTCCGCCTACTCATTGCGGACTGCGCGGCGCGGCCGATCCAGGCGTGCTGTTCGTCAAGTCGATTAGGGCAAAGAGCGAGTCGCCCGCCTATGACCAGAACTCCGCCCATACTGCGTTAGTCTTGCGCCAATTGCTGCCATTGGCGGACCTCCAGAACCACGCCGTTCAAGGCAGGCGCGTGGCGCCTTTCAACCGCGCTGAATCGGCAGGCAACGCCCAGGTATCGATCTGCGTCCCCCCAAGTCTACGGCTTGGCCACCGATCTGCTGGCTTAGCTCAGCGGAGTGTCCAGAAGCCTGACATATTGCTGACCACTGTGCATGTCGCGCTCCACAGCTCCGCCCTGCGGGGTCTTGCGAGGATAGGAGATCTTCACGACGCTCAGGTTGTCGACCGCGAACCGCTTCACGAGCGCGGGATCGACGCTGAAGACCTTCGCCACGGCGTCAGCCGAAAGGCCGGCGGCGCCCTTGTAGCGCGCGTAGTTCTCCGGTCCGTCAAAGAACAGATCCACCGTCACCCAGAACGGGCCGGCGTTCTTCGAACGCACCTGACGGCAGACCTCATGCAGCTTGACCATCGCGGACCTCCTTGTCCTGGACGCCGGCGCCAACCCAGCGGATACGGACCAGTTCGAAGGGATCGGCTGTCTGCACGACGTGGTTGAGCTTGAACTCGAACACCTGGCCGCGCTCGATCTCGGCTGGCGAGAACGGAAAGGCGTAGCTTGGCAGCTCGATGTCCCGGCGCACTGGGAAGTGAAAGAAGTAGGGGTTGCAGACCTTGGCGATCTGCGTGGCAAGCGCCTGGGTGGCGGCGGTGGCCACGAACAGCAGGCCCACCTCCAGGGGCGCCGGCGCGCCCGGCGGCCGAGCTTGGCCGGAAACAGCGTTCCAGCCATAGGCGCGCAACGAGATGTCGTAGTCTCCGGCCGCCTCTCCCATGGTCCGGCGCACGCGATCGCGTAGCGCCTCGTCCATGCGCGCCATGAAGCCGTCGAGATCCGCCATCACCGCTCGGTCCTCGATGCCAACGATCATGATCGTCTGGAAGGGTCCTCCCGCCGCGCCTTCCAGTTTCATCGTGTAGGGCTTGCGTTCCCAGCGCGAGCCGGTGACCCGCACCGTCCGCGCATCCAGCGCCTGATAGTCCGACCTCGTCACGTCCAGCACCCCGCCGGGCTCGACGAGGTGGAACGGATCGCTGTTCTCATAGAGCATGTGGGCCGCCACGGTGCGCGGCTCGCAGCGATTGTCGGGCGACAGGGGCGCGATGTCGAACCCCTCGGCGTCGACCGATAACAGGACACCGGGGTTCATCGGATTGACCGTGCACTGACCGCCGCATTCGGCGACCTTGGCGCCATGCCAGGCCGGTCCCGCCGCCGCGCCCAGCATCAGCGGCACGGCGGCCAGCACGGCGGTGTCGGTGGTGCGTCCGCCCAGCACGATCTCGGCCCCGCCCTGCAGGGCCGAGATGTAGGGCTCGGGGCCTAGCAGGGCGACGATGTGCGAGCAGGCCTCCACCGTCGTGTCGTCCAATGGCCCCAGCGGCGGCAACGCACGCACCTGGCCGGCGGCGTTCTTGGCCTTCAGCGTCGCCTTGTCCTGCTCGGAGTAGAGCACGGCGATGCGGGGGCGCAGACCGAGCTCGCCGGCGACCTCCTGGACGATCTCCAGCGTCCAGTCGACGGCCTCGTCGCAGCCGGAGGTGCCGCAGGAGCCGACCAGCAGCGGAATGCCCGCCCGGTCGCGGGCCTCCATCAAGATCGACAGGTCGCGCTTGACCGCCGCGCGGCTGTACTTGGACTTTCCCGTGCCGAGATAGGCTGGACCGCTGTCGGTCGAGCCGGCGTCGAGCGCGATGGCGTGCGCGCCCGCCGCGAGGCCCGCCTCGACCTCATCCGGCCGCACCCCTGCCCCCAGCGCCCCGCAAGGCACCAGCACCTTGACCCCGCCATCGGAGAACCGGCCGTCGTTCATTGAGAACTCTTTCGGATTGGAGGCGGTCATCAGGCCGCCTTCAGTGGGAAGGCGCCGGTGACCAGGCCGGCGATGAGCAACAGCAGCGACGCGGCGATGGCCCATTTCAGCGAGAACCGCTGGGCCGCGCCGACCTCGACCTTCAGGAGACCGGTGACGAGGTAGATGGCGGCGATCAGGGGGCTGAGGCCGTGGACCGGCTGGCCGATGATCGAGGCGCGGGCGATGGCCTCGGCCGGCACGCCGAACTTGGCGGCGGTCTCGGCGATCACCGGCAGGACGCCGAAATAGAAGGCGTCGTTCGACATGAAGAAGGTCATCGGCATGCTGAGCAGCGCGGAGATCGGCGCCAGATACGGACTCAGTTGCGGCGGGATCGCCGTCAGGGTCGCGTCGGCCATCGCCTTGACCATGCCCGTACCCGACAGGATGCCGGTGAAGGCTCCGGCGGCGAAGATCAACAACACCACGCCCAGGACATTCTTGGCGTGGGCGGCGATCCTCGTCCGCTGGACGCCGATGTCAGGGTAGTTGACGATCACGGCGATGGCGAAGGCGCCCATCATCAGGGCCGGCAGCGGCGCCGCGCCGGTGACGAGGCCGCCGACCAGAGCCAAGGTCAAGGCCAGGTTGAACCAGATCAGCTTAGGCCGCTTGGCCTCCGTCTCGCCGGTATCGATTAGCGGCGCGTCGGCGGCTGCGGGCGCCAGCGGCTCGAGGGAGAGGCGTCCCAGGCGCCTACGCTCGCCGACGCCAAGCCACCAGGCCAGGGCCATGGTCCCCGCTAGGCCGGCGACCATGGCCGGGATCATCGGCAGGAACACCGCGCTCGGCTCCAGATGCAGGGCGCTGGCGGCCCGGGCGGTCGGCCCGCCCCAAGGCACCAGGTTGACGATGGTGTTGCTGAGCCCCAGCAGCAGCGCCAGGATCAGCGGGTTCAGCCGCAACCGCCGATAGACCGGCAAGAGGGCCGAGATCGTCACCAGAGCCGTGGTGGCGCCGTCGCCGTCCAGCGACACGACCATGGCCAGGAGCGCCGTGCCCACCGTCACCCGCGCGGGGTCGTCGCCGACCATCGCCAGCACCCAGCGCACCAGCGGATCGAACAGGCCCGCGTCGATCATGATCCCGAAATAGAGGACCGCGAACGCCAGCATCAGGGCCGTGGGCGCCAGCTGGGTGACGCCCTTGACCATCATGCCGCCCAGCTGCGGACCGGCGCCGGCCAACAGGCCAAAGACGATCGGCACGATGATCAGGGCCGTGATCGCCGACAGACGATGGGTCATGATCAGCGTCATGAAGCTGATCACCATCAGAAAGCCCAGCACCGCCAGCGTCATCACGCCCTCTCCTCGCCGCGCGTCGTCACGTCAGTAGTTCCAGCGCAGCGTGGCGCCGACCGTACGCGGCGGGGCGAAGATGGCCAGGTTCGCGCCTTGGAAGACGACCTGATGGGTCTTGTAGAGCTGGTCGGTCAGGTTCTTGCCCCACACCGACAGGTTCCAGCGGCCGTCGGGGCTGTCGTAGACGAGGCGCGCGTCGATCAGGGTGCGGGCCTTGCGGGTGGTGATCTCGTTGTTGTCGAGGTCGTCGTAGATCTTGCTCTCGAACGTGCCGTCGATCGCCGCTTCGATCCGCGCGCCCGAGGCCAGCGGCCGGGCGTAGCTGGGCGACAGGGTCAGCTTGTGGCGCGGGCTGCGGGTCATCCGATTGCCCGAGCGGTCCGCGCCCCGATCGAACAGGCTGAGGAACTTGCCGTCGGTATAGGCGTAGCTGGCCGCCACGCGCACATGGTCGCCGAGGCGCGCGTCCAACGACGTCTCCAACCCGCGGATTCGCGCCTTGCCGGCATTGGTGGTGATGGTGTCGAAGCCGCGCGTGCTGCGCACCTGCAGGTCCTGGTAGTCGGTCTGGTAGATCGAGGTGTTCCAGGTCAGGCGCCGGTCCAGTAATCGGGTCTTGGCGCCCAGCTCGTACAGAGTCGCGGTCTCGGGGTTGAACGGCGTCACCGCCGAGGTCGGGGTCGAGGGGGTGTCCTGGAAGCCGCCGCTCTTAAAGCCGGTCGAAATCACCCCGTACAGCATGACGTCGTCGCTGGGCGAGACGTCGCCGCCGATCCGCCAGGTCAGCTTGCTCCAGTCGTGGCTGGCGTTGACCGCGTAGCGGGTCGAGGCGCGCAGCAGGGCCGTGGAATCCTGGTTGCTGAGCGCATAGTCCTTGTCGTCCTTGGAATAGCGCAGGCCGCCGAAGACGTTGATCCGATCAGTCAGCGGCCAGGTGGCGTCGCCGAACACGGCGTAGCTCTTGACGCTGGCGGCCTGGATGAAGCGGTCGCGCGCGGCGTAGACGGCCGGCGGGCTCGGGCGGGACTTGATGTCGCCGAACAGCGTGTCCACCCGGTCGGTGTCGCCGCTGTAGGCGTAGCCGCCGGCAACCCAGCGCAGCTTGGACGACGGCAAGGCCGAGAGCCGGAGCTCGTGGCTCTGGAAATGGCTCTTCTCGTCCTGGCCGCCCTTGAAGTTCAGGGCGTAGATCGTCGGATTACCGCCGTCGAAGTCCTCGGCGTAGTGATAGACGAGGTCGCGGTACGAACCGATGTAGGTCAGGCTGGCCATCGGCAGATCCCACGACAGGTTCGCCCGCGCGCCCCAGGTGTCTCGATCGTTGCGGCCGTTGTTCTCGGCGAAATACTGGTCGCGCTGGCCGTTGATCTTCCAGAGCGCGCTGGCGGGGACGCTGGGATCCAGTTGCACGACGTGCCGGGCGTCGCTGTTCATGCGGTCGCGCGTCCCGTCGATGGCGAAGATCGCCGTGAAGCTGTCCGTAGGCTGAAGAAGAAGCTGCAGGCGACCGCTCTTGGTGTCCTGATCCTCGGCCCGGCCGCCGGCGAAGGCGTTCTTGGCGTAGCCCTCGTGCTGGCGCGAGCTGAGGCTGAGACGCAGGGCGGCCTTGTCCGAAACCGGCGCATTGACGAAGCCGGCCGCCTCGAAGCGAGAATAGTCGCCCACCGTCACAGCCGCGCCGGCGTGGAAGGCGTCCAGGGTCGGGCGCTTGTTGAAGACGCTCACCGCGCCGCCGACGACGTTCTTGCCCAGCAACGTGCCCTGCGGGCCTTTCAGCACCTCGATCCGCTCGACATCGAACGCGTCGAAAGCCACCGCCGACGGGCGGCCGTAATAGACCTCGTCGACGAACACCGACACCGAGGGGTCGCCCGCCGCGCCGCGGTCGGATGAGCCAATGCCGCGCAGGGTCGGACGCGGCTGGCTGCTTGGGAAGTTGTCGAACGACAGGCCCGGGGTGCGGTTGGCGACATCCTGCACCTGGACGATGCGGGCCTGCTCGATCTGCTTGTCGCCGAACACCGACAGCGTCAGCGGCACGTCCTGCAGGTTCTCCGATCGCTTCTGGGCGGTCACCACCACCTCGTCGATCTGGACCGGGTCGGGCGTTGTCTGAGCCATCACGGCCGATCCCGAACCAAGCGCCAGGACACAAGCCGATCCTAGCAAGCCGAAGCGAGCGTTCATGGTCATTCCCTCCCCGCGCTTTACATTGACAGTTTTCGTCAATGCGTTCTTTCTTGATGCGGTGACTTGCATTGGGACCAATGATACATGACTCGTCAATCTGTACGAAATTCGTCCATATGAATGACGACGCGCTTTTCATGTCCGCCGAAGAGGCCGCCGACGTTCTGGGCGTCACCGTCACGACGCTCTATGCCTACGTCAGCCGAAAGGGCATCCGCTCCGAGAAGCAGCCGGGCTCGAAGAGCCGGCGCTACTGGCGCGCGGACATCGAGCAAGCCCGGCAGCGCGGCCGCCCGGCCGACCCCTCGGCCGGGCTGATCAGGTCGACCGCCGTGACCTTGATGACCCCGAAGGGCCCGTTCTATCGCGGCGTCTCCGCCATCGAGCTGGCCGAGACCGCGACCATCGAGGAGGTCGCCGGCCTGCTCTGGAACGCGCCGACCGCCTTCGCAGAGGCGACGCCCCGCCTGCCGCCCAACCATGATGAAGTTCTCGCCGCGCTGGGCGGCCTGCCTCGCATACCGCGCGCCATCGCCTTGCTCAGCCTGATGGAGCACGCCAACCCCCGCGCCCACGACCTGACGCCACAGGGCTACGCTCGCACGGGCGCCGAGGCCGTCCGCTGCTTCGCCGCCCTGGTGGGCGGCGGCTCTCCACACGACCACGGACCGATCCACGTCGTGCTGGCGCGCAACCTCGGCCTGCCCCCGGCCTATGGCGACATGATCCGCCGCTGCCTGGTGCTGGCCGCTGACCACGAGCTGGATCCGACCACCTATGCGGTGCGGGCCGCCGCCAACACCGGCGTTACGCCCTATGGCGCGGCCATGGCGGGCCTCGTGGCGGGGCGCGGACGCCGGCTGCACATGGCCCGCGCCGAGACCGTCTCACGCTTTGTCGAGGAGTTTCTGACCGACGATCCCAAGGAGGCTGTCCTATCGCGCTTCCGCGTCGGCGAGCCGCTTCCGGGCTTCGGCCGCTACCTCTACGCCGATAAGGATCCGCGGGCGCAAGCGCTGATCGCGTCGCTGGAACAACATGCGCCCGCGCCGATGATGCGGCGCTTCCGGACAGCCGCCGACATCATCGAGGATCTGACCGGCGCCGCGCCGGACTTCATCGTGCCGACCGTGTTGCTCGGCAAGGTTCTGGGGCTGAAGGGCGAGGAACTGGCCGTCTCGACGGTCGGCCGCATGGTCGGCTGGATCGCTCATGCCCTGGAGCAGTACCAGGACCACGACCTCTTCCGCCCACGCGCGAGCTACTGCGGACCTCTGCCGGCGCGTTCCGAACCGGCAGGCCCGCAGGGCTTGGATTGACGCTCAGCGTCAAGAGCGGACGTTGGCGCAACTCCGAAACCTCGACCCTCTGCGAAGGTTACATACCCCTCTTCCAGTCAGCGACATGGAGCGGCCTCCACGGCGAAGCCGCGCTATTTGAAGTCCCTTAGCGCCTTTCCAGAGAGGCGACGGTCGAGCGCCTGATGAGGCGCTCGTAGGTGGACTGGCGGATGGGACGGCGGTCGCGCAGGCGGACCCATGTCGTCTCGCTGATGCCCAGGGTTTCTTGCAGATGCGCCTTGGTTAGCGCCGGCAGCAGGTCGCGCAGACGGCGAACCTGCTCGGGATCGACGGTGATCATCGTCATGGGGTAGTCGCCTCCACCAGATCGAGACGGGCCTTGCGCGGATCAGCCCCGGCCTTGGGGCCCCGAGCGGAGAAGTCTAGGATCTGGTCGGACGCGGCCTCGTAGCGCGGCCAAGCCGGAAGGCCCGAGGCGCTCGGGACGTTGCTCTTGGCGAAGCCGACCCAGTAGGCGTGCGCCGCCTTGGCCGCCGTCGCGTCGGCGGGCGTAAGCGCCGCGCCGTAGCGAGCATCAACGGTGTCGAACACAAAGGGAATCTCGGTGGCGTGCGGCGCGCCCCACCATTGCCCCCTCATGCTTTCGGCCACGTAAGAGAAGCGGAAATGGTAGACGGGCGCGCCCTGCCCCGACATCACGCGCGCCACCGCGCGGGCGGGCTCGATGAACATGCGGTCGCCGGCGGCGGCCCAGCCATAGACCTTGATGTCGCCGTCGCCCTTGGGGTCGTACAGAGCCTCGGCCTCGGCCCTGCGCGCGCCGAACGGGGCGAAGACCTGGTCGCGGCTTCCGCCGAAGAAGAAGCCGTCGGCGTTGGTCGCCCCGACCATCACCGGCATCTTCGCCCAGGCCCCGGCCTTGTAGGCCTGAAGCGGCTCGCGGGTCATAAGCTTGCCGTCCAGCATGGGCCCGCCGCCCCAGGTCGGCGTATTGGAGGTCGCCATGTTGAGGCCGTCCACCACCGTCTTGGCCGGCAGGGCGCGCAGCGACTCGAGCGCCGCCGCGTCGGTTCCGGAGACGCCCGCCTTGGCCGCGAAGGCCAGGCCGGCCGCTTCGGCCGAACGCTGGCCCGCGGGGGCGGTCAGCGGCAAGGTCGGCAGCAGGCGCGGACGCCCGCCGCCCGACTGGATGATCGCCTTGTGGAACAGCCCGTTGGCCTGCGGCGCGGTCAGCAGGGCGTGGACGGACATGCCGCCGGCCGACTCCCCGAAGACCGTGACATTGGCCGGATCGCCCCCGAAGGCGGCGATGTTGTCGCGCACCCAGGTCAGGGCGGCGATCTGGTCCATCAGCCCGTAATTGCCCAGCATCCCGCCATCGGCGAGCGCTGCGGTCAGGGCCGGATGGGCGAAGAACCCAAACCGGCCGACCCGATAGTTGAAGCTGACCAGCACCACGCCGTCGCGGGCGAACCGATCGCCGGCATAGACCGCCGGCGAACTGCCGCCGTTGACGAAGCCGCCGCCGTAGATCCAGACCATGACCGGCCGCTTGACCTTGTCCTTCAGCGCCGCCTCGGGCGTCCAGACGTTGGCGTAGAGGCAGTCCTCCGCCGGCTTCACACCCAGCGGCGCGGCGTCGCCCGGGAACGGGTTCTGCATGCAGTCGGCGCCGTAGGCCTTGGCGTCGCGCGGCGCGGTCCAGGCCTTGGGTGGCTGAGGCGCGCGCCAGCGGAGCGGCCCCACGGGCGGCGCCGCGAAGGGAACGCCTTTGAAGGCCGCCACGCCCGCCACGGCCTCTCCGATGACGGGGCCGAAGGTGGTGGTCACAGTGGGGTCGGCCGCCAAGGCCTGACCGGCGCAGACCGTGGAGAACGCGGCGGCGAGAGCGAGCGTGCGGATGGTCATCGGTATCCTCCCGTTTACGGCTTCAGCGTCCGCGCCTTGACCTTGGCCGCGCCCTTCAGGGCGAGATCGGCCGAGGAGGCGCCCACGGCGACCTGATAGTCCCCGCTCGTCAAGCTCCAGCGGTTGGCCTTGGCGTCGAAGCTGGCCAGGACGCGGGGATCAGCGGTCAGGGTGACGCGGCGGATCTCGCCTGGCGCCAGGGCGACCTTCTCGAAGCCGATCAATCGCTGCAGCGCCTTGCCCGCAGCGCCCGTCAGATAGACCTGCGGCGCGTCCTTGCCGGGCCGCAGGCCGACATTGGCGACGTCAAAGCTAACCGTCAGGGTCTCGCCGCCGGTCACCTTCAGGTTCGAATAGGCGAACTTCGTGTAGGAGAGGCCGTAGCCGAACGGGAAGAGCGGCTTCTGTCCAGTGGCGGCGAAGCGGCGGTAGCCGACGTCCGCGCCCTCGGAATAGACCACGTCGAACTTGGTCTTCTCCGGAGTGGTCAGGCCCGGCAGTTGCGCGCGGGGATACTGATCGATCGAGGCCGGGAAGGTCAGCGGCAGGCGGCCAGACGGATTGACCGTCCCCAGCAGCACGTCGGCGATCGCCTCGCCGCCCTTCGCGCCCGCATACCAGGCCTCGACCACCGCGCCGGCCTGGTCGAGCCAGGGCATCGACACCGGACCACCGGTCTGCAGCACCACGATCGCGTTCGGATTGGCGGCGGTGACGGCCGCGATCAGGGCGTCCTGGCCGTCGGGCAGCGACAGGTCGTGGGCGTCCTCGCCCTCGCCCATCCACTGGTTGCCGAAGACCACGACCACGTCGGCGGCCTTGGCGGCGGCGACGGCGGAGGCGACATAGCGGCCATCGTCGAAGGTCACCTTGACCTCGGGCAGCGCCTTGCGCAGCGCCGCCAGCGGCGAGGAGCCGTTGAAGACCTGGCTGCGGAACGGCCCCATCATGCCCTCCCCGCCCAACGGGACGGAACGCTTGGCGCCGCCGGGCGGCACGACCTGGGACGAGCCGCCTCCCGACAGCACGCCCGCGTCGGCGTGACCGCCGATCACGGCGATCGTCTTGGCGGTCTTGGCGAGCGGCAGAAGGCCGTCGCGGTTCTTCAGCAGAACGATCCCCTCGGCCGCGGCGGCCTGGGCGACGGCGGCGCCGGCGTCGTAGTCGATCGCGCCGCCTGGCTCGACCGGCTTGTCGAACAGGCCGGCGGCGAACATCGAGCGCAGAATGCGGCGGGCGGCGTCGGAGACTCGGGCGGCCGGAACCTCGCCCTTCTGGACGGCGACTTTCAGCGGTTCGCCGAACCAGGTGGTTCCGTCCAGTTGCTCGCCCGACTGCTGGTCCAACCCCTTAAGAATATAGTCCGTGGCGTGGACCGCGCCCCAGTCCGACATCACCCAGCCCTTGTAGCCCCAGTCGCGCTTGAGCACGTCATTCAGCAGATGGGGATTTCCGCAGCTATAGTCGCCATTGACCAGGTTGTAGGCGCACATCACCGAGCCGGGCTGGCCCTTTTCGATGGCGATCTGGAAGGCCAGCAGGTCGCTCTCGCGATGGGCGGCCTCGTCGATGACCGAGTTGGCGAAGTGACGCTTGGTCTCCTGACCGTTCAGCGAGAAGTGCTTGACCGTCGAAACGATCCCCTGGTCCTGGACGCCCTTGATCGACGCCCCAGCCAGGTTGCCAGCCAGCCAGGGATCCTCGCCCAGATACTCGAAGTTGCGGCCGTTGCGCGGATCGCGGGCCAGATTGACGCCGCCGGCCAGCTGGACGTTGAAGCCCTTGGCGCGCGCCTCGCGGCCGACCACCGCGCCGCCGTCATAGGCTAGCTTGGTGTTGAAGGTCGCCGCCAGCGACAGGCCCGACGGCAGCGCCGTGGCCCCGTCGCCAGGACGCACGCCCAGCGGATTGGTTACGCCAAGGCTGGCGTCGCTCTCGTTCACAGCCGGCACGCCCAGGCGCGGGATGCCCGGAATGTAGCCAGCCGAGCCGATCGCGCCCTCGGGCTTCTTGATGCCGAAGATCGGCATGGACATCGGTCCGTGCAGCAGGCCGATGCGCTCGTCGAGCGTCATCTCCTTCCAGCAGCGCCGCGCGCTCGTCCGGCGACAGCTTGGCGTTCATCCAGGGCCGCGCGGGCGCCTGGGCCTGAGCGGCGGTGGCGATGGCGAGCACCGCGAGGCTGGCGGCGGCGATCAGGGAGCGGTTCATGGCGGTCGTCCTTAGTAGGTCAGGCCGAAACGGATCGGATACAGGGGGCCCTTGGAGTCATGCGGCGCGTCCTCGGCCTGGACCTCGACGGCGGCCATCGACGAGGGCAGCTCGAACGGCAGCTTGCCGCGCGGCGGCGCCTTGCCCGTCACGGCGTCGAGGAAGGCGTCATCGCCGGACCCGAAGTCGCCGATCAGCGCGGCGGCCTTGTCCCGCACGTTGGTCAGGATCGCCGGGCGATCCAGATAGACGGAGACGATGGTCGGGACCTTGGCCGAGGCGGCCTTGATCGCCTCGTAATCGGCCGCGCCGTCCTTGAACGACAGGTCGCCCTCGTGCTGGAAACTGCCGAACGTGAAGTTCGGATGCAGGGTCTCGAACGGCGTCGCCGTGCGAATGATCGCCAGCTCGGCCTGGGCGAGATCGTCGACCGGAACCAGGCCTTGGGCCTTCGCCGCCTCGGCCGAGACGCCCTTCAGCCAGACCTTCCCGCCGGCGCCCTTCAGCGGCAGCAGACCGTTCTTGTTCTCCAGCAGGGTCAGGGCCGCGCTCTGGGCCGCGCGCCCCTCGGCCACGAAAGTCTGAGAACCGACGAGGGCCGTCGCGGCCTTGGGGTCGACATAGGGGTTTTCGAACAGGCCCTGCTGGAACTTAATCGCGAGGATGCGACGCGCGGCGTCATCGATACGCGCCTGGGGAATCTTGCCCGTCTTGACGGCCGCCACCAGCTCGGCCGTGTCCTCGACGCCGCCGAACTGGTCGAGACCGGCGTTCACGCCCTTGGCGTACCGGTCAACCTTGGCTAGGTCCTCGACGCCCCAGGCGGTCGAGAGGCCGGCGAAGCTGGGCTTCTGGCCGTCGGGAAAGCCGTTGCGACAAGTCTCGCCACAGTCGTTGGTGATCGCCCAGTCGGAGATCACAACACCCTTGAAGCCGTGTTTCGACCGCAGTTGATCGGTCAGCAACTGCTTGGAGAAGCCGGCGCCGACCTGTTCCAGCGGCTGGCCGTCCAGGGAGAGGTCCTTGAGGATCGCATAGGTCGGCATCACGCCGACGACACCGGCGGCGAAGGCCTGATCAAACGGCTTGACGTGCAGGTCGAACTGGCCCGCTGGGAAGACGGCGTAGCGGCCGTAGCTGTTGTGGCCGTCAAAACCCTTGGCCGAGGCGCCGTAGCCGACCCAGTGCTTGACCACCGCCGAGACGCCGTTCGGCGCGAGGTTCGTTTCGCCGCCCTGGAAGCCCTGGACATAGGCCTTGACCATGCGGCCGACGAGATCCGGATCCTCGCCGAACGTGCCGCTGATCCGGGACCAGCGGGGCTCTGTGGCCAGGTCGGCCATCGGGGACAGGGCCTGATGGATGCCGACCGCGCGATATTCCTGACGGGCGATCTCGCCGAAGCGGCGAACCAGTCTCTCATCGCCGATCGCGGCGAGGCCCGTCGCCTCGGGCCATTGCGAGAAGCCGCCGGCCGCGACGCTAGCCCCGGCCACGAATTGGAAGTGATGGCGCGGGTCCGTGCTGATCGTGGCGGGCACGCCAAGGCGACCCTGCTCGGCGATCGCCTGGACGGCGTTGTTCTGCTCGGCCAGCCAGGCCGGATCGCCGGCGAGCCGGGTGATGAAGGTGGTGATGTGCCGCTCGAGGATCAGCGGCTTCAGCTTGTCGAGGTCGTAACCCTGCCCTCGTCCCGGGACCATGCCGCCGACGGCCGGCAAGGTGCCGTGCATCATCTCGCCGGCCCTCTCCTCCAGCGTCATGCGTCCAACGAGGTCAGCCGCGCGCTGATCCGGCGACAGGCGCCAGTCCTCGAACGGCGAAAGCTTGCCGTCACGGTCGAGGTCCCGGAAACGCAGGCTGTCGACAGTGATGGTCTTGCCGCCCCGGACGCCAAGTTGCGGCTGGTTGGCGGCAAGGGCCGCCGAGCCGGTTGCGGCCAGAATGGCGGTCGAGATCAGGAGACGTCGAAAAGCCAGCACGTTGAACTCCAAGCGCGAAACAAGAAAGCGCCCTCGGCGCGCAGGAGACGCCGAGGGCGGTGGCAGTCGGAAGGTTAGAAGTTGACCCCCAAGCGCAGGCCATAGGTGCGCGGCGGGGCGTAGAACTCGCCGTTGCCGTTGGTGGCGAGGCCCGTCGTCGAGTTCGGCGACGAAGCGGTGCGCACGTCGTCGTCCTCGAGGTTGCGGACATAGCCCTGCAGGTTCCAGCGATCGTCGGCGCTGGTGTAGGTCAGGCTGAGATCGGTCTTGGTGAAGCTGCCCTGCTTGTTCTGGGCGAAGCCGTGGTACTCGAGGTTCTTGCTGCTTTCGTAGTGCGTCTGGACACGGCCGACGACCTTGGCGCCCGAAGCGATCTCCCAGGTGTGCTGGTAGCCGACGTTCAGCGTCCAGTCGGGCGTGCGGGCCATGCGGCAGCCCGAGAAGTCGGTGGACCGCGGCGCGGCGGCCGTGAAGTTGGCCTTGTAGCAGCCAGCCACGCTGGCGTTCGCCGCATTGTTGGAGAACGAGTCGCCCAACGGCAGCAGGAAGTCAGTGTAGCGGGCGTGCAGCCAACCCAGCGTCGCATCGATCCGGTCATTTTCAGTGATGACCAGGTTGCTTTCGAACTCGACGCCATAGACGCGGGCCTTGTCGGCGTTCAGCGTCACCGAGGCCTGCTGGCCCGCGATGATCCCGACGGCCGACACCTGGAAGTCGCGATAGTCGTAGAGGAAGCCCGTCGCGTTGAACTGCAGGCGGTTGTCGAAGAAGCGGTTCTTCACGCCCGCCTCGTACGAGGTGATCTTCTCCGGCGCATAGACGTTGTTGGCGACGCCGTCGTAGTAGCCGCCAGCCTTATAGCCGGTGGCCACGTTGGCGTAGAGCATCGAGGTGCTGGTCAGGTCGAAGTCGGCGCCCAGCTTCCAGTTGGTGGCGTCCCACTTGGCGTCGGCGAGGTTCTTGATCACCGTGCTGGTGATCTGGCCGGCGGAGTTGGTCAGGAAGGTGCCGCCATCGCGCGCCTTGCGGTCCTCGGTATAGCGCAGGCCGCCCGTCACGCGGAACCGGTCGGTGACCTCGTAGGTGCCTTGGCCGAACACAGCGATCGACTTGGCGGTGACTTCCGGCTGGATAAACGACAGGTACGAATTCGTCGCCAGGAAGACCCGGAAGTCGACGTTGTTATCCTCGGTGAAGCGATAGAGGCCGACCACCCACTTCAGCTTGCCCGTATCACCGCCCAGGCGCAGCTCATGCGACCAGGTGTGGTCCTTGCCCTTGAAGTAGTTGGGCGCGCCGGTGCTGGCGTTCTCGCCGTTCCGGTCCAGGCGCGAGAAGTTGTAGCCTGATCCTCCCTCGTTTCAGTGGACACCCATGCTAGCTTTTCGGAGCTGGAGAGG
>NZ_LSJA01000014.1 GCF_001556515.1 Caulobacter sp. CCH9-E1 | reverse complement strand
GATGGCCAAGGAAAAGTTCGAACGTACTAAGCCGCACTGCAACATCGGCACCATCGGTCACGTTGACCATGGCAAGACGACCCTGACGGCCGCGATCACGATCGTGCTGGCGAAGACGGGCGGCGCGACCGCCAAGAACTACGCCGACATCGACGCCGCGCCGGAAGAAAAGGCCCGCGGCATCACGATCAACACCGCTCACGTCGAGTATGAGACGCAAAACCGTCACTACGCTCACGTCGACTGCCCCGGCCACGCCGACTACGTGAAGAACATGATCACGGGCGCGGCCCAGATGGACGGCGCGATCCTGGTGGTGTCGGCCGCCGACGGCCCGATGCCGCAGACCCGCGAGCACATCCTGCTGGCCCGTCAGGTCGGCGTGCCGGCCCTGGTCGTGTTCATGAACAAGGTCGACATGGTCGACGACGAAGAGCTGCTCGAGCTCGTCGAAATGGAAGTTCGCGAACTGCTGTCGTCGTACCAGTTCCCGGGCGATGACATTCCGATCGTCAAGGGCTCGGCCCTGGCCGCCGTCGAAGGCCGCGACGCCGCCATCGGCGAAGACCGCATTCTCGAGCTGATGACGCAAGTCGACGCCTACATCCCGCAGCCGGAACGCCCCGTGGACCTGCCGTTCCTGATGCCGGTCGAAGACGTGTTCTCGATCTCGGGCCGCGGCACCGTGGTCACCGGTCGCGTCGAGCGCGGCATCGTGAAGGTCGGCGAAGAAGTCGAAATCGTCGGCATCCGTCCGGTCCAAAAGACCACCTGCACGGGCGTCGAAATGTTCCGCAAGCTGCTGGACCAAGGTCAAGCCGGCGACAACGTGGGCGTGCTGCTGCGCGGCACCAAGCGTGAAGACGTCGAGCGCGGCCAAGTGCTGTGCAAGCCGGGTTCGATCACGCCGCACACCAAGTTCGTGGCCGAAGCCTACATCCTGACCAAGGAAGAAGGCGGCCGTCACACCCCGTTCTTCACCAACTACCGTCCGCAGTTCTACTTCCGCACGACGGACGTGACGGGCATCATCAAGCTGCGCGAAGGCGTGGAAATGATCATGCCGGGCGACAACGCCGAGCTGGACGTCGAGCTGATCACCCCGATCGCCATGGAAGAGAAGCTGCGCTTCGCCATCCGTGAAGGCGGCCGCACCGTCGGCGCCGGCGTCGTCTCGAAGATCGTCGAGTAATCGATCGATCCTCAGCGACAGCTGAACTGATCTAAGCGAAGGCCCCGGAGAG
>NZ_LSJA01000148.1 GCF_001556515.1 Caulobacter sp. CCH9-E1 | reverse complement strand
ACGAGATCGCCTTCCAGACCAACCTGCTGGCCCTGAACGCCGGCGTCGAAGCCGCCCGGGCGGGTGAAGCGGGCCGCGGCTTCGCGGTCGTCGCCCAGGAAGTCCGGGCCCTGGCCCAGCGCTCCGCCGACGCGGCCAAGGAGATCAAGACCCTGATCTCGACCTCCAGCCAGCAAGTGAACCAAGGCGTGAGCATGGTCGGCCAGACCGGCGAGGCCCTGCAGGCCATCGTCTCGAAGGTCGGCGAGATCGACGCCCTGGTCGGCGAGATCGCCTCTTCGGGCCAGGAGCAGGCCACCGGCCTCAACCAGGTCAACGCCGCCGTCAACCAGATGGACCAGACCGTCCAGCAGAACGCCGCCATGGTCGAGCAATCGACCGCCGCCGCCCACTCGCTGAAGGGCGAGGCCGGCAACCTGCTGAAGATGATCGGCCGCTTCCGCGTCGGCGGCGGCGCCGCCGCCGCCCCGTCGTCGAGCGCCAGCTCGGCCCGCGCCGCGACCCGTCCGGCGCCCGCCCCCTCGCGTCCGGCCCCCGCGCCGGCCAAGGGGCCGGCTCCGGTCTCCGCTAGCAGCCGCCCGGGCCTGAACCCGGTGGCCGCGGCCCAGGCCAAGGTCGCCAGCTTCGCCAAGAGCTCGGCCGCGCCGGCCGCCTCGGCCGACGACTGGGAAGAATTCTAAGCTCCAGTAAGCGTAGCGCCCCGTTCATGCGGCGGGGCGTCTCCTCCCTAAGCGACTTCAAGGCCCTGTCTCCCGACGGGGCCTTTTTTTCTGGCCTCAGCGGCGCGGCGGGGGCTGGATGATCGGCGTCCGAACGGGGCAGCCGTCGACCATGCGCATGACCGCGCGCTCGCCCAGCCCCATCGGCATGCGGTTCAGCGGCTTGGCGGTCTCGTCCTGGGTCTTGCGGGCGAGCGTGGCGCGTCGCCGGCACTCCCAGGCGGGACGCTGGCCTTTCATGCGCGGCGCTTGGCTGAAGGGGACGGCGACCCGCGCGGGCGGGCCCTGGGGCTTGGGCGCGGCGGTCGGCTCTGGCGGCGCCTGAAGCGCGGCGGCGAGCAGTAGTCCGGACAAAAGCATGGCGGGGCTCCTGATCTGGAACCCCGCCACCTTAGGCCCGCCAAGGCGGGCCGCACATTAACTTTGGGACAGGAAGCCGGCCTTAAGCCTGCATCGTCCAGCCTTCGACGCCCATGGCCGCCTGGCGCAGGGCTTCCGAACGGGTCGGGTGGGGGTGGCAGGTGCGAGCCACGTCTTCCGAAGCGCCGCCGAACTCCATGGCCACGCAGTATTCGGCGATCATGTCGCCGACGTTCGGGCCGACCATGTGGGCGCCCAGGATGCGGTCGGTCTTGGCGTCGGCCAGCACCTTCACGAAACCGTCGGTCTCGTGGTTGATCTTGGCGCGGCTGTTGGCCAGGAACGGGAACTTGCCGACCTTGTAGGCGACGCCCGCGGCCTTCAGCTCGTCCTCGGTCTGGCCGACCGTGGCGATTTCCGGGCTGGTGTAGACGACGCCCGGGATGATGCCGTAGTTCACGTGGCCGGCCTTGCCCGCGATCATCTCGATGCAGGCCACGCCCTCGTCCTCGGCCTTGTGGGCCAGCATCGGACCCGAGGTCACGTCGCCGACCACCCACACGCCGGGGACGCCGGTCTTGAAGTGGTCGTTGGCGATCATGCCGCGCTTGTCCGGCGTGATGCCGACGGTCTCCAGGCCCAGGCCTTGGGTGTACGGACGACGGCCGATGGCGACCAGCACGTAGTCGGCCTCGATCGTCTGGGCGTCGCCGCCGGCGACCGGCTCGAAGCTCAGCTTGACGCCCTTGGCCGACGCCGTCGCGCCCGTGACCTTGGCGCCCAGCTGGAAGGTGAAGCCCTGCTTGGTCAGGATCTTCTGGAAGGCGTTGGCGACTTCGGTGTCCGTGCCCGGCAGGATGCGGTCCAGGTACTCGACCACGGTGACCTCGGCGCCCAGGCGCTTCCAGACCGAGCCGAGCTCCAGGCCGATCACGCCGGCGCCGACGACGATCAGGCGCTTGGGCACTTCCGGCAGCGACAGGGCGCCGGTCGAGTCGATGATGCGCTTGTTGTCGATCGTCACGCCCGGCAGCGGGGTCGGCTCCGAGCCGGTGGCGATCACGATGTTCTTGGTCTCGAGGGTGGTTTCCGAACCGTCCTCGGCCTTCACGACCACCTTGCCGGCGCCTTCGATGCGGCCCCAGCCCTTCACGTAGTCGACCTTGTTCTTCTTCATCAGGAACTCGACGCCCTTGGTCAGGGCTTCGACGCTCTCGGCCTTCTGGGCCATCATCTGGGGCAGGTTCAGCTTCGGCTTCACCTCGATGCCCAGCTTGGCGAATTCCGGACCGGTCGCGGCGGCGTACAGTTCCGAGGCGTGCAGCAGGGCCTTCGAGGGCATGCAGCCGACGTTCAGGCAGGTGCCGCCCAGCTTGCCGCGGCCTTCGACGATCGCGACCTTGAGGCCCAGCTGGCCAGCGCGGATCGCCGCGTTGTAGCCACCAGGACCGCCACCGATGATGACGACGTCGTACTGAGCCATGGGTCTATCGCCTTCAGGACGCGCCGAGATCGGCGCCGGACAAGATATGGGGCCTCGCCGGCCATATTGTCAGACCTTTGGAGGCGCGTGTTCCTTAGAACCAGACTGTTAAAAACGGAACAACCTTTCGTCGTCCGCGCCCTTGAAAATCAAGGAGAAGGCGGGAAACGCACGGCGGCGCCCTCCCCGCTCCGGGGATCGCCACAAGCTTGACACTAGAGCGCCTGGAGAGGGTCACCGGGCCGTGTCGTCCTTAGAACCATGATGACCCGCCTGCGCCTCTTTGGCCTGTCCGCCGCCCTCGCCTCCGTCGCCGCCGTCTACGCCTTCTCGGCCGCCTTCGCGCGATCGACGCCGACCTGGACCGGTCCCGTCGTGGCGCCCAGCGCCCAGGACGGCGACACCCTGGCGGTGCTCTATTCAGGCGACGGCGGCTGGGGCCCGCTGGACCAGAAGGTGGCGCGACGGCTGGCGGACAACGGCGTGCCGACGCTCGGGATCAACTCGCTGGCCTATTTCCGAACCGATCGCACCGTCGACAGTGTCGCCGCCGACCTCGCCAAAGCCCTGCGCGGCTACGAGCGCCAGTGGGGCCGGGGCAAGGTGGTGCTGATCGGCTATTCGTTCGGGGCCGACGCCCTGCCGGCGATCATCCCGAAGCTGCCGCGGGACGTGCGCGCCCAGGTCAGCCGCGTGGTGCTGATCGGGACCGGGCCGGACGGCGACCTTCGCTTCCATCCGGTCAGCTGGCTGAACCTGGCGCCGCGCGACTCGTTCCCGGTCGCCCCGGCGATCGCGGCGCTGAAGGACGTGAAGATCACCTGCGTCTACGGCGACAAGGAGCGGCGCGATATCTGCCCCGATCTGCCCGACGACAAGGTCGCCAAGATCCGCCTGCCCGGAGGCCACCACTTCAATGGCGATTACGGCCGCCTGGGCGACGCGGTGCTGGAGGCCAGCCGCTAGAGCGACCAGTCTTCCAGGGAGAGGCCTTCGATCCGGGAAAATTCCCGCGTGTTCGAGGTGACCAAGGTCCAACCGCGATTCAGGGCTTGGCCCGCGATCAGGAGGTCGAAGGACCGATCGGCGTACCCGCGCGCTCAAGCGCTTCGCGTATGCGGGCGGCGACCTCCACATCGTCCTCTTGCATGGGCGGCTGATCGCGATCGGGGAAATCGGCGCCGCCTTCGGCGTCGATACGCGCGAACATGGCCTCAAGCTCGGCGCGCGTTCGCGGCGGCTTCACCGTCGCCGGCTCCAGAATGACGGCGTTACCCTCGCGGCGAAGAAGCACTTCCGCGCCTTCGAACGCAAAGCCTTCAGGCAGCTGAACGGCCTGGCCGCCACGGTGCGTGAAGAGCTTGGCCCTTGCCGGCGCGATCTCGAACTTTCCCATGGGGCCGTCCTATCTACGCTCGGATAGTACAGAGTATCCGGGACCGCAGCCCAAACGCGCTCTAGATCTAGAGCGGCGCGGCTAGGCCGTGCTTGGCCGCCAGGTAGCGGGTGATCGGGCGGGCGTCGGTCAGGAACGACAGACCGTTCGCCGAGAGGATTTCACCATGTGGACCGGCGTCCGGCGCGGCTTCCGCCAAGACCAGGGTCGGAGCGTTCTGATGGGCCTCGCCCAGCCGCTCGACTAGCGCCGCGCGCGGCCGGGCGTAGTCGACATGGACGATCTCCAGCGCCTCGCGCAGCGCCGGATAGGTCGCCAGATAGCCCTCCATCATCGCGCAGTCGGGGCAAAAGCGCTGGGCGCCGTCCTTCTCGAAATGCGGCTTCAGCAGAAAGAGCGTGTCCTTGGCCATTGCGCGGGATCCCAGAAATGCGAACGGCCCCGACGTAGGACGCCGGGGCCGCGAATGCAAAAGCCTTGGAAGGCTTCGTGAAGCTTAGAGGTCCAGCAGCAGGCGCTGCGGGTCTTCCAGGGCTTCCTTGACCTTCACGAGGAAGGTCACGGCGCCGGCGCCGTCGACGACGCGGTGGTCGTAGGACAAAGCCAGGTACATCATCGGACGGATCTCGATCTTGCCGTTCACGACCATCGGACGTTCCTTGATGGCGTGCATGCCCAGGATGCCCGACTGCGGCGCGTTCAGGATCGGGGTCGACATCAGCGAGCCGTAGATGCCGCCGTTGGTGATCGTGAAGGTGCCGCCTTGCATGTCCTCGATGGCCAGGCCGCCGGTGCGGGCCTTCTTGCCGAGGTCGCCGATGGTCTTTTCGATCTCGGCTAGGTTCAGCACGTCGGCGTCACGGACGACCGGAACCACCAGACCCTTGTCGGTGCCGACGGCGACGCCGATGTCGTAGTGGTTCTTGTAGATGATGTCCTGGCCGTCGATCTCGGCGTTCACGTCCGGAATCGCCTTCAGCGCGGCCACGACGGCCTTAGTGAAGAACGACATGAAGCCCAGCTTCACGCCGTGGCGCTTTTCGAAGACGTCCTTGTACTGGGCGCGCAGGGCCATCACGGCGCTCATGTCGACCTCGTTGAAGGTCGTCAGCATGGCGGCGGTGTTCTGGGCTTCCTTCAGGCGGCGGGCGATCGTCTGACGCAGGCGCGTCATCTTCACGCGTTCCTCGCGCTCGTGCACGGGGCGCGGCGCCGACGGCGCGGCGGCCGGAGCCGGGGCGGCGGCGCGGGCTTCCAGAGCGGCCAGGGCGTCGCCCTTGGTCACGCGGCCGTCCTTGCCGGTGCCGGCGACCTTCGACAGGTCGAGGTTGTTTTCAGCGGCGATGCGGGCCGGGGCCGGGCTGACCGGCGCGGCGGCCGGGGCAGCGGCGACAGGAGCCGGGGCCGGAGCAGCGGCCGGAGCCGGCTTCGGCGCCTCGGCGGCCTTGGGGGCGGCCGGAGCGGCGGCGGCGGCGGCGCCTTCGGTCACGACGCCCAGGACCGTGCCGGGAACGACCGTCGCGCCTTCGGCGGCGCCGATGGCCGAGAGGACGCCGTCAGCGGGCGAGGCCACTTCCAGCGAAACCTTGTCGGTTTCCAGCTCGACGAGAATCTCGTCCTTCTTCACGGCCTCACCGACCTTCTTGGTCCAGCGCGCCACCGTGGCTTCGGTGACGGATTCGCCGAGGGCGGGCGTATTGATGTCGGCCATGGGGCTTTCCGAGTCTCTCTTGCTTGGTCCGGCGGGTTTGTTGGTAACGGGAGCCTTCGCTTACGCGAAGGCCTCGTTGAGGAAGGTCTCGAGTTCTTTCAGGTGGCGGCTCATCAGGCCGGCGGCGGTCGAGGCCGAGGCCGGACGACCGACATAGCGCGCGCGCTTGGCCTTGATGTCCAGCTTGTCCAGCGTCAGCTCCAGCCACGGGTCGACGAAGGTCCAGCCGCCCATGTTCTTGGGCTCTTCCTGGCACCAGACCAGGTCGGCGTTCTTGAAGCGCGAGAGCACGTTCATCAGCGACTTCATCGGCCACGGATAGAACTGCTCCAGACGCAGCAGATAGACGTCGTCGCGGCCCGTCTTGGCGCGGTGGTCCACGAGGTCGAAGTAGACCTTGCCCGAGCAGACGATGACGCGCTTGATCTTGTCGTCGCTCTTCAGCGTGACGCCGCCAACGTCGCAGCCGGCCTCGGCGCCGTCCACCATCACGCGGTGGAAGCTGGAGCCTTCGGCGAAGTCGGCCAGGTTCGAGACGGCGCGCTTGTGGCGCAGCAGGCTCTTGGGCGACATCACGATCAGCGGCTTGCGGAACTCGCGCTTCATCTGGCGACGCAGCGCGTGGAAGTAGTTGGCCGGCGTGGTGCAGTTCAGCACCTGCATGTTGTCTTCGGCGCACGACTGCAGGAAGCGCTCGAGGCGCGCCGAGCTGTGCTCGGGGCCTTGGCCCTCGTAGCCGTGCGGCAGCAGCATGACGAGGCCGCTCATCCGCAGCCACTTGCGCTCGCCCGAGCTGATGAACTGGTCGATCACGACCTGGGCGCCGTTCACGAAGTCGCCGAACTGGCCTTCCCACAGGGTCAGGGTGTTCGGGTCGGCCAGCGAGAAGCCGTATTCGAAGCCCAGCACCGCCTCTTCCGACAGGGCCGAGTCGATCACTTCATAGTGCGCCTGGCCCGGACGGATGTTGTTGAGGGGCGTGTAGTGCTCCTCGGTCTTCTGGTCGATGATATCCGAGTGGCGCTGGGTGAAGGTGCCGCGCACCGAGTCCTGGCCCGACAGGCGGACCGGATAGCCTTCGTCGAGCAGGGTGGCGAAGGCCAGGTGCTCGGCCGCGCCCCAGTCGATGCCCTCGCCCTTTTCGAACGCGTCGCGACGGTTCTCGATGGCGCGGCGCACGGTCTTGTGGGCGTCGATACGGTCCGGGATCGTGGTGATCAGGCGGCCCAGCTCGAGCAAGCGGGTCTTCGGGAAGGCGGTCTTGCCGCGGCGATCCTCGTCGCCCGGCAGGGTCAGGCCCGCCCACTTGCCGTCCAGCCAGTCGGCCTTGTTCGGCTTGTAGGTCTTGCCCGCGTCGAATTCCTTGTCGAGGAACGTCTCGAACTCCGAGACCCAGCCGTCGACTTCCGCTTGGGTCACGACCCCTTCGCCGACCAGGCGGCTGGCGTAGAGTTCGCGGGTCGGCGGGTGACCCTTGATCTTCGCGTACATCAGCGGCGACGTCATGGTCGGATCGTCGCCTTCGTTGTGACCGAAGCGACGGTAGCAGAACATGTCGATGACCACGTCCTTGCCGAACTTCTGGCGGTACTCGGTCGCGACCTTCGAGGCGAAGACGACGGCTTCGGGGTCGTCGCCGTTCACGTGGAAGATCGGGGCCTCGACCATCAGGGCGACGTCGGAGGGGTACGGCGAGCTGCGCGAGTAGCGCGGGCTGGTCGTGAAGCCGATCTGGTTGTTGACGATGAAGTGGATGGTGCCGCCCGTGCGGTAGCCCTTCAGGCCCGACAGGGTGAAGCACTCGGCCACGACGCCCTGGCCGGCGAAGGCCGCGTCGCCGTGCAGCAGCAGCGGCAGGACGTGGCCGCGGCCAGCGTCCGGCTGCTCGCGCAGGGTGAAGGCCTGCTTGGCGCGGGCCTTGCCGATCACCACCGGGTTGACGATTTCCAGGTGCGACGGGTTCGCCGTCAGCGACAGGTGGACCTTGTTGTCGTCGAACTCACGGTCCGACGAGGCGCCCATGTGATACTTCACGTCGCCCGAGCCCTCGACGTCCGAGGGGACCGACGAGCCGCCTTGGAACTCGTGGAAGATCACGTGGTAGGGCTTGCCCATCACGGCGGCCAGCACGTTGAGGCGACCGCGGTGCGGCATGCCCAGGACGATGTCCTTCACGCCCAGCGCGCCGCCGCGCTTGATGATCTGCTCCATGGCCGGGACCATGGCCTCGCCGCCGTCCAGGCCGAAGCGCTTGGTGCCGGGGAAGCGCTTGTGCAGGAACTTCTCGAAGCCCTCGGCCTCGATCAGCTTCTTCAGGATGGCGACCTTGCCTTCCTTGGTGAAGGTGATTTCCTTGTCGCGGCCTTCGATGCGCTCCTGCAGCCAAGCCTTCTCGGCCGGGTCGGAGATGTGCATGTACTGCACGCCGACGTTGCCGCAGTAGGTGCGGCGCAGGATGTCGAGGATCTCGCGGATCGTGGCGGTCTCGAGACCCAGCACGAAATCGAGGAAGATCGGACGGTCGTAGTCGGCGTCCGAGAAGCCGTAGGTGGCCGGATCCAGCTCCGGCGCCGGCTTCGGCGGCTCAAGGCCCAGCGGGTCGAGGTTGGCGGCGAGGTGGCCGCGCATCCGGTAGGCCCGGATCATCATGATGGCGCGCAGGCTGTCCAGCGTGGCGGCGCGGACGGCTTCGGCGGTGGCGCCGGGGGCCTTGCCCTCGACGGCCTTGGCGATCTTGGCTTCGACGGCGGGAGCGACGGCGGCCCATTGGCCATCCAGGGCCGACAGCCAGTCCGGACGCACGGTCGGGACCTTCTTGGGCGTCCAGGCCGGATCCTGGGCCGCGCGCTTCACCTGGTCGGCCTGTTCGGCCAGGCTGGCGAAGAAGGCGTTCCACGAGGGCTCGACCGAGGCAGGGTTCTCCGCCCACTGGGCGTAGAGGTCCTCAACGAACGCCGCGTTGGCGCCGTAGAGGAAGCTGGTCTCGGTCAAGACCTGGTTGATGATGCCTGCGTCGTCCGCCATGGATTTTGTCGCCTTCAGATCCGCTTGCTTACGGGAGCGCTACCGCAAGCCCGTAAATATAGTCTCTCAATCGCCCGGGCGCCCGTCGCTTGGCGGGGCCCAGGTGATTTTTTCGGATCGTCGACTGGCGGTCGCAAAAAACCTGGGCCCCGCGCAAGGCGGGGTTTCGGTGTTCTAATTAGCCCTTGAGCACTTCAAGCAGGGTCTCGCCCAGCTTGGCCGGCGAAGGCGAGACGCGGATGCCCGCGCTTTCCATCGCCGCGATCTTGTCCTCGGCGCCGCCCTTGCCGCCCGAGACGATCGCGCCCGCGTGGCCCATGTGACGGCCGGGAGGCGCCGTACGACCGGCGATGAAGCCGACCATCGGCTTCTTGCGGCCGCGCTTGGCTTCGTCCTTCAGGAACTGGGCGGCGTCCTCTTCGGCCGAGCCGCCGATCTCGCCGATCATGACGATCGACTTGGTGGCTTCGTCGGCCAGGAACATTTCCAGGACGTCGATGAACTCGGTGCCCTTGACCGGGTCGCCGCCGATGCCGACAGCGGTGGTTTGGCCCAGACCCGCGTTCGTGGTTTGGAAAACCGCTTCGTAGGTCAGGGTGCCCGAGCGCGACACGACGCCGACCGAGCCCTTCGAGAAGATCGAGCCCGGCATGATGCCGATCTTGCACTCGCCGGGCGTCAGGACGCCGGGGCAGTTCGGGCCGATCAGGCGCGACTTGGAGCCTTGCAGGGCCTTCTTGACCTTGACCATGTCCAGCACCGGGATGCCCTCGGTGATGCAGACGATCAGCGGGATCTCGGCTTCGATGGCCTCCAGGATCGAGTCGGCCGCGAAGGGCGGCGGGACGTAGATCACCGAGGCGTCGGCGCCGGTGGCTTCCTTGGCTTCGCCGACGGTGTCGAACACCGGCAGGCCGATGTGCGTTTGACCGCCCTTACCCGGGGTGACGCCGCCGACCATCTTGGTGCCGTAGGCGATGGCCTGCTCGGAGTGGAACGTGCCTTGAGCGCCGGTGATGCCCTGGCAGATGACCTTGGTGTGCGAACCGATCAGAACCGACATTTAGCGGGCGCCCTTCACAGCGGCGACGATCTTCTCGGCGCCGTCAGACAGATCGTTGGCGGCGATGACGTTCAGGCCGCTTTCCGAGATGATTTTCTTGCCGAGTTCGACGTTGGTGCCTTCCAGACGGACGACCAGCGGAACCTTCAGGCCGACTTCCTTCACGGCGGCGATGACGCCTTCCGCGATGATGTCGCAGCGCATGATGCCGCCGAAGATGTTGACCAGGATGCCCTTCACGGCCGGATCGGCGGTGATGATCTTGAAGGCCGCGGTGACCTTCTCCTTGCTGGCGCCGCCGCCGACATCCAGGAAGTTGGCCGGCTCGGCGCCGTACAGCTTGATGATGTCCATGGTGGCCATGGCCAGGCCCGCGCCGTTGACCATGCAGCCGATCTCGCCGTCGAGGGCGATGTAGGCCAGGTCGTACTTCGAGGCTTCGATTTCCTTGGGGTCTTCTTCGGTCTCGTCGCGCAGCGCCTTGATGTCCGGGTGACGGAACAGGCTGTTGCCGTCGAACGACAGCTTGGCGTCGAGGACGCGCAGGTGATCATCCGCCGTCACGATCAGCGGGTTGATCTCCAGCATGGCCATGTCCTTGGCCATGAACGCCGTATAGAGCTGGGTCAGCAGCGCGGCGGCTTCCTTGGCCAGGCCGCCGGTCAGGCCCAGAGCCTTGGCCAGGGCGCGCTGGTGGGTCGGCCACACGCCCGTCGCCGGGTCGATGGTGAAGGTGTGGATCTTCTCGGGCGTCGAGTGGGCGACGTCTTCGATGTCCATGCCGCCTTCGGTCGAGGCGACGACCGAGACCTTGCTCGAGGCGCGGTCGACCAGCAGCGACAGGTAGAATTCCTTGGCGATCGCCGCGCCTTCTTCGATGTAGAGGCGGTTGACCTGCTTGCCCTTGGGGCCGGTCTGGTGGGTCACCAGCACGCGGCCGAGCATCTCGGCGGCGTTGGCCTTGACCTCTTCGACCGACTTGACGACGCGCACGCCGCCCTTGGCGTCGGGGCCCAGGCCCTCGAACTTGCCCTTGCCGCGCCCGCCGGCGTGGATCTGGCTCTTCACGACGAAGACCGGACCGCCCAGCTTTTCGGCGGCGGCGGCGGCTTCATCGGGCGTGAAGGCGGCGAAGCCGCGCGGCACGGGGGCGCCGAACTCGGCGAGTACGGCTTTGGCTTGATGTTCGTGGATGTTCATGAGGGCCCGGTCTCGACGACGGCTTTCTGAAATGTGGCGGGGTTATAGGAGCGCTATTTCACAGGCGCAACCGCGTGTGGACGATAAGGTGAAGGCTTGCGCGCTTATCGCCCCCAATGAGAGGTCATCGCGCATCCCCTGCCCCGGCCAGGCAAGAGAAAGCCTTGACGTTGCGGAATTGTTACCGGTCACACCCTTTTCGCGCGATGACAACGTTTTCCATCCGAACAACGCATGGGGTCATGCCTCCGAGGCCACCGAAGCGGTCGCCCGCCGCTCCAGCTTGCCCCAGCCGACGCGGCCGCCACGGATGGCCATGACCACCGACTTGACCACCACGTAGTACATCAGCTGGCGATAGCCGAAGCGCTGGACGGGCAGGAACGGCAGGTCGGCCCAAGGCGCGCGCTTCTCCAGCGCCATGCCCAGGGCGCCGGCCGAAAGATCCACGGCGATGAAGATCGCCCAGTAGATCAGGCCCAGCAGCATATCGTCCGGACGCCACTCCACCGGGTGAGCCAACGCGCCGTAAAGACCGCTGATCAGGCTCCAGACCACCGCCAGGTCGACCAGCGGGGCGGCGACGGCCAGGATGATCTGGAACAGCCAGATCTGCGGCAGGGCCACGAAGCCCAGAACCGGCGTCTTGCGGCTGAACATCGCCCGGCGGTGCTTCCACACGCACTGCAGCGTGCCGAACGACCAGCGGAAGCGCTGCTTGAGCAGGCCGCCGACCGTGTCCGGCGCCTCGGTATAGGCGCGGGCCTCGGGGTCGAAGGCGACCTTCCAGCCGGCGCGTTGGCAGGCGATCGTCAGGTCCTGGTCCTCGGCCAGGGTGTCGGCCGGATAGCCGCCCAGCGCGTCGAGCACGCTTTTCCGCCAGGCCCCGACCGCGCCCGGAACCACGGTGACCGCCCCGAGCGCCGACAGAGCGCGCCGCTCCAGGTTCTGGGCGGTCACGTACTCCAGAGCCTGCCAGCGGGTGACGATGTTGACTCGGTTGCCGACGATGGCGTTGCCGGCCACCGCCCCGATGTCGGGATCCCGGAACCAGCGGGCCAGACGGCCGATCGTCTCGCGCGGGAACAGGGTGTCGGCGTCCAGCGCCACCACGTATTCGCCCTTGGCCACGGCCAGGCCGCGATTGACCGCCCGCGCCTTGCCGCCGTTCTCGAACGACAGCAGCGTCACGCGCGGATCATTGGCGAAGTGTTTGCGCACCTCGTCGGCCGTGCCGTCCTTGGAGCCGTCGTCCAGGACGATAACCTCGAGGTTCTTCCAGTCGCTCTCCAGGATCCGCGCCACCGAGGCGGCGATCACCTTCTCCTCGTTGAAGCAGGGGATCAGGACGCTGACCAGGGGGCCGGTCTCGGGATCAAGGTCGGCGGGCTCCTCGTGAGTCCAGAAGCGATGGACCAGCGCCAGGCTCGCCAGGAACACCAGACGCGCCACGCCCAGGAAGATCGCCAGGATGAACAGGGCGGCCATGCCCGCCTGGGTCCAGCGGAAGAAGTCGAAGCCCAGGCGATCGATCGCCAGGTCCAGCGCCGTGCGCGAGGTCGGCGGCATCGCCTGCTCGGGCGTCATGCCGGCCAGCTCGCCGACCGTGACCAGCTTGTAGCCCCGGGCCCGGATCGCGTCGATCAGGCCCGGCAGGGCCTCCACCGTATGGCTGCGATCGCCGCCGGCGTCGTGCAGCAGCACCACCTGGCCCGGCCGATCGCCCGGATTGTCCAGGCGGTCGAGCGTACGGTCGATGATCTGCTGGGGGGTGGGCTTTTGCCAGTCGTCGGGATCGATCCGCAGACCCACCGTCGTGTAGCCGAGGGTCTGGGCGATCACGAGCGGCGCGACCTCGTGCGGGGTCGAGGGCTCGGCGTCGCCGAAGTAAGGCGGCCGGAACAGGCGCATCGACCGGCCGGTCAACACCTCGAACAGGCGCTGAGTGGCGTTCAGCTCGACCTGCACCTGGGGCAGCGGCGTCTCGCCGATGTTGGGATGGGTCCAGCTGTGGCCGCCGACATCGTGGCCCTCGGCCACCTCGCGCTGCACGATGTCGGGCCGCTTCTGCATGTTCTGGCCGATCACGAAGAAGGTGGCCGGCGCGTGCTTCTCCTTGAGGATGTCGAGGATCTTCGGCGTCCAGCGTTGGTCCGGGCCGTCGTCGAAGGTCAGGGCGACCATGCCCTTGCGCTGGCCGTAGCGCTCGATGACGTAGGAGCTTGGGATGACGTCGTAGGTCTCGTTGGAGATCAGGCCCGTGGCGGGATCGACCTGCAGGCTGCGCTTGCCCGGCGTCGGCAGCGCCGCGACCCGCAGCACCTCGCCCCCACCGTCGAAGTCCACCCCTTGGCCGTTGGCCAGCGTGAGCAGGCCGGCCGACGAGATCTGGCCATACGGCTTGCCCAGCAGCGACCAGACGCCCGGATCCTCCATGCCCATCCGCCAGAGCGCATAGCCGCGCGGCTTCCAGGGGTCGGAGACCTTGACCTCGTTGAACAGGGTGACGGCGTCCATGAACCAGACGACGTGATCGTCGCCGTTGTCGTCGGTGTACGCGTAGGTCGGGTTCAGCACCTCCGGGTCCATCCGGATCGCCGCCCCGGCGTCCTGGGCGTTGCGCATGGCCTCGTGGAAGGTCGCCGGCGCGCCCGACGCCGGGCGGCCCTGCTTGTCCAGCGTCCAGTCGTAGCCGTAGGCGGCCAAGGCCAGCACCGTGCGCGCCGGGTCAAGCTCTGAGAAGCGCTTGGCGAGCTCGGCCTGATACCAGTCCTGGCCGGCGTTGGGGCCTGGGTCTCCTCCGGCGTAGTGCTGGTCATAGGCCATCAGCACTACGGTGTCGGAGGCCTGCGCCAAGCGCTTCAGCGGCCATCCTTGCGCGTCGTAGGGCGCGGCGACCCAGACCTCGCGGCCGGCGGGCTGCAAGGCGGCGCGGGCCTCGGCCAGGAACTTCGGATAGGCGGCCAAGCCCTTTTCCGACAGCGCCTCGAAGTCGAAGACATAGCCGCCGTAGCCGCGCTGGGCGGCCAGGTCCTTGAGGTTGGCGATCAGCTTGGTCCGAGCCTTGGGGTCGCTCAGCAGGGCGTCGCCCAGCGGTCCGTTGAAGGCGGCGTTGGCCGAGTTGTGCACCAGGGGCAGGACGGCCGGGTGGTTGGGCGCGTTAGCGATCCGCGCGGCGCCTTCCGGATCGTCGGTGACGGTGATGTCGCCGCCGGCGCCCTTGATCGCGACCCACTGCGGCGAGACCACGTCCAGCTTGTCGATGTTGCGGCGCAGGGACTCGCGGCTGTCCTGGTCCCAGTCGACATAGAAGCCGACCGAAAGCGGCCGCGCCGCGGCGCCGTTGGGCGCGGTCTTGGGGCGCGGAACGCGCTTCCAGGCGGTGACCGGCTTGGTCTTGCGCGGGGTCTCCTGGTGCAGGGCGGTCAGGGCGCGGGGGTCCTTGAGCGGCGCGTCCGGAAGGCGCGGCGCGAAGGCCAGGGTCGCCACGAAGCCCGCCACCAGCGCGGCGATCAGCGAAATGACGATCCCGAGGATCAGCTTTGCCCGTCGTTCACGCTTGCCCGTGGGGTCGTGAAAGATGTGGCGGTCTTCGGGTGTCATTCAGGTCGCTCACGATTTGTCGCGGGCTTGATACCTGAAATTGTCCGAAGCGTGGCGGTTGGGACCTTGCGGCCTTCCGCCGCCCCTTAGTCGACCCAGTCGCGTTCCAGGCGGCGCGAGGCCAGGAAGAACAGCAGCGCCGCCAGCAGATAGAAGCCCATCCCGGTATAGATCGCCCAGCGCAGCGACTCCGCGCCGAAGACGGGCTTGAGCACGTCCGAGACCTTGCCGAAATAGTAGAGCCCGACGGCGATGCCGAGCAGGTTGTTGATCAGCAGGAACAGGGCCGAGGCGGTCGTGCGCATCGGCGCCGGCGCCAGGTGCTGCACCGCCGCGGTGATGGGGCCCAGCCAAGTCAGGTTCAGGCCGGTCGGGATCAGGAAGATCAAGAAGGCGACCGTCAGAGCGGCTTGCGGGCCAAGACCGCCGACCAGCGCGCCGCTGTTCATCGCCAGCAGGAAGCACGGCACCGAGATCAGGAACGCCACGGCCGGGGTCAGCGGATAGCCCGCCTTGGACTTGGCGCCGAGCTTGTCGGCCATGACGCCGCCCAGCCAGATGCCGACCACGCCGCCCAGGAAGGCGATGCCCGAATAGTACCAGGCGGTCTGCGCCAGGGTCAGACCCAGGCTGCGCATGAAGAACGACGGCAGCCAGGCCGCGACGCCGTAGCCGCAGACCGACGACGAGGCCGCGCCCAGAGAGAGCAGCCAGAAGCTGGGCTTGGCCGCCAGTAGGCGCGCGACCTGGCCCAGCGGCGCGGCCGGCGCGGGAGCGGGGGGCGGCTCGCCGGGCGCGCGGTCGGCGCCGCCGCGCGGCGGATCGCGGACGATCAGGCGGAACACCGGCGCCAGCAGCACGCCCAGCAGACCCACGACGATGAAAGCCGTCCGCCAGCCGTAGTGGACCGCCAGCAGCCCGCCGACCAGGGTGCCCGCCGCCGTGCCCAGCGGAATGCCAAACGCGTAGGCCGCCAGGGCCCGGGCGCGTTGATGCTTGGGGAAATAGTCCGAGATCAGAGAATAGGCCGGCGCGACGCCGCCCGCCTCGCCGATCCCCACGCCCATCCGGGCCAGGAACAGGTGGCTGAAGCTTCCGACCACGCCGCACAGCGCCGTGAAGCCGCTCCACAGGGTCAGGGCCGCCGTCATGATCCAGACCCGGCTGAAGCGGTCGGCCAGCCAGGCGATCGGGATGGCCAGGGTCGTGTACAGCAGGGCGAAGGCCAGGCCGCCCATCAGGCCGAACTGGGCGTCGGTCAGGCCGAACTCGTCCTTGATCGGCTTGGCCAGGATGCCAAGGATCTGCCGGTCCAGGAAATTGAAGGTGTAGGCCAGCACCAGCATGGCCAGGACGACATAGCGATATCCCGACGCCTTCTCCGGCGTCTCATTCCCATTTCCGCTCATCGCCCGTCCCCGCTCACGCCACTGGTTACATAAAAAACGGGCGGGGCTTGTTGCAGCAAGCCCCGCCCCAGCTTTCGCCTAGAGGATTAGAACGCCACCTCGATCGAGCCGGCGATGGTGCGCGGCGGGCCGTAGAAGCCGATCACCGAGTTGTTGTAGGTGGCCCCGGCGAAGTTGTAGCCGCCGGTGCGATAGCGCTCGTCGGTCAGGTTCTTGCCGGTCAGGGCCAGCTTGTACTTGCCGCCCGGCGCGGTCCAGATCGCGGTCAGGTCGACCAGGGTGAAGGCCTTCTGGTCCAGGGCCGGCAGAGGCTGCTCGAACTGCTGGTACTTGTCGCGATAGCTGACCATCGGCGTGATCGCGAGGTCCCCGCCCGCCAGCTCGCCGCGCCAGGTCAGGCTGACATTGCCCGTCCACTTGGGGGTGTTCTGGAAGCCGTAGAGGTCGGCGACGTTGATCACCTGACCGGTGGCCAGGGTCTGCGACGGGTTCAGCGGGTTCGGCGCCCCAGCCGGCACGAAGCGGCTGAAGGTGTCGTACTTGGCGTGGATGTAGCCCAGGGCGACATTGGCCGAGAGGCTGCGGCTCAGCTTGGCGTTCGCCTCGAACTCGGCGCCGTACAGCGTCGAGGCGCCGGCGTTGTCGACCGAGCTGGCGATGCCCGACGGCACCACGACCTGGGTCGTGACCTGCTGGTCGGTGTACTTCGACAGGAAGACCGCCGACGAGAACGACACCCGGCGCTCCAGCGCGAAGCCCTTCAGGCCGGCCTCGTAGGTCTTCACGACCTCGGGCTTGTAGCCGTTGACGGTCTGCGGGGTGATGAAGGCGTCGCCGCGCATGTCCCAGCCGCCCGACTTGTAGCCCTTGGAGAACGAGGCGTAGGTCGTCAGGTCGTCGTTCAGCTCGTACGAGACCGAAATGCGCGGGGTGAACTGCTCGAAAGTCTTGTCGGCGCTGTAGTTGGTGCGCGTCTGCAGGATCGGACGCGGGGCGCCGCCCTGATAGGGCGAGGGCGTCGCGCCGAGATAGAACAGGCGGAAGACGTTGGCGCGCTTGGCGTCGCGGGTGGCGCGGGCGCCCAGCGACACCTTCAGCCGGTCGGTCAGATTGGCGCTGAAGTCGAAGAAGGCCGCGAAGCTCTGGGTGCTGACCTTGCCGCCGTCGGCGATCGACACGCCGAGATTGCCGGCGATCGTATCGAACTCGCCCGAGGCCTGGCTGTTCATGTAGTAGAGGCCGAAGACCCCCTGGACATTGTCGTCCGCGTAGACGGCCTGCAGTTCCTGCGAGAACGACCGGTCGTCATAGGTGGCCGGCACGTCCAGGGTCGGCAGCGGGGTGCCGTCGAAGTCGATCAGGGTGTCGGTGTGGCCGCGACGATTGGCGGTGATCGACTTCAGCGTGACCTTGTCGGTGACGTTCCACTGGCCGGTCAGCGACACGCCCTTGGTCAGGACGTGGTTCTTGTCGCCCAGGCCCGCCTGGGTGTCATAGACGTCCAGCACCTGATAGCCGCCCGTCAGCGAGGGCAGCTCGCGACGACCGTGGCGGGGATTGGAGTTGTCCTCGACCCGGTCATAGGCCAGGCGGAAGAACAGGTCCTCGGTCGGCTTGTACTCGGCGCTCAGGCGATAGGCGTGGACGTCCTTGTCGTAATGGTCCGCGCCGGTCGTCAGGTTCTTGCCGTAGCCGTCGCGCTTGTAGAGCGCATAGGCGGCGCCGACCGACAGGCCGGTGTCGGCGATCGGGGTCTGGGCCGTGACCAGCACGTCGGTCTGGTTATAGCTGCCGTAGGTCGCCTTGACCTTGGCGCCGGCCTCGTCGCCCAAGCGCTTGGTGACGTATTTGATCGCGCCGCCGATGGTGTTGCGGCCGTAAAGCGTGCCTTGCGGACCGCGCAGCACTTCGATGCGCTCGATATCGAAGATGTCCAGCACCGCGCCCTGCGGGCGGTAGATGTAGACGTCGTCGACATACAGGCCGACGCCGGGCTCATAGCCCCACAGCGGATCCTGCTGACCCACGCCGCGGATATAGCTGATCAGGGTGGAGTTCGAGCCGCGCGCCGTCTGCACCGTGATGTTCGGCGTCGTCTGCTGCAGGACGGTGATGTCGGTCCCGCCCGCGCGTTCCAGCTTGTCGGCCGAGAAGGCCGAGACCGCGACCGGCACGTCCTTGAGATTTTCCTCGCGCCGGCGGGCGGTCACGACCACCTGTTCGACGCCGACGCTGTCGTCGGCGGCCGGAGCCTGCTGCGCCCAAGCCGAGCCCGAAACGGCGCTCCACGCCGCGCCGGCCAGCAATGCGGCCTTCCACATCGAAGTCATGGGTTTCCCTCCCTCGTTTCCGCCCGTCCCGGTCGGTCCGTCTTCGCGGACGCGCGCTCGGGAGTTTCGCCAATTCATCGAACAGCGAATTGCCGACACCATCACCCGAACCGGCGCCATGCGCCAGCCCTTTTTCACCAGGTGATGAAAATAGACGAAGGGTGTTGTTCCGAAGACAGACTAGGCCGCGCCAGCCTTGGCGATCACCGCCTCGAAGCCGGCGGCGCAATAGGCGAACAGTCGGGCCCGCACCGCCTCCAGGTCGCTGGAGTGGCATTCGCCTTCCGACAGCGAGTCGATCCGTCCGGTCTCGGACAGGGCCAGCATCATCGAGCCGGTCAGGAACTGGTAGCACCAGTAAAGATCGCGGTACTCGGCCTGGGGCCGCACGCTCTTCAGCGTCTCGACCAGCCGGTGGACCACGGGATCGAAGAAGCGGGTCATGGTCTCGCCGCCCCAGGCCGGGGTGTTGTTCACCTGGGCCACCAGGGCGAAGTAGCTCTTCCAGCCGGGGCCGCCGTCCTGCGAGATGCGCAGCAGCGGGTCGATGAAGGCCTCGATCACGCCCTCCACCGTCATGGCGCCGCCATGGTCTCGCAGATAGGCGTCCATTGACGCCTCGCGGGCCTGGTTCAGGATCTCGGCCCGGCGCAGGAACACCGCGTCGAACAGCTCGCGCTTGGCGCCGAAATAGTAGTGGATCAGGGCGGTGTCGACGCCCGCCTCGGCCGCCACCTGACGGGTCGTGACGCCATAAAAGCCATGGCGCGCGAACAGCCCCTCGGCCGCGTCGAGGATCGTCTCCTTCAGGTCCAGGCCCTTGGCCTTGGACGGACGGCCCCGCCCGCCGGGGCGAGCCCCTGACTTGGGTGCAGTCTTGGCTGCGGTCATGAGGAAGGGCCCGCCTTGGTTGCGCTGCGTCCCCGGATAGGCGCAACCCAGCGGGCCTGGCAAGGGAGCGGCGTTCTCTAAACCTGAACAAACACCCCGTGGAAGGTCACTGGCAGGGCCACCGGCGCGCGCCAGGCGGCGATCGGGCCCTGCTCCACGCGGCGCGCGTCGAAGACGTGCAGCTCGGTCGCCTTGGCGTCCAGGTTCAGCGTCGTTCCGACGATCCAGCCGTCCAGTTCCTGGCTGGCGCCCGGGCGCGGGACGAAGACCATCTCCTCGACCATATGGCGCGGCCCAAAGCCGTAGATCTGCTCGCGATCACGCTTCCAGTCCCGCACCGCCACGCCCTGGAACAGCGGACGATCCGGCTGCTCGTTGGTGACGTGGACCGAGTACTGACGAACCTCGCCGGCGAAGCGGGGATCGCCGCGCGGGAACTCGGCCGTGGTCGCTTCCTTGGCGAGCTCCGCCTGGCCGTCGGCGCGCAGGGTGATGAACGCCCGCCGGGGCGGCGGGCCCGGAAGGTGCTTGCCTTGCAGAAACACGCCCGCGTTCTGGGCGGTCCCGAATGGGTTCTCGTCGAGACAGGCGTCGAAGCGGATGGTCCCGTCGCGCTCCTCCCAGGCGTCGCCCAGGTGGAAGAAGAAGAACGGCGGCAGCTCGAACACGCGACGCTGGGACAGATCGTCCTTGTCGATGACCAGCACCTGGGTCCCCAGCTCCGGCTTCCAGGCCATGGCCGTGGCGATCGGCATGCGGAAGCGCTCGACCACCCACGGCTGCAACAGGATGACGAGATGGCGCGCGGTGGCCGTGAAGTCGTGCATGTAGCTGGCGCGCGGCAGGTCGATCATCTCGGCCTTCTGGAGCGCGCCGTCGGGGGCGAGCTTCCAGACAATGGCGCGGCGGCCCGAAAGGCCAAGGTTCCAGATCGTCCCATCCGGCTGGACGCGCGGGTGGGCCAGGAACGGCATGCCCTTGAGATCCGGGCGCAGGGTCTTGAAGCCGCGCGTCTCCAGGCTGGCCGGGTCGAGCGCGGTGGGCGAGCCGCCCTCCCACAGGGCCCAGAGCTCGCCGCCGGCCATGATCACCGAGGTGTTGGCGGCGTTGGCGTCGTCGGGCCCGGTCAGGCGCGCGCCCGGTCCCGGGGCGGCGCCGTAGCCTGGCGTGATCACGGCGTTGGCGGCCGTGTCGTTGCGGCGCTTGACCGTGTCGACGAACCGGGCGGCCATGCGCGCCTCGCCATTGGCGATCTGGAACTTGCGGACCATGCCGTCGCCGTCGAACCAGTGGCCGACCGAGCCGCCCGGCCGGCGGAACTTGGCCGGACCGTTGCGGAACAGGGTCCCCTTCAGCTCGGCCGGCGCGCGGCCGTGCAGCCGCGTCAGGGCGGTCGGCGCGACGTCGCGCTCGACGTCGGCCAAGCCTAGAGCCCAATCGCCGGCCGCGGCGTTGGCCGCGGCGGCCCAGACCGCCTCGGGGGTCAGCAGGGCGGCCCCGCCCATCAGGGCCGCGCCGCGCAGGATGTCGCGTCGGTTCATGGTCCCCTCCCCCCTACTTCAGGCGCAGCGCTTGGGCGTTGGCGCCGGCCTTCACCTGGAAGGCGGCGTCATCGAAGGTCGGCGGGCCCATGGCGCCCATCGCGTCGCGCGAGAAGCCGTAGGGTTCGGTCGGCAGGCCAAAGGGGTTCTTGCTCATCTTGCCGTCGCCATCGATGTCCTGGAACACGCGGACGGCATAGGTCCCGACCGGCAGGGCGGGGATCTTGGCGCTGGGCTCGGCGTCCGAGGCCGAGGCCACGGCGACCCGCACGGCCTTGCCCGCGGCCCAGCCCTGGGCGCTGTCATAGACCGCGATCATCACCGTGCCGGACTTGGTCGCGAGACCGGGGAAGGAGAGGGTCAGGTCGCCGAACGCCTCCTGGGCGCGGGCGGCCGGGGCGAGCGCCAGGGCGGCGAAGGCCAGGCCGGCGAGCAAGGTCTCGGAGAGGGTCATGTCGAGGCTCCTTGTTTCGATGTGTCGGGGAAAGGACCGGCTCAGCCCAGGAACAGGGCCCAGAGCAGACGGCCCGGGATGAAGGCGAACAGGCCGGCCAGCAGCAGGCCGCCGACGAACATGCCGGTCATGGCCTTGCGGTGCGCCGCGACCTTGCCGCGCTTGATCGCGTAGACCGCGCCAGGCAGGCCGACGATCGTCCAGCCGGACAGCAGGTGGATGAAGCTGAAGTGGCCGTGGTTCAGCTGGCGGATGAACAGCGAGCTGACCGCGGTGACGCCCATGGCGATCACCCAGGTCCAGCCCAGCGCCTTGTGCAGGCCGGTTCCCTTCACGCGCATCATCAGGGCGACGCCGATCAGCAGGGCGGTCACGGCGGCGGTCAGGTGGAGCTTGATCGCCAGCGGCTGGGCCGCCAGCAGCGACAGGTTCGGCGCGTGGGGATGGACGCCCCGTTCGACCAAGAAGGCGCCCATGCCGGTGAACATCTTCGGTCCGGCGACCACGACGATCAGGACCGCCAGCACCACGCCGAGGATCGCGTTCCGCAGGGCGTCGTCGCGCATCATCAGGCGACCGATTGACTTGGCCTTCGCATCCATCTTCCTTCACTCCCGGTTCGAGCGGGGCGACCGATCGCCTCGCCGTCGACCTGGGTGTTGGAGTGGGCGACCTCGTGTCTCAATCGTCTTTGCGCCAATCGCCGCCCTCGCTTCGTGAGCGGCTGGCCGACGCCATTCACGCTTCGCGAACGGCGCTGTTCGGACCCGAGGCGGCGCGGGGCTATCTGGTGTCGGGCGGGGCCGGCGTATTCCTGGCGCTGATCGGCGCGCTGGGCTCGCACCACGTGCCCATGTTGACGCGCCTGGCCTACTGGGTCGGCCTGTGCCTGGCCGGCGCGGTCGTCGGCACGGGCGTCACCCAACTGATCGGCCGCGAGGGTCGGGCCGACAACCACCCTTGGCTCTATGGCGTGATGACGGTGGTCCTGATCACCCTGCCGTTCACGGGCGTGGTCTGGTTCGTCAGCGAGGTGCTGTTCGCCCGTGGCCTGCGGTTCGAGACCTTGCCGCGCTACCTTTTGCCGGTGCTGATCGTCACGGCGGCCATGACCGCCCTGAACTTCCTGGTCCAGCGCCGACCAATCGAGACCCACGCGGCTCCGACCGGCGCGCCCGCGCCGCGCTTTCTCGACCGCCTGCCGCCGAAGCTGCGCGGGGCCGAGCTGCACGCCGTCGAGGCCGAGGATCACTATTTGCGCCTGCACACCTCGCGCGGCCAGGACCTGATCCTGATGCGGCTGTCGGACGCGATCGCTGAACTGGAAGGCATCGAGGGCGCCCAGACCCACCGCTCGTGGTGGGTGGCCAAGGCGGCGGTCGAGGACGCCCGGCGCGGCGACGGCCGGGCGGTCCTCTCCCTGAAAGGCGGCGTCGAGGCGCCGGTCAGCCGCGCCTACGCCAGGGCTCTGCGCGAGGCGGGCTGGTTCTGATCAGCTCGTCCAGCCGCCGCCCAGCGCCTTGTAGATCGCCACGACGTCGGTGTTGACGCCGGTCTCGGCGACGGTGAGGGCGTCCTCGGCGGCCAGCAGGGTGCGCTCGGCGTCGAGCAAGACGAGGAAGTCGATGCCGCCCTCGCGGTACTGGATGCGCGCCAGCTCGGCCGCGCGGCGCGAGGCGGCGGCCTGGTCGGCCAGGCTCTTCAGCTGGGCCTGCTGCTGGCGATAGGCGACCAGGGCGTTTTCCAGGTCTTCGAGCGCGAGCAGCACGGCCTTGTCATAGGCCGCCAGCGCGGCGTCATCGCGAGCCCGCGACGCCCGCAGACGGGCATGGGCGCTGCCCAGGTCCAGCGCCAGCCAGCTGACCGTCGGCGCGACCGACCAGGCCTGGCTGGCGCTGTTTCCGAAGCCCGTCGACGTCCCCGACAGGAAGCCGACGAAGCCGGTCACCGACACGCGCGGGAAGAGGTCGGCGGTCGCCACCCCCACCCGCGCGGTCGAGGCCGCCAGGCGACGCTCGGCTGCTTGCACATCAGGACGACGGCGCAGGAACTGGCCCGCCTCGCCGATCGGCAGGGCCGCGACCAGCGGCGGCGTATCGTCCTGGCGCGGGGCCAGCAGGGCGTCCAGCGCGCCGGGCCGTTGGCCGGTCAGGACCGCCAGCCGATAGTTGGCGCGGGTGGCGGCGGTGATCAGGCCCGGGATCGCCGACTCAGTCGCGTTGAGACGCGCCTGGGCCGAGGCGACGTCGATCGGACTTCCCGCCCCGGCGTCGAACCGCACCTTGGTCAGGCGCAGCGTCTCGCGCTGGGTCTCGAGGTTGCGGTTGGCGACCTTGAGGCGGGCCTGGGCGCCGCGCAGCTCGAGATAACTTCGAGCAACTTCCGCGGCGACGGTCACCTGGGCGTCGCGCAGGTCGGCCTGGGTCGCTCCCGCTTCGGCGCCGGCCGCCTCGACACCGCGCCGGACGCGGCCGAACAGGTCGATCTCCCAGCGGGCGTCGAAGCCCGCCTGGTAGGTCTGGCTCTCGACGCGGTCGGTGGTCAGGCCCGGCTGCTGCTGCTTGCTCTTGGCATAGGTCCCGTCGGCGGTGACGTGCGGGGCCAGGTCCAGCTTCTGCTCGGTGAACAGGGCCCGGGCCTCGGCGACGCGCGCCAGGGCGATCCTGAGGTCGAGGTTCGCGCCGAGCGCCTGGCCGACCAGCTGGTCCAGCACAGGGTCGCCGAACGCCTTCCACCACTGAGCCTCGGGATTGGCGGCGGTGAACACGGCCGGGTCGGCGTTCTGGAAGGCCGCCGGCGGGGTCGCCGGCGTCTTGTAGTTCGGACCGACCGCGCAGGCGGCGGCGGTTAGGGCGACGCCGGCGATCAGCGCGGCGCGCAGGGTTTGCTTGAAGACAGACATCAGTGCGCCTCCACGGGCGAGGTCAGCTCCGTCTTCGCCGCGGCCTTGCGGGCCGTGAAGCGACGGATGACGTAGTAGAAGATCGGGGTCAGGATCAGGCCGAAGACCGTCACGCCCAGCATGCCGGAGAACACCGCCACGCCCATGGCGCGGCGCATCTCCGACCCGGCCCCGTGCGACACCACCAGGGGGTAGACCCCCATGATGAAGGCGATCGAGGTCATCAGGATCGGCCGCAGGCGCAGGCGGCAGGCCTCCAGGACCGCCTGGAGCGGGCTGTCGCCGTGCTCCTCGCGCTCCTTGGCGAACTCCACGATCAGGATGGCGTTCTTGCAGGCCAGGCCCACCAGCACGATCAGGCCGATCTGGGTGAAGATGTTGTTGTCGCCCTGGCTGATCCACACGCCGGCCAAGGCCGACAGCAGGGTCATCGGGACGATCAGGATCACCACCAGCGGCAGGCTCCAGCTCTCGTACTGGGCGACCAGCACCAGGAAGGCCAGCAGCACGCAGAGCGGGAAGATGAAGACCGCCGTGTTGCCCGCCAGGATCTGCTGGTAGGTCAGCTCGGTCCACTCGTAGCCCATGCCGTTGGGCAGCTCCTTCTTGGCCAGATCCTCCAGCGCCTTCTGGGCCTGGCCGGTCGAGTAGCCGGGCGCCGGGCCGCCGTTGATCTCGGCGGTCAGCATGCCGTTGTAATGGCTCTCGCGGTCGGGACCGGTGGTCTCGTGGAAGCTGACGAAGGCGCCCAGCGGGATCATCTGGCCGTCGCCGTTGCGGGTCTGCAGGCGCAGCATCTGCTCGGGCTGCAGGCGGAAGCGCTGGTCGGCCTGCACGTTGACCTCGTAGGTCCGCCCGAAGCGGTTGAAGTCGTTGACGTACAGCGAGCCCAGATAGACCTGCATGGTCTCGAAGAGGTCGGTCAGGGACACGCCCTGGGCCCGGGCCTTCTCGCGATCGATGTCGGCCTGAATCTTCGGAACGCTGACCTGGTAGCTGGAGAAGATCCCCGCCAGGGCCGGGTCCTGCCGCGCCTTGTCCATCAGGTTCTGGGTGGCCTTGTTCAGCTCGTCCGGACCCAGGCCCGCCTTGTCGACGATCTGCATCCGGAAGCCGCCGATGGTGCCCAGGCCCTGGACGGACGGGGGCGGGAAGACGGCGATCTGGGCGTCGGGGATGGCGCCGAACTTCTGGTTCAGGGCCGCCACGATGGCGCCGGCCTGCTTGTCGCGGTCACGACGGTCCTTGAAGTCGTCCAGCGGATAGAACACCGCCCCGGAGTTGGGACTGTTGATCAGGCCGTTCACCGACAGGCCGGGGAAGGCCACCGAGTGCTTCACGCCCGGCACGGTGTTGGCGATCTCGCCCATCTGACGGATCACCGCTTCGGTGCGGTCCAGCGAGGCGGCGTCGGGCAGCTGCACGACCGCGACCACATAGGCCTTGTCCTGCTGCGGCACGAAGCCGGTCGGGGTCTTGGCGAAGGCGAAGACCGTCAGGGCCAGCAGCACGCCGTAGACGACGAGACCCGCGGTCGAGCGGCCCAGGGTCTTGGCGACGCCGTTGACATAGCCGTTGGAGGCCTTGGCGAAGAAGCGGTTGAAGGGATTGAACAGCCAGCCCAGGGCCCGGTCGATCAGCTTCTGGAAGCGGTCCTTGGGCGCGTCATGCGACTTCAGGAGCACCGCGGCCAGGGCCGGCGACAGGGTCAGGGAGTTGATGGCCGAGATCACCGTCGAGATGGCGATGGTCAGGGCGAACTGGCGGTAGAACTGGCCGGAGAGCCCGCTAATGAAGGCGGTCGGAATGAACACCGCGCACAGCACCAGGGCCGTGGAGATGATCGGCCCCGTCACCTCGCTCATGGCTTTTCGGGTCGCGTCGGCGGGGGCCAGCCCCAGCGAGATGTTCCGCTCGACGTTCTCGACCACCACGATGGCGTCGTCGACGACGATGCCGATGGCCAGCACCAGGCCGAACAGGGTGAGCGCGTTGAGGCCGAAGCCCAGCATCAGCATGACGGCGAAGGTGCCGATCAAACTGACGGGCACGGCGATCAGCGGGATCACCGAGGCGCGCCAGCCCTGCAGGAAGATGACCACCACGATGACGACCAGGATGATCGCCTCGATCAGGGTGTGGACCACCGAGTCGATGCTCTCCTGCACGAAGGCCGTGGTGTCGTAGATGATCTCGTAGTCGACGCCTTCGGGGAACTCCTTCTTGAGCTCCTTCATGGTCTTCTTGACCTCGGCCGCCATCTGCAGGGCGTTGGAGCCGGGGCGCTGGAAGATCGGCATGGCGACGGCCGACTTGTTGTCGAGCAAGCTGCGCAGGGCGTAGTTGTTGGCGCCCAGCTCCACGCGGGCGACGTCGCCCAGGCGGGTGATCTGGCCATCCTCGCCCGAGCGGATGATGACGTCTCGGAACTGCTCCTCGTCGGTCAGGCGGCCGGGGGCGTTGATCGACAGCTGAAAGTCGGCGCCGGAGCCCGCGTTGGGCGGCGCGCCCAGCTGGCCGGCGGCCACCTGGACGTTCTGCTCGCGCAGGGCCCGCACGACGTCGCCGGCGGTCATCGACAGGGCGGCCAGCTTCTCGGGATCCAGCCAGACGCGCATCGAGTACGCGCCCGCGCCGAAGATCTGCACGTCGCCGACGCCGTCGATCCGCTTCAGCCGATCACGCACGTTCAGCTGCGCGTAATTGCTGAGGTACAGCATGTCGTAGCGGTTGTTCGGCGAGATCATGTGCACGACCAGGGTCAGGTCGGGCGAGGCCTTGTCCGTCGTGACGCCGATGCGCTGCACTTCCTGAGGGAGCTTCGGCAGGGCCTGGGCGACGCGGTTCTGGACCTGCACCTGGGCCTTATCGAGATCGGTGCCCAGCGCGAAGGTGACGGTCAGCACCATCGCCCCGTCGGCGGCCGACTGGGACGACTGGTAGATCATCCCCTCGACGCCGTTGATCGCCTGCTCCAGCGGGGCGGCGACGGTCTGGCCGATGACGGACGGGTTGGCGCCCGGATAGGCCGCGCGCACGACCACGGTCGGCGGCACCACTTCCGGATACTCGCTGATCGGCAGCTGGGGCAGCGACACCAGGCCGGCGATGAAGATGATGATGGACAGCACCGCCGCGAAGCGGGGCCTGTTCACGAAGAACTTGGAAAAGGACATGCGGGTCGTCCTGGGGAGGAGCGTGTTTGATGACCCCCTCCCCCTTGATGGGGGAGGGGCAGGGG
>NZ_LSJA01000147.1 GCF_001556515.1 Caulobacter sp. CCH9-E1 | reverse complement strand
AGCTCGCCCCCTCCGGCCCTCTGGGCCACCTCCCCCGCGTCGCGGGGGAGGATCTTGGAAAGCGGGGAGTGGAATGGAACAATCCTGGAAACAGGCCAAAGCCGTCTTCGCCGCGGCGCTGGGACCGCCGCTGGTGTGGCTGGTGCTGTTCTTTCTCGCGCCCATGGCGATCGTCTGGGCCTACAGCTTCGGCCACAACGCGGGCCTGACCGAGATCGAGATCACCGGCACGTTCCACAACTACGCCCGGGCGATCGAGCCGCTGTACCTGAAGATCTTCCTGAAGTCGGTGTGGGTGGCCGCCCTGACCACGGCCCTGTGCCTGGTGGCCGGCTTTCCGGTGGCCCTGGCCATCACCTTCGCCTCGGACAAGGCCAAGGCCTGGCTGCTCTTGCTGATCATGCTGCCGTTCTGGACGAACCTCTTGATCCGCACCTACGCCCTGATCGCCGTGCTGCGCACCGAGGGCTATGTGAACCAGGGCCTGGAGTGGCTGTGGAACGGGGGCAGCGGTCTGGCGGCGCTGGTCGGCCTTCAGCCTTTCGGCGATTTCCAGCCGCTGGGCCTGCTGCACAACAATTTCGCCGTGATCCTGGGCCTCGTTTACGTCCACCTGCCGTTCATGGTGCTGCCGCTCTATTCGGCGCTGGATCGCCTGGACAAGTCGCTGCTGGAAGCCAGCCTCGACCTGGGCGCCGGGCACCTGCGGACGATCTTCAAGGTGGTGGTTCCGCTGGCCATCCCGGGCATCGCCTCGGGCGTGCTGATCACCTTCATCCCGGCGCTGGGCGCCTATCTGACGCCGGACCTGCTGGGCGGGCCCGACAGCCAGATGATCGCCAACATCATCGAGCGCCAGTTCAAGCGCGCCAACGACTGGCCCTTCGGCGCGGCCATGTCGTTCGTGCTGATGTACCTGACCTTCATCGCCATCGCGATCCAGGCGGTCCTGGCGAAGAGAACGCCGGAGGCCAAGGGATGAGCGCCTTCAACCCGACCTTCCCGGCGAATGCCGGGACCCAGATTCAGCCTGAGCGATTGGGGTGTTCGCGCCTCTCGACCTGTTCCTCTGGTCCAAGGCCAATGGGTTCGATCTGGGCCCCGGCATTCGCCGGGGAAATCGGATGGGGGAAGGTGCTCCCATGACCAAACGCTCGCCCCCCGGTCCGCTGGAATACCTGCGCCGCTGGCCCATGCGTCTGTGGCTGGCCGCCGTCGGGATCTTCCTCTACGCGCCGCTGATCGCCCTGATGGCGTTCAGCTTCAACGACAGCCGGCGCAACATCGTCTGGAAGGGCTTCACGCTCAAATACTACGAGAAGCTGTTCGACAACTCGGCCCTGCTGGAGGCCTTCGCCAACAGCCTGACGATCGCGGCGGTCTCGACGGTGATCAGCCTGGTGATCGGCGCCCTGGCGGCGCTCGTTTTGTGGCGCTTCCGCTTCCCGGGCAAGACGGCCCTGGACGGCGCCCTGGCCCTGCCGATCGTGGTGCCCGAGATCTGCATGGGCGTGGCCATGCTGGTGTTCTTCGCCAAGGTCATGCCTTGGCCGCAGGGACTGCCATGGCCGCTGAACCTGGGCGCGATCATCATCGCCCACGTCTCGTTCTCGTTCCCGTTCGTGGCGGTGGTGGTGCGCGCCCGCATGGCCAGCTTCAACCGCGAGATGGAGGAGGCGGCCCGCGACCTGGGCGCCGGCGAGTTCCGCACCATCCGGGACGTGATCCTGCCGCACATGGCCCCGTCGCTGGTGGCCGGCGCGCTGCTGGCCTTCACGCTGAGCCTGGACGACTTCGTCATCACCTTCTTCACCGCCGGGCCCGACACGGTGACCTTCCCGGTGAAGGTCTATTCGATGGTTCGTTTCTCGGTGACGCCCGAGGTCAACGCGGCCTCGACGGTGCTGATCGTGCTGACCGTGCTGCTGACCGCGGCGGCGCTGAAACTGCAGGGCAACCCGGCCGCGACGGCGGGTCATGGGGCGGGGGATGCGAAATGACACTCCTCTCTCTTCCGATCTTCCCGGCGAATGCCGGGACCCAGATTCAGCCTGAGCTTTCGCCCTTCCTGGCTCCTTCCAGCCTTATGATCTGGACCCCGGCATTCGCCGGGGAGGTCGGGATTTTGTGTGCCGGGGGACATCCGCAATGACCGCGCCAAAACCCATCATCACCTTCGAGAACGTCACCAAGCGGTTCGGCAAGCTGGCGGCCGTCGACAACGTCTCGCTGACCGTCAACGAGGGCGAGTTCTTCGCGCTGCTGGGACCGTCGGGCTGCGGCAAGACCACCTTGCTTAGGATGCTGGCCGGCTTCGAGACCCCGACCGAGGGGCGGATCCTGATCGACGGCCAGGACATCTCGAACATCCCGCCCAACAAGCGGCCGGTGAACATGGTGTTCCAGTCCTACGCCGTGTTCCCGCACATGACCGTGGCCGACAACGTCGCCTACGGCCTGAAGGTCGACCGCGTGCCCAAGGCCGAGCGCGACCAGCGTGTGGCCGAGGCGCTGGAGCTGGTGCAACTGGGCGGCCTGGGCGAGCGCAAGCCCGACCAGCTGTCCGGCGGCCAGCGCCAACGCGTCGCCCTGGCCCGCGCCCTGGTCAAGCGGCCGCGCGTGCTGCTGCTGGACGAGCCGCTGTCGGCGCTGGACGCCAAGCTGCGCGAGCAGATGCGCACCGAGCTCTGCACCTTGCAGGAGAAGGTCGGGATCACCTTCATCATGGTCACCCACGACCAGGACGAGGCTCTGGCTCTCGCGTCGCGCTGCGCGGTGATGAGCAAGGGCGTGCTGCAGCAGGTGGCCACGCCCAGCGACCTCTACGAGTTCCCCAACAGCCGCTTCGTGGCCGACTTCATCGGCCAGGTGAACCTGTTCGAGGGCGTGCTGGCGGTCGACGAGCCCAGTCACGCGGTGATCAAGTCGCCGGACCTGCCGGTCGACATCTTCCTGGACCACGGGGTCACCGGCCCGCGCGGCGGCACGGCGTGGGCGGCGATCCGCCCCGAGAAGATCGAGCTGCACAAGAAGGAGGGCGACGAACCGCCGAACCTGGGCGACTGCCCGAAAGGCTTCAACGCGGTGGCGGGTGTCATCAAGCACGAGGCCTATCTGGGCGGCTCCTCGACCTACGAGGTCGAGGTTCTTACGCCCAATGGGGGAGGCCGGCGCGTGAAGGTCCAGCGCTCGAACCTGACCCGCTGGGACCAGGAAGACTTCAAGCTGGGCGAGACGGTGTGGCTGTGCTGGCACGCCTGCTCGCCGGCGGTGCTGTTGTCGTGACCCATGTCTAACCACAACCCGACCTTCCCGGCGAATGCCGGGACCCAGATTCAGCCTGAGCGCCCGATGATGTCGCGCTCGCTTGATGCGCCAGCCGGCCAGAGCTTGGCGCCTTCGATCTGGGCCCCGGCATTCGCCGGGGAAATCGGAGATCTAGGATGACCGCTCGCCCCGTCGCTGGAATCATCTGCTGCACGCGCACGGTCGGGGTCGAGCCGGCCCAGGCGGTGATGAGCCGCTATGTCGAGGCGACGATGGCCTATGGCGATGTGGCGGCGCTGCTGGTCCCGTCCCTGCCGGGAAGAATGCGGGCGGCCGAGGTGGCCGGGCGGCTGGACGGTCTGATGCTGACGGGCAGTCCCTCGAACCTCGACCCCGCGCTCTATGGCGAGGAGATCGGCGACGCGCCGGGCCCGTTCGACGCGGCCCGCGACGGCATGACCGCCGACCTGATCACGGCCATGCTGGACCTCGGCAAGCCGGTGTTCGGCGTCTGCCGGGGCTTCCAGGAGATCAACGTCGCGTTCGGCGGCACGCTGCGGCGGGACATGGCGGCCAACCCCGACCTGATCGCCCACCACGCGCTCGACGACGTCGACTTCAACGGCATGTTCGACCACCTGCACGACGTGAGCCTGATCCCCGGCGGCGTGCTGGCCCGCGCGTTCGGGGCCGAGGCGGCGATGGTCAATTCGGTCCACTACCAGGGCGTCGACCGGCTGGGCGAAGGCCTCGCCGTCGAGGCCCGCGCGCCGGACGGCGTGGTCGAGGGGTTCTCCGCCACCGTCAACGGCGCGCCCGTGCTGGCCGTCCAGTGGCACCCCGAATGGAAGCCGGCGCAGAACCGGCAATCGCAAATCTTCTTCGAAATCTTCGGACGCGCCCTCAGAGGCGCGCCGCTCGTCGTTTAAGACCCAGGAGCCTCAGTATGACCGTCCCCATCCGCAACCACGACGTCGCCGAGCTCAAGCGTCTCGACCTCGCCCACCACCTACCGGCCCAGGCCGACCACAAGGTCATCGCCGAGCTGGGCGGCAGCCGCATCGTGACCCGCGCCGAGGGCTGCTACATCACCGACGGCGACGGCCACCGTATTCTCGACGGCATGGCGGGCCTGTGGTGCGTCAATGTCGGCTACGGGCGCACCGAGCTGGCCGACGCGGCCTACGACCAGATGCTGGAGCTGCCCTACTACAACACCTTCTTCAAGACGACGACGCCGCCGACCGTGAAGCTGGCGGCCAAGATCGCCGAGAAGATGGGCGGCCGCCTGACCCACGTGTTCTTCAACTCGTCGGGTTCGGAGGCCAACGACACGGTCTTCCGCCTGGTCCGCCACTACTGGAAGCTGAAAGACCAGCCGCAGCGCAAGGTCTTCATCAGCCGCTGGAACGCCTACCATGGCTCGACCGTCGCGGGCGTGTCGCTGGGCGGCATGAAGCCGATGCACAAGCAGGGCGACCTGCCGATCCCCGGCGTCGCCCACGTGATGCAGCCCTACCAGTTCGGCGAGGGCTTCGGCGAGGATCCGGCCGCCTTCCGTGATCGGGCGGTCAAGGAGATCGAGGACAAGATCCTGGAGGTCGGCCCCGAAAACGTCGCGGCCTTCATCGGCGAGCCGGTGCAGGGCGCGGGCGGGGTGATCATCCCGCCGGACGGCTACTGGCCCGCGGTCGAGGCCCTGTGCCGCAAGTATGGCATCCTGCTGGTCTGCGACGAGGTGATCTGCGGTTTCGGGCGCCTGGGCCAATGGTTCGGCCACCAGCACTATGGGATCAAGCCGGACCTGATCGCCATGGCCAAGGGCCTGTCGTCGGGCTACCTGCCGATCTCGGCCGTGGGCGTGGCCGACCACATCGTCGCCGAGCTGCGCGAGAAGGGCGGCGACTTCATCCACGGCTTCACCTATTCGGGCCACCCGACCTGCGCGGCCGTGGCGCTGAAGAACATCGAGATCATCGAGCGCGAGGGCCTGGTCGAGCGGGCGCGCGATGACGCCGGCCCTTACCTCGCCAAGGCCCTGGCGCGACTGAACGACCATCCGCTGGTCGGCGAAACCCGCTCGCTGGGCCTGATCGGCGCGGTCGAGATCGTGCGGGAGAAGGGGACCAACCATCGCTTCCTCGACAAGGAGGGCGAGGCCGGTCCGATCGTCCGGGACATCTGCATCAAGAACGGCCTGATGGTCCGCGCCATCCGCGACAGCATCGTCTGCTGCCCGCCGCTGATCATCACCCACGCCGAGATCGACGAGCTGGTCGGGATCATCGGCAAGTCCCTGACCGAGGCCGAGCCCATCCTCCGCGCGCTCAAGCCGGAGGCGGCGGCATGAAGCCCAAGCACAACAAGGCCAAGCGCGACCAGATCCTGGATCGCGGCGTCTCGACGATCGAGGAGGCCAAGGACTGGTTCGCGCGCCAGCACATCGAGGAGATCGAGTGCGTGGTGCCCGACCTGGCCGGCGTGGCGCGCGGCAAGATCATGCCGGTGCGCAAGTTCCTCGGCACGCCGTCGATGAACCTGCCGCTGGCGGTATTCTACCAGACCATCACCGGCGACTTCCCCGAATTCGAGGGGGCGGTGAACGCGGTGCAGTCCGACACCGACATCTTCCTGACCCCCGACTTCGCCACCCTGGCCGCCGTGCCATGGGCGCAGGACCCGACGGCCCAGGTGATCCACGACGCCTTCCACCCCGACGGCCGCCCGGTCGAGGAAGCGCCCCGCCAGGTGCTGCGCCGGGTGCTGGCGCTCTATGACGAGAAGGGCTGGAGCCCGATCGTGGCGCCGGAGATCGAGTTCTATCTGGTCGACCGCAACACCGACCCGGACTATCCGCTGAAGCCCCCCATCGGCCGCTCGGGGCGTCCGGAAACCGGGCGGCAGGGCTATTCGATCAGCGCGGTCAACGAGTTCGACGCCCTGTTCGAGGACATGTACGAGTACTCCGAGCGCCAGGGGCTGGAGATCGACACCCTGATCCACGAAAGCGGCGTGGCGCAGATGGAGATCAACCTGCGGCACGGCCATCCGCTGGAGCTGGCCGACCAGGTCTTCATGATGAAGCGCACCATCCGCGAGGTGGCGCTGGAGCACGAGATCTACGCGACCTTCATGGCCAAACCGATGGCTTCCGAGCCCGGCAGCGCCATGCACATCCACCAGTCGATCGTCGACAAGAAGGGGCGCAACCTGTTCTCAGGAGAGAAGGGCGAGGAGACCGAGCTCTTCCACGGCTTCATCGCCGGCCAGCAGACCTTCCTGCCGGCGATCATGGCGATCCTGGCGCCGTACGTGAATTCCTACCGCCGCATCGCCAAGGACTCGGGCGCGCCGGTCAACACCCAGTGGGGCTATGACAACCGCACCTGCGGCCTGCGCGTGCCGCCGTCGGGCCCGGAGAACCGGCGGCTGGAGAACCGCATCCCCTCGTCGGACGCCAATCCGTACCTGGCGATCGCCGCCTCGCTGGCGGCGGGCTATCTGGGCATGGTCCAGGGCCTGAAACCCGCCGAGCCGGTCGCCACCGACGCCAGCGTCCGGGGCGTGGAGCTGCCGCGCAGCCTGTCGGAATCGCTCAAGCTGTTCGAGGCCTGCCAGCCCCTGGTCGATATCCTGGGCCCCACCTTCTGCGCCGCCTATGATCGGGTGAAGCAGGCCGAGTACGAGACCTTCATGCGCACCATCAGCCCATGGGAGCGGGAGTTCCTGCTGCTGAATGTGTAGGGCAGAGCATGAACCTTCTCCCCTAGGGAGAAGGGGGACCCGCGCCGAAGGCGTGGGGGATGAGGGGTTACAGTGGTGACCGGCGAAACCCCTCACCCCTACCCCTCTCCCTATGGGAGAGGGAACTGGTACGAGGCCACAGCTTTGGGGCCTCTCGACCTTCCGCCGCTCGAAGGCGATCACCAGATCGAGGTCTGCATCGTCGGCGCCGGCTTCACCGGCCTCGGCGCGGCCTTGGCGCTGGGCAGCCGGGCGATCGTCCTGGAAGCCGCTCACGTCGGCGCCGCCGCCACCGGCCGCAACGGCGGGCAGGTCCACACCGGCCAGCGGCGCGACCAGGCCTGGCTTGAAAAGACCGTCGGACAGGACGACGCCCTCGCCCTGTGGCGTCTGGCCGAGGACGCCCGCGCCCACTTCAAGACCCTGACCGACGCCGTCCCCTGCGACTGGCGGCCGGGCATGATCCACGCGCGCCACAAGCCGAACGGCGAGGCCGAGGACGCCGCCTATCTCGCGCTGATGGCCGAGCGCTATGGCTATGACCAGCTCGACCTGATCGGCGAGGCCGACCTCGCCCACGAACTGGGGACCGACGTCTACCACGGCGGCCTGATCGACCGCGGCGGCGGTCACGTCCATCCGCTGAAGCTGGCGCAAGGGATGGCCCGGCGCGCCCTGGCGGCGGGCGCCGTGATCCACGAGCACACCCGCGCCGAGGCCTGGCGGCGCGAGGGCGGCAAGATCGTCGTCGAGACCGCGCGGGGCCGGGTGACCTGCGAGCGGCTGATCCTCACCGGCGACGGCTGCCTCAACGCCATGGCGGGCGCGGCGCGGGCCCGGGTCATGCCGATCAACAACTTCATCGCCGTCACCACGCCGCTGGGGGCATTGGCCGACGCGATCATCCGCTCGAACGCGGCGGTGTCCGACAGCCGCTTCGTCGTGAACTACTTCCGCAAGACGCCGGACGGGCGGCTGCTGTTCGGCGGCGGCGAGAACTACCGCCCCGGCTTCCCGCGCGACATCGCCGGGATGGTCCGGAAGAACTTGGCGAAGGTCTATCCGCGCCTGGCCGAGGTCGAGATCACCCACGCCTGGGGCGGGACCCTGGGCATCACCATGAGCCGCATGCCGTTCGTCGGCGAGGTCGCGCCGGGCGTGCGCGTGGCCTCGGGCTATTCGGGGCAGGGGGTGATGCTGGCGCCCTATGTTGGCAGGCTGCTGGCGGAGGGGAGCGCCGAGGCGCTCGGCCTGCTGGCGCGGGTCCCGACGCCGCCATTCCCCGGCGGGCGCTGGCTGCGCTGGCCGCTGACCGTGGCGGGGCTGAGTTGGTACGCGCTGCGGGATCGGCTTTAGCGCTTAATCCTCCCCCTAGCGGGGGAGGCGGCGCGAAGCGCCGGAGGGGGAAGTGCTTGCAGATCTTGCCTCTTCCCCCTCCGTCGTCTCTTCGAGCCGACACCTC
>NZ_LSJA01000146.1 GCF_001556515.1 Caulobacter sp. CCH9-E1 | reverse complement strand
AGGCGTCGGGCCTGGTCCGCTCCGACGCCCAGATCGCCCAGGCCTTGGCCCGGGCGGTCAGCTTGGGGGCGCGGCGATTGTGAAAATCCCTCCCCCTTGATGGGGGAGGGTAGGGTGGGGGTGACTTCGGCGGTCGACGCTTCGCGATTGTCCAACGCGGAGGAACACCCCCATCCCCGACCCTTCCCCCATCAAGGGGGAAGGGGGCTTTTCCCCCTACAGCGCCACCGCGGCCGTGTTGGGCGGGGGCGGGCCGTACTGGTTGTCGCGCGGCTGGCCCAGGCTGCAGCCGACCCAGAGCGTAAAGGCCAGCCAGATGGCGAAGGCGATGAAGCACGAGATGAAGAAGCCGCCCAAGGCGGTCAGGGCCGCCAGTTCCGGCTCGCCGCTGGTCAGGGCCGCGATGGCCGGCATGACGCCGATCGACAGGGCCGAGCCCATGATCAGCACCGGGCCCAGAACCCACGGCAGCACCTGCCACCAGCCGGTCTGCCCCATGTCGTGCAGGCGCTTGGAGTGGATGCAGACGCTGCAATAGATGGTCGCCAGGAAGATGACGTTGCCGATCAAGGGAATCCAGCCCAAGGCCATGTTGACGCCCAGCAGGACGAGCCAGCCGATCCAGAACGCCTGGCGGCCGATGCGGCCTTCCGGCGACAGGAACAGGGTCTTCCAATCCATATCGGTCTCCAATCTCGACTCCATAGGTAGGAGCCGACGCCCCGCTGATGAAGTGAAAAGCGGGTCATGACCAAGACTTAATGGCGTTCGGCCGGTCTTGGCGCGGCTTCCCGTCAAATTTTTCCAAAACCTTTTCGTGAGGATCGCCATGAGCGAGTTCCATGAGGCGCGCCTGCCCGCGCGCCTGGCGTTCGGCTGCGCCGGCGGCGTCGAGTGGCGCACCGATATCGTCGCCCTGGCCTCGGGCGCCGAGCAGCGGACCAGCGCCTGGACGCGCGGCCGCCGCCGCTATCTGATCGCCACCGCCGCTCGCCCTCTGGATGAGCTGGCCGAGCTGCTGGCCTTCTTCGAGGCGCGGCGCGGGCGGCTGGCGGGCTTCCGCTTCCGCGATCCGGCCGACTTCAAGTCGTGCGCCCCCTCGGCCCAGCCGAGCGCCACCGACCAGGCGATCGGGACGGGCGATGGCGCCCGTAAGGTCTTCCAACTGAGCAAGACCTATGGGAACGGCGCGACGGCGCTGGCGCGGCCGATCGCCAAGCCGGTGGCCGGCACGGTCAAGGTCGCGGTGGCGGGCGTGGTCCTGGCGGCCGGCGCCTATTCGGTCGATGTCGCGACCGGCCTCGTCACCCTGTCGACCGCTCCGGCCGCCGGCGCGGCGGTGACGGCGGGCTTCGAGTTCGACACGCCGGTGCGCTTCGACACCGACCGCCTGGACATCACGCTGGAGGGTTTCTCGGCCGGCCGCGTCAGCGCCTGCGCCCTGATCGAGGTGCGCGACTGATGCGGGCGCTTCCCGAAGGGCTGGACCTCTCCCGCCTGTGCCACGCCTGGATCGTCGAGCGGACCGACGGTGTGAGACTGGGCTTCACCGACCATGACCGCGACCTCGTCGTCGACGGCGTGACCTGCCGGGCCGGCGGCGGCTGGAGCCCCGGCGCGTCCGAAACCGGCGTCGGTTACGCGCCGGGCCAGGCGGCGGCGCTGGGCGTGCTGGACGACGCGGGGATCTCGGACGCCGACCTCGACGCCGGGCTCTACGACGGCGCCAAGGTCTCGGCCCTGCGCGTCGACTGGAGCGCGCCGTCTCGGCTGGTCCGCCTGTGGACCGCGACGATCGCGGCGGTCAGCCGCGAGCGTAAAGCGTTCAAGGCCACGCTCGCGGGACCCGCGGCGGCGCTGGAGCGGGTCGCCGGGCGGACCTTCACCCGGCTGTGCGACGCGCGCCTGGGCGACGTTCGCTGCGGCGTCGATCTGGCGGCCCATCCGGGCGCGACCTGCGACAAGCGCTGGAGCACCTGCGTCGGCGTGTTCGCAAACGGCGTGAACTTCCGAGGCTTTCCGACGTCGCTCGGCGAGGACTTCCTGACGCTGTACCCCGTCGAGGGCGAGCGCAACGACGGCGGGCGGCGGTGAGGGGCGATAGATGCTCCCCCGCGAGGCGGGGGAGCTGTCGCGGAGCGACTGAGGGGG
>NZ_LSJA01000145.1 GCF_001556515.1 Caulobacter sp. CCH9-E1 | reverse complement strand
ACTTTGGACGCCTATCTCCCCGAGAAGGGGGTTAGTTTTGCAAGCCGGAACACATCGCAGAATTCGTGATTCAGATAAGCTTCCGCGCGTAAGTCTCCAATCGTGCAAACATGAAGCTGATCGCGAAACCATCAACGATTCCCGATAATTGCGACAATCTCCGCAGCGAGAATTCCGACTGCGAATTTGGCGTTGAGGCCACCGTGAGCGACGCATGAAAAAGGCGTTTGCGACAACGCCAAACCCCTGGACGAGACCCAAGCAGCGTCGCTGCAAAAGGGGAGGGGAGGGGCCTAGCCGAATCCATGCAGCACCTCCGCAAGCCCCAAGACACGTCCACCCCGGAAAAAGAGAGAGCGGTTGGCGGTAGCAGCGTTGGGGAACAGCCGCGCCGCGGGGAAACTGGGTGCGATGGTGGAGTAACGGATCAGCTTGATCGCGCCGGCCGCGCCCAGGACGTGCGCCGCATAGAGCTCACGCTCTGTGGGCGGCCGCCCCAGATCCCTTGCTAGCAACCGCTGGTTCTGCGCAGTCAGCTCGGCCGCCAACCGTGATGCGATCATCGGATCATAGCGCATGGCAAGGATCCTACGCCTCTCACGATAATCTACCACGTAGGCGCGGCCGTTGCGGTCGATCTCGATAAGACGCGCCTCGCGCCCAAGGCCGTGGGCCTCGCCGAACCGTGATACTGCTAGCAGCCAGGTTTGCTCGATGAACTGGAACAGGCCGCGTGCGCTAGACCGAGGTGACGCGGCGTAGATGTTCCAGGACGACTCGCGTTGGGCCGTCCTGGACAGAAAGCGCGGATCAACCCCCACAACAGCGGCCGCTTCGCGAACCATCGCATTGACCGTGAGACTGTCCGATGAGAATGACGCCGCCCGTATAGGGCCGCTGACCTCGCCAATCTTCAGCATCCTTAAGGTCGCCGACACGACATTGTCGATCGAAGGCTCTGACCTGTAGGTCTCACGAAGCACTAGAACGCCCTCGCGCGGCCTTAGGAGCGCAGCCAGGTAGAGCGCCTCGCGCGCGCGGAACTGAGCGTCAACGGCATGGATCCTGAAGGCGTCAGCCGGATCACCGACCCCGCCCTGAGGCGCGACCAGCGCTGTCTCTACGGCTTCTTTCAGGTCCCGCGTAAAGGCGCTCTTCGTCTGCACACGCTGCGCGTCAAAGATGTTCGCCGCGTAGACGGCAAGGACAGTGATCGCGGTGCAATAAGCTCCCAACCGACCGAGCCGCTGTCGGGTCGGTCGGAACCCGGAGTGATTCTTCATCGGAAAACTGTCCGGGCGCACCGCAATGACCGCCTCAGCGCTCATGCGTTCGTAGCCCTCGATCCAAGCCCATGCCGGGTTTGCACAATCGCCGTTAGAGCCGGGGGCGACTGCGGTTCGCAGGGCTGGCCGTGGGCGATCAGGAACGCCATCTCTTCAGGCGAGCGGCTGACAATCGCCGCCCGGAGCACGGTTGCAGGTTCGTGCCCAAACACCGATACGATTCTAAGGAACAAATCGAGGCGACGCGGTCCAAAGTTCTTATGGTCGCTGTCGGAACCGTCCAGTGCGCGCTCATAGTCTCTATAGCGGCGCAACGTGTCCTTACTGATGAGAGACAGCACTTCTTCCCGATGCTTTTCGCTATACTGGTCCACGTAGTGGGCCAGGCGCGCGAGAAGCACATGCGTCCCGTCGGATATATCCCGACTCCACGGCATGCCTGCCTCCGATCCCAGTCTTGTATCTCTGGTGACACAATGACAAAGGCCGTGCAAGCGGGATTGCACGGCCGCTCGGCGCTTGGCGTTTGGGCTAGCCCCCGGGCAAGCGCTATCGCACGAACGCAGCAGCTGATTATCGTGGTGAGTCTTTGACCGGCCCGATCGGGTAGGTCGAGCGCTTAAGAGCTGGACTTTTTGAGCAATTCCACGTACCCCTCCGGTGAAGGCCGCCTTGTGGGGGTCTGAGCAGTTGGGGATGCTGCGCTCGTAAGGAGACCTTATGAGCGCGCATAGCTGCACAGCATGAGCCAGATGACGTTGATGACGGGTCCTGAGCGCCGTCGCCGCTGGGCTCGTCACGAACGCCAGCAGATCTTGTTGGCGGCGTTTGCGCCGGGCGCCGTGGTCGCGGACGTCTCGCGTCAGCACGATGTCTCGACGAGTCTGATCTACAAATGGAAGCGAGAGGCCTTAGCGGAGGCGTCGGGCGGACCGGCGTTCTCGCCCGCGGTCGTCATTGATGAGCCTTCGCCAGGACCGGCGCCGCCGGACTTGGCGGTCATCGTTGAACTGGCCAGCGGCGCGCGAGTAAGCATCAACGCCAACGCCTCGCCGCGCCTGGTGGCTGCGACGTTGCAGGCCCTGCGATGATCCCGATTGCCTCGGGCGTGCGGGTATGGATCGCGGCGGGACACACGGACATGAGGAAGGGCATGCAGGGCCTGGCGTTGCTCGTACAAGAAGGCTTGGGTCGCGATCCGTTCGCCGGCGATGTCTTCGTGTTCCGGGGGCGTGGCGGCTCGCTGATCAAGGCGCTGTGGCATGACGGCCTGGGGCTGTCGCTCTACGCCAAGCGGTTGGATCGGGGGCGGTTCGTATGGCCAGTCACGGCCGATGGCGCGGTGGCGCTGACGGCCGGGCAGATGTCGTATCTGCTGGAGGGCATCGACTGGAGAAACCCCCAGCATACCTGGCGTCCGTCTGCCGCCGGGTAGCCAAAAATAGTCAGGAAGGCCTGCATTTAGGGGCGCCACAAGCGGCGAAATTTATGATTCCATCGGGGTCATGGACGCTGACCTCGCAGCCCTGCCGGACGATATTGAAGCGCTGAAGGCGGCGCTTCTGGTCGCCCGGGCCGAGGCGGCGCAAGCGCAAGACATGGCCACGAGAGCTCAAGCCGAAGCCGCCCGAGCCCAGGCCGAAGCCGCTGAGGCCAAGGCGAGAGTGTCCGACGATCAGGCGCTGATCGCCCATCTGAAACTCCAGATCCAGAAGCTTAATCGTGAGCGCTTCGGCCCTCATTCCGAGCGCACGGCCCGCCTGCTGGATCAGCTGGAGCTGCAGCTGGAGGAGCTGGAGGCTTCGGCGACGGAAGACGAGCTGGCTGCGGAGATGGCGGCGGCGCGGGCCACGACCGTGGCCACCTTCAGCCGCAAGCGGCCCTCACGCCAACCCTTCCCCGCGCACCTGCCGCGTGAGCGCGTGGTCGTGCCGGGCCCGACCGCCTGCGCCTGCTGTGGCGGGCTGCGGCTCTCGAAGCTGGGCGAAGACGTCACCGAAACGCTGGAGGTCGTACCCCGGTCCTGGAAGGTCATCCAGCATGTGCGCGAGAAGTTTAGCTGCCGCGACTGTGAGGCCATCGGCCAGGCGCCGGCTCCGTTCCATGTGATCGCCCGGGGCTGGGCGGGACCCAGCCTGCTGGCGATGATCCTGTTCGAGAAGTTTGGTCAGCATCAGCCGCTCAACCGCCAGGCCGACCGCTATGCTCGGGAAGACGTGCCGCTCAGCCTGTCGACCCTGGCCGACCAGGTCGGGGCCTGCACGGCGGTGCTGGGGCCGTTGTTCAAGCGGCTGGAGGCTCACGTGCTGGCCGCCGAGCGCTTGCACGGCGACGACACCACGGTTCCGGTCCTGGCCAAGGGCAAGACCGACACCGCCAGGCTCTGGGTCTATGTGCGCGACGACAAGCCGTTCGCCGGAGCGGCCCCGCCGGGCGCGGTGTTCTATTACTCGCGCGATCGGGGCGGCGAGCATCCGCAGGCGCACCTGTCAGGTTATGCCGGCCTGTTCCAGGCTGACGCCTATGGGGGCTACGGCAAGCTCTATGAGCCGGGGCGAACACCGGGGCCCCTTCTTGAGGCGGCCTGCTGGGCCCATGCGCGCCGGCCGTTCTTCGTGTTGGCCGACCTGGAGCAGAATGCCCGCCGCAAGGCGCGCGGCGCTGCGCCTGCAGTGGGGGCACCTCAAGGTTTGTTCGCTAAACCTCGCTTGAAAGCACAAACCCAGAAC
>NZ_LSJA01000144.1 GCF_001556515.1 Caulobacter sp. CCH9-E1 | reverse complement strand
CCAGATTAGGGGGCGAGTTCGGGATCTCGGCGCCTGCGGTGGTCGTTTCGCTAGCGTCGCGCTTCTATATGTGATAATGTCCTTTATCACACACTCTAGGGACCATGATCGCATGACCGGGACGGCCGCCACGACACCCCCGCAACGTCGCCCCGTCATCCGGGCCGTCAGTTTCGATGAGGCCGGCGCGGCGATCGGCAGCTTGCTGCCGATCGCGCGGCCGCCCACACGCGCGGCCGAAACCGGCGCATCCGGCAAGGTCGCGGATTTCCTGCTGGCCTGGTGGAACGGCGACGAGTGCGGGCATTTCCCGATCATCCACTTGTGCAACGTCGATGCCGTCGATGCCGTCATTGCCGAGGATATGCTTACGGTCATGGCCTATCTGGCGCAGGAGTCGACCACCTACGCCGATGCCTGGGGCTACCGCGACGCGATGGGCGACCTTTGGGTGCGCTATCGCGGCGACCCCGCAGAGAGCGTTTAAACGCCTCCGAAGATCCACCGCAAAAAGGGATGCCGGCATGATCGAAAATGACGACGAGGCTTTTGCCGACAACTACGCCGAGCGCGACCAAGCCAAGGCGCTGTGCGAGCAGGCGCGCGCGGGCGGGTTGCGTTTCGAGGCGTATCTACCCGGCGACATGGCCGATTGGCTGTTGGCGCAGGTCGAGCGGGGCCATTTCGTTGATCCGTCCGAGGCGGTGTTCGCGATCGTCAAGAACTTTATCGACATGGAGCCGCACCGCGATTTGCGCGACGAGCTGCTACGCCGGATATTAGACGAGTCGGTTGCGCGCGGGCTTGAGGACGTGAAGGCGGGCCGCGTTCGTCCCGCTGATGAGATGTTTGACGAATTGCGCCGGGAGCTGGCGAAGCCTCGCCCCGAGCCGGCCCGTTGGCAGAAGATCGCACGATGAACCAGCTCGCCCCCCTGCCCTCGCCGGCGCTGGCGTTGCCGGCCTTGATCGCGGCGGCCGACGACGCCACGCGGCTGCGCTTCCTTGAGTTCTTCGCCGTCACCATTCGCAACCCGCATACGCGCCGCGCCTATATGCGCGCGGCCGGCGACTTCCTGGCCTGGTGTGAGGCGCGCGGCGTCGCCTCGCTTGAGGCCGTGCAACCGCTCCACGTCGCGGCCTGGGTCGAGGCGCTGGGGCGCGAGCTGGCCGCGCCCAGCGTCAAGCAGCAGCTCGCCGGCGTGCGCCACCTGTTCGACTGGCTGGTGACGGGCCATATCGTGCCGGTGAACCCTGCCGGATCGGTGCGCGGGCCGGCGCATAGCCAGCGGCGCGGCAAGACGCCGGTGCTGGCCCCGGACGAGGCGCGGCGGTTGCTCGACAGCATCGACGTGACCACCCATGCGGGCCTGCGCGACCGCGCCCTGATCGGGTTGATGGTCTATAGTTTCGCGCGGATCGGCGCGGCGCTAGCGATGCGGGTCGAGGACGTGTTCATGCAGAACAGGCGGCTATGGGTCCGACTGCACGAGAAAGGCGGCAAGCGCCATGAAATGCCCTGCCATCACAATCTAGAGGATTATCTGACCGCCTATATCGACGGGTGCGCGCTGCGTGAGGATCGCAAGGGATCGCTGTTCCGCACGATCGCACGCGGGACTAAGCGACTAAGCGATACCCCCCTGCCCCAAGCCAATGCCTTCGCGATGGTGCGCCGGCGCGCAGGCGCGGCCGAGATCGGGACGGCGATCGGCAACCATTCGTTCCGCGCGACCGGAATCACCACCTATCTGAAAAACGGCGGCACGTTGGAGACGGCCGCGACGATGGCGAACCACAGCTCTACCCGCACGACCCAGCTCTATGACCGCCGGCCCGATGACGTGACGCTGGACGAGGTGGAGCGGGTGTTGATCTAGGCGGCGATCGCTGGCGCACATCCCCAGCGCCCGCCCTGCCAATGGAACCCTACCTGCTGCGCGTTGCTGATCGCGGGCGGCTCGCCCTTGTGCCAGAAACCGAGCATCTTGCCCCGATCGTCCAGATGAGCGTCGGCGACGATCGCGCGCGCGGCCTGGATGAATTGCCCATGCCCGAACACATAGACCAGCGAAGCGGCCGGCATGGCGGCGAGGCGGGCAAGCGCCGCCTCGCAGCGCCGGAGCAGATTGGCGAAGCTCTCCGCCCCCTCCCCGTCGCAATAATCAGGATCGGCCTCGCTCCAATAGCGTTCGAGGTGCGGCATCCGCTCGGCGCTGCGCGTGCCGTTCCAGCGCGCCGGTTGCAGATAGGTGAACTCTTCTATCGGCCAGACTTCGACCGGGACGCCGGGGAAGCGCGCGATCGTCGGCGCGGCCGTCTGCCGGGTGCGGGTATAGGGCGACGTGACGATGAGCGCGGGCGCTTGCGTCCAGCTCGCCGCGACCTGGCGCGCTTGTTCGTGGCCGTGCTCCGTCAGCTCGATCGTCGCGAGATCGCGACACGGCACGCCGGCGTTGCCTGTAGATTCGCCGTGGCGGATGAAGATCGCCCGCATATGCGTCATCTATCCGAATACCTCGCTATGCGAGCCAAGGCGCGCGAGGCGCAGCGTTTCGTCGTCGGGCTTGGCGTAGATCAGCACCAGATCGGGCTTGACGTGGCAATCGCGGTAGCCCGCCCAATCGCCGCTCAGATCATGGTCGCGGTATTTGGGATCAAGCGGCGTGTCGGTCGCGAGCGCGGCCAGGACGGGCAGAAGATCGGCATCGAGGGTCGCTCGATGTCGGCCCTTTGATTCCCGCTTGTAGTCGCGCTTGAACCGGGTCGAACGATCAATCGTCCGCATGGAGGTCCGCCATCAGCGCATCGACGCTGGCAAACTTGGTCCCCTTCCCCGCCGCCAGCTCTGCCATTGCCTCGCGTGTCGCGGCGTTCGGAACCTTGACCTCGAAAGGCAAGCGCCGTTCGTCGGCGATACGCAGCATCAGCAGCCGGATAGCGTCGGAGATCGAAAGGCCCATCGCGCCCAGCGCGGCGGTGGCGCGTTCCTTCGTCGTATTGTCGATCCTGGCGCGGACATAGGTGTCGGAAACAGCCATTGGGATTTCCTTCTGAAAACGTAGTCCCAATGTAGTCACAAAATCTGATTTTGGCAATGGGTGCGGTGATTATGCGCCTGCCGCTGGCGCGGCACCGTGGCTCTAGTCGCTCACGCTCCCCAAGCCCGCAAGCGGTCTTGGCCCAAGGTAACGATCCACATGGCGGAAGCGAGATCGCTGCGCGGATCTCGCGCAGCAGTGCCGGGGGAAAGGCGGTCCCGGCCGCCTCTCCCCCGCAACGGCAATCAGCGGGACCGTGGCTCACTCGGCTGCGCCTCCCTGCGCCGCGCACCACTCCCGCAGATTCCCGCTGCCCCCCTCTCTCGCCGGCGTTCTTGGGCGTCCGTGTTCCGGCCGATGGCATGGCCATCGCCGGACAGGCGATTTGAAGGGAGTAAAGACGATGACCCACGAAACCCGCGAAAGCTGGCTCAATGCCGTGGCGCAGGGCATGGCTCTGCTGTTCGAGGCGCTGGACGCCCCCCTGCCCGACCGCTTACGCGTGGCGATCGGCTTCACCAGCAGAGGCGCGAAGGGCAAGGCGATCGGTGAGTGCTGGGACAACCGACTTAGCGCGGACGGGCATTTTGAAATCTTCATTCGCCCGGACCTAGCGCACGCGCCCGATGCGATGCCGGCGCAGATCGCGGCCATCCTCGCGCATGAGCTGGTCCATGCCGCCGTCGGCATCCCGGCAGGGCATGGGAAGGCGTTTAAACGGGTCGCGCTGGGGCTGGGGTTGGTCGGGCCTATGCGCGCCACCACCCCCGGCGAGGCGTTCCTTGCGGCCGTCGCACCGATCCTCGATGCCGCTGGCCCCCTCCCCCATGCCCGTCTCGACACGGACGGGGAGTCGACCGCGCCCAAGGAGCAGAAAACCCGGATGCTGAAATGCGAGTGCGCGACGTGCGGCTATACCGCGAGGACCGCGCGCAAATGGCTTGAGCAGGCCGGAGCGCCGCTTTGCCCGATCGAGGATCACGGCCAGATGAGCCATGAGGCGCTGGACGATGACAGCGAGGATGAGGGCGGCGAGGACGGCTAGACGCCCTGCCCTTTCATCCGATAGCCGCTTGCGCTATGACCACATGCAAACATGAGTTCATGTAAGGATATTCACATGCCAACAATCGCGATCATCAGCCAGAAGGGGGGCGCGGGCAAGACCACCCTCGCCTTGCACCTGGCCGCAGCCGCCGAGGATTCCGGGCATACCGCGCTGGTGATCGACCTCGACCCGCAGGCGACGGCGAGCCAATGGGCGGCATGGCGGCAGGACGCGCCCCCGGTCGTGATCGACAGCGCCCCCCCTCGCCTTGCCGCCAAGATCGAGCAAGCGACGGCGCAGGGCGCGGAGTTCATCGTGATCGACACCCCGCCCCATGCCGACAGCGCCGCCAGCGCCGCCGTCGAGGCGGCCGACCTGGTGTTGATACCTTGTCGGCCGAGCGCGTTCGACCTGGCCGCGATCAAGACCACGGCCAGCCTTGTGAAGATGCGCGGCAAGCCCGCTTTCGTGATCTTCACGGCGGGAAGCCCGACCGCGCCACGCATGTATGACGAGGCGGCGCAGCTCGTGCAGGGTTACGGGCTGGACGCCTGCCCGCTGCGTGTCGCGGATCGCGCCGCGTTCCGCCATGCGGCGACCGAGGGAAAAACCGTGATGGAGATCGAACCGAATGGCAAGGCGGCCGATGAGGTGCGTCAGCTTTACAAGTGGGCATGTGAACATGTAAACATGCCAGCAGATAGGAAGCGGAGGGCCAGCGCATGAGCCGGAAGGGATCATTGCTTGCATTGCGGGATCGGGACGCAGCGCCGACGCCGGCGACGGCCGAGCCGGAGGGAAGGGCGGCCGCGCCGAGCGCCCGCAGCACTGGCGTAGGCACCGGCAGCAGTTCGAGCAGCAGCCCGGTTGCGCCGAGCCGTCAGGGCAAGAAGGCGATGACGGGCTATTTCAGCCCGGAAATGTCGTTCGCCATGCACATGACCGCCCGCAAGCACGGCATGAGCTTGCAGGACGCGATGGCCGAGGCGTTCAACGACTGGCTCCGAAAGATGGGGGAAAGTCCTGTAGGCAAGTGAGCATGTTCACATGCAAACATATAGCTTAGGGGAAAACTCATGGCCGTGCTAATCGTGTCCGCCATCTTGGCCCAGTCGGCCCGAAGCTGCGATTTTGGCCAGGTTGAAGAACGAACACTGAACGCTTGATTGATTCTACCAGGACCGTTGCTGACCACCGACCTCGTAGATATCGGCTTCCATGGAGCAATTGTAGCTCTCTGCGATGTTGAACATCTCGGAGAGGAGGCTTTGGATTTCCTCATCAAGGGAAATGCCATCCGGATCGGGGTCATAGGCGACGGTCAGTTTGTAATCACAATTGCCGTTTTTTACCATGGCGTAGTCGCGTTCCAGCATCGCCTCAATCCGCTCCCGAGCGGGTTTTCTACCTCTTCCACGCTTGTTGAAGTTCTCGATAATCAGATGCAGGGCGATGCTGGCAGTGGGCGGCTTTTCCGGCAGTTTGGTCTGTGACGGAATAATGTCGAGCGCCCGATAGACGGTCATTCGTGAGACCTTCAGGTCGCGGGCAACGCGGGCCTTGCTGGCGCCGGCGGCAAGGCGACGGCGGATTTCATCGTCATCGACGTTCTTCTTCCGGCCTTTGTAAACGCCTTCGGCGCGCGCCGCTTCGATCCCGGCGCGCTGACGATCCTTGATGAACTTCAGCTCCATATCGGCGACCATGCCGAGTATGGTGATGACCATTCGCCCCATGTCGCCCGCCGTCGTCACCTCTGGCTCAAGGATGCGCAGCGAAGCTCCCTTTTCATCAAGCTCATGCACCAGGTTCAGGACATCGCGCGTGGAGCGGCCGAGCCGGTCGAGCCGCAGCACGACCAGCTCGTCGCCGGTGTGCA
>NZ_LSJA01000143.1 GCF_001556515.1 Caulobacter sp. CCH9-E1 | reverse complement strand
ACCGACGGGAAGTCGGCCCAGACGGTGAGGTCGGCCAGGCCCGCGGTCTTCAGCGGATCGACCTTCTGGTGGTTCTGGATCGCCTGCAGGGTGTCGCCGCTCTCCGGCTGGGCGCGGCCATAGTCGATCAGCAGCGCCCCGCCGCCGTCGGTGACCAGGCGGTGGGCGATGTCCGAGGCGATGGCGGCCTGGGCGGGAGAGGTTTCGACGACGGCGCCCACCGAGAAATCCTCCCCCCGAGGGGGGAGGTGGTCCGAAGGACCGGAGG
>NZ_LSJA01000142.1 GCF_001556515.1 Caulobacter sp. CCH9-E1 | reverse complement strand
GGGCTAGCCTCGGCAAGTCACCCCCAACCCCGGCCCTTCCCCCATCAAGGGGGAAGGGAGGTATTCGCTGGCCCCTTACTTCCCGCTCGCCGCCGGCCCGTACAGCAGGCCGTTGAACAGGAACTTGAACGTGCCCCACGACTGGGCGCGCTGGGTGATTTCCGGGCCGAACACAAAGATCTTGCCCTTGCCCAGGTCGATGTCGAGCATCGCCGTCGCGCCGTTCAGCTTCTCCTGGCCGACGGCCCAGCCACTGCGCAGGGGCTTTTCGCCGTCGAACCACGCCACGCGCGAGACGCCCTTGACGTCGGGCTTCACGGTGAAGGCCGGGCTGCGGTCGAAGAAGACGTCGACCTGATCGCCCGCTCCATAGGCCAGGGGCTGTTTGGGATCGACCTTGGCCCGCAGGACCGAGCCGGGGATATAGAGCTCGCGGTTCGAGAGGGCCTTCAGCTGGCCGTTCTCGGTCTTGGCGGTGGCCACCTCGACCGGCGCGCCTAGCGCCGTGGCCAGGCGCGTCGAGGCGCCGATCGCCACGACCGAGCCCCCGCCCTTCACGAACTCCGCGATCTTGGGCAGCGTCTTCTCGTCGGTGATCCGGCCCAGCCAGGCGCGGTACTCGGCCGGAATCTCCTCGGGCTTGGGCTGCGCGCCCGCGCGGGCGGCCCGGAAGGGCCCGCCTTGCGGCGCTGGCACCACGCCGTCGGGGAAGACCAGGACGTCGAAGTCCTTCTGGATGTTCCCCGCGTCCAGGCGCTGCGGATAGACCACCTGGAAGGGCGCCTCGAACCGCTCGAACATCCAGCGGTTCCAGCCCGAGGGCATCGAGCCGCCATAGACGTCAACGAGGCCGATGCGGACGGGCTTCAGGGCGATGGTCGCGCCGGCGGGCTTGCCGGCGACCGCGTAGGCGTCGATCCCCAGCTCCTTGACGCCCTTCTCGATCACCGCCTTGGCGGCGGGCGAGGCGGGGACGAAGATCGCGCCGGGACCGAAGGCGACACTGTTCCCCTCGGGGCCCGCCTTGGCGCCGTCCTTGACCCACTGGACCTTGGCGCCGGCCTTCAGCAGGCGGTTGGTCAGGGTGAAGCTGGCGTTGGTCTCGTGGCTGATCAGCCAGCCGGCGCTTCCGGAGCCCTTTACCGTCCCCGGCGCGACCTTGATCAGGTCGGGCACGCGGCTGGTCGGGGCTTCGAAGCCGTCCAGAATGCGGTCGAACTTGATCCCCATCTGGTAGGCCAGGGTGTAGCCGGTGACGTCATACGGAGCCTTGGGCGGGCCGCCCGGATATTCCAGGTCGTGCGGGTGGTCCTGCGGCTCGAACATGTCCAGGACGTGCGGGCGATAGGCCTGGGCGGTGCGCACGACGTACGAGCCGGCCGGATAGGTCTTGCCCGCGATCGTGAAGGCCTTGTCGGCCTTGTCGACGTCGACGCCGGTCTTGATCAGCGCGTTGAGGAAGGCCACGACCGTGGGCATGTCGGCCTGGTCGGCCGGGATCACGTAGGCGCGCGGATCGCGGGCCTCGGGCGTCTGGAGCACGGTCTTGTAGAGGCTGGGGTCGATCGCCGCGCCATAGGGGCCGGGCTTGCCCTTGCCCGCGGCGGCCAGGGCCTCGACGCGGGTCGGGGTGATCGTCCAGCTGTCGGTCGAGCCGCGCTTGATGCTGTTGTCGCCCATCTTCCAGATGTTGAAGAGCAGGCGCTCGCGGTTGCGGGCGGCGTAGTCGATGACCGCCAGGTTCATGGTCATCTGGTAGTCCAGCGAGTCCTGCAGGCGCCAGACGCGCGGGGCGATCGGCGCGGGCCGGTCGTTGTTGGGCAGTTGCAGGTCGGGAACCAGATTGACCGTGGTCGGGGTCGGGCCGCCGATGATCTCGGTCAGTAGGCCGACGGCGTTGTGGAAGTAGGAGACCGACCGCACCATGCCGTTGTGCCAGGTGGAATAGGGCGCGGCGCTGCGGGCGCCCGAGCCCGGCTTGTCCTCGGCGACCAGCCGGCTGTGCATGGCCATGCCGACTTCCTGCAGCTGGGTCATGACCAGCGGGTCGTAGTTGAAGTTGAACGGGTCGCGGAACGGCGGAACGAACACTACCATGCCGTTGGGGCCGGTCTGGTGCTGGTTGAAGATGATCTGCGGATACCACTCGCGGAACAGCTGCTTGTTCACATTGGTGGTCTCGGCCATGGCCGACATGAAGCTGTCGCGGTTGTTATCGTGGCCGACGTACTTCTGATACAGGCGCGGCAGCGAGCTGAACTCGCGCTTCTTCGGATCCTGGTTGCGCATGTACCAGTCGCTGACCAGCTCCATGCCGTCCGGGTTGTCGTGCGCGAACAGGATCACGCAGTCGTCCAGCAGGCGCAGGGTCTCGGGATCCTTGGCGGTCAGCATGCGGTGGAGCACCTGAATCTGGCCTTGCGAGGTGATGGTCTCGGTGGCGTGCAGGCCCGCGTCGATCCAGACGACCGCCTTGCCTTCCGCCGCCAGCTTGGCGGCTTCTTCCTTCGAGACGCCTTCGGCCTTGGCCAGCTTGCGCGAGATCTCTTTCAGGCGATCCAGCTTGGCGAGGTTGGCCGGCGAGGAGACCACCGCCATCCACTGGGTGCGGCCTTCCTCGGTCTTGCCGATGTCGACCAGCTTCATCCGGTCGGACTGGGCCGCCAGGGTCTTGAGATACGCCTCATAGGCGGTGTAGTCGGCCAGGAAGTAGTCGCTGCCGATCGGCTGGGCGAACGCCTTCTCCGGTGGAGTGATGTCCGCGGCGATCGCGCCGCCCAGAGCCCCGAAGGCCAGAATCACGCCGAGGGCCGCACCGGCCATCGCTCCGCCACGCGTCATCATATCACCCCTCACCCGCGCGCCTCGACAGCAGAGGCCGCTCCATCCCTTTGAAAGACGAAGCTGGATCGGATTTCCGCACCCGGAGCAACCGGCGGAGCAGCCCATTTTTTCGTCGGGAGCATCGGCGCACGGAAAAGGGGCCGCCCTCGCGGACGGCCCCTTCCTCTCATCGGGCCCTACTGGCGGCCCGTACGCGAGATTCGGTGGAGATCAGATCGCCGAGCGGCGGGCCAGTTCGACCCGGCGGGCGGCCACTTCGCTACGGGCGCGCTCCAGGGCGTCGATCTCGGTGGCGGTCAGCAGGTTGTCGATGACCCGGCCCAGGTGCTCGCGCATGGCGTTGCGGGCGGCGGCCGGATCGCGCGCCTTCAGGGCCAGCAGGATCTCCTGGTGGTCGTCGATGCGGGGGCGGACGCCGACCTGACGCGCGCGCTCCAGCATGGCTCGGCACAGCGGCGACTTGTAGCGCTGGTCCCACAGGGTCTCGACGACGTTCACCAGCGCGCTGTTGCGGCTGGCCCGGGCGATCGCGACGTGGAAGCGGCGGTCGGCGCCTTCGCCGCGCACGTCCTTGTCGTTCTCAACCACCATGTCGTCCATGATCGTCGTCAGCTCTGTCAGTTCCTCGTCGGTGATCGTGGCGGCCGCCAGCGCGGCGACCTCGCCCTCGATCAGGCGGCGGGCCTCGGTCAGCTCGAAGGCGCCGATGTCCAGTTCGGGCGCGGCGCCCTGGGCGCGCGGCGCGTCGGTGACATAGACGCCGGAGCCATGCCGGGCCTCGACCAGACCCTGGATTTCGAGGGCGATCATGGCTTCGCGCACGGTCGGGCGGCTGACCTTGTAGTCCTCCGCCAGATCCCGTTCGGATGGCAGGCGCTGACCGGGCTTGTGGACGCCCTCGCGGATCGCTTCGGCGATCGCGCCAGCCACCTGCTGGTAGAGCTTGCGGGCTTCCGTCGTCGAAGTGGTCATGTCTCTTCAATCCCGTCCATCACGCGCCGGCCATACGCGCCAGGGTGGTGCAGACTATTGCAAGGGAAGGGACCGCGCTACCCGACCTTCGTCGACGGCCTCTAGCATCTCGTCTGATAAGTCGCTAAAACTGGTCAGGCCAATTTCTCTTCCACGCTCAACGACTAGGTCCATGCTGAAGATTATCGACGCCAAGGTCATCGTCACCTGTCCCGGCCGCAACTTCGTCACCCTGAAGATCACCACCGAGGACGGGATCACGGGCGTCGGCGACGCCACGCTGAACGGCCGCGAGCTGTCGGTCGTCAGCTTCCTGCAGGATCACATGATCCCGTCGCTGATCGGCCGCGACGCTCACCAGATCGAGGACATCTGGCAGTTCTTCTATCGCGGCTCGTACTGGCGCGGCGGCCCGGTGGCCATGACCGCCCTGGCCGCCGTCGACATGGCGCTGTGGGACATCAAGGGCAAGGTCGCGGGCCTGCCGGTCTACCAACTGCTGGGCGGCGCCTGCCGCACCGGAGTCACCGTCTACGGGCACGCCAACGGCGAGACCATCGAGGACACCATCGCCGAGGCCGTCAAGTACAAGGCCCTGGGCTACAAGGCCATCCGCCTGCAGACGGGCGTGCCTGGCCTCGCCAGCACGTACGGCGTCTCGAAGGACAAGATGTTCTACGAGCCGGCCGACAACGACCTGCCGTCCGAGAACGTCTGGTCGACCGCCGCCTACCTCAAGCACGTGCCGAAGTTGTTCGAGAAGGCGCGTGAGGTCCTGGGATGGGACGTCCACCTGCTGCACGACGTCCACCACCGCCTGACCCCGATCGAGGCCGCGCGCCTGGGCAAGGACCTCGAGCCCTATCGCCTGTTCTGGATGGAGGATTCGGTCCCGGCCGAGAACCAGGGCGGCTTCCGCCTGATCCGCCAGCACACGACGACGCCGCTGGCCGTCGGCGAGATCTTCGCCCACGTGTGGGACGCCAAGCAGCTGATCGAAGAGCAGCTGATCGACTACCTGCGCGCCACCGTGCTGCACGCCGGCGGCATCACCAACCTGAAGAAGATCGCCGCCTTCGCCGACCTGCACCACGTCAAGACCGGTTGCCATGGCGCCACCGACCTGTCGCCGGTGACCATGGCCGCGGCCCTGCACTTCGACATGTCGATCCCCAACTTCGGCCTGCAGGAATATATGCGCCACACGCCGGAGACGGACGCGGTCTTCCCGCACGCCTACACCTTCAACGACGGCATGCTGCATCCGGGCGACAAGCCCGGCTTGGGCGTCGACATCGACGAAGAGCTGGCCGCGAAGTACGAATACAAGCGCGCCTACCTGCCGGTGAACCGCCTGCAGGACGGCACGATGTTCAACTGGTAGGCGGCGAAGCGCTCACCTGAGAATTCGGCCGCCGAAGGGTTCCTCCGGCGGCCGTTTTCGTTTCGGGTCCGTGCGTTGAGATCTAGGCCGGGCCCACGCGGAAAGCGCAAAGCTTGTTGCCGTCCAGGTCGCGGAAATAGGCCGCGTAGAAGGCTTGCGGGCCTTCCTCGCCGCGCACGCCCGGCTTGCCCTCGCACTTGCCGCCCAAGGCCACGGCCTTGTCGTGCAGCGCGTCGACCTTGGCGCGCTCGTCCATGACCAGAGCGATCATCGTGCCGTTGCCGAAGGTCGCGGCCTGGCCGTCATAGGGCTTGCCGACGCCGAACATCGGCTTGCTCCAGTCCGCGCCCCAGGCGCAGCCGCCGGTCGGGAACTCCATCAGTCGCTTGACGCCGATCGTGTCGAACAGCGCGTCGTAAAAGGCCTTCGCCTTCTCCAGGTCGTTGCTGCCGACCAGGGTGTATCCGATCAAGAGAGCCTCCCGTCTCAATGGTTTCCAAGGGCTGCGCCCGGTGCAGCCTTTGTAGCGAGAAGCAAGGTTTCCGAGAATAGCGGATGGCGCTTAGGCTAAAGTGAAGCTTGCCGCGCGAAGCGTCAGTTTAGCTAGAGTAACGCCTGCAATTTCTTTTGGTTCTAATAATTATCTTATATTTTTCTGCAGTATAAAAAAGAATGTCGGGTTTACGACATAAGTTTCCCGTATAAGTTTCGTTATTTACTTTCGTGGGTGGCTATCGGGTGCTAGCGTTATCCACATCATCGGTACGATTTCTTCGAGCGCCGGTGGCTGAGAGGCGAAGCTGAAGCTTTCGCTTTCTCTCGAATGGCTGGAGCGATTCATGCCCACGTACCTGTTCTACCCGCGCCGCGCGAACGGCGTGTCGCTGACCTTTGTCGCCGAGACGGCCGAGAGCGACGCCGAAGCGATGGAACTGGCCGCCGACATCGCGGCTGAACACGAGTGTGTCGGCGTCTTCGTCTGGGAGCCGGCGCCCGGTCCCGACGGCCGCGACCGCTTTGTCGGCGAGATCAGCGTCCGAGGCGGCGAGGGCCGCAGCGAAGCTTTTGGTGATCGGGGAGCTTCCGCCGAGGTTTAAGCGTTACCGGAAGACCGCAGGGAGGTCTTCCGTGGACAAGCTGTTCGCCAAGTTCGCCAACATAACCGCCAGGATCACCGGCAGCCCGCCCGCCTTCCTGGCCTGTGTGGCCTTGGTCTTGGTCTGGGCGATCAGCGGGCCGTTCTTCGGCTTTTCCGAAACCTGGCAGTTGGTGATCAACACCGGCACGACCATCGTCACCTTCCTGATGGTGTTCCTGATCCAGAACACCCAGAACCGCGACGGTGTGGCCCTGCAGACCAAGCTGGACGAGCTGATCCGCGCCACGACCGACGCCGAGAACGAGTTCATCGGCATCGAGAAGCTGACCGACAAAGAGCTCGAGGCCCTGCACGCCCGGTGCAAGGCCCGGGCCGATCGCTCGATGCGCGCCTTGCAACGGGCGGCGGCCGAAAAGGACGCCCGCATCGCGAAATCGAACGCGGGCGCGCGCAAGGCCCCAGCCAAGTCTCAGCCTTCCGCTAAGGCCCGGGCCGCCAGCCGCGCGAAGGCCTTGAAGGCCGGTCGATCCAGCCAATGACGCGTGTCGGCTACGACCTCGACAGGCTGGACGCGGGTTGCCTTAGACGGTAGCGGTACCAAAGGGCGAGCGCGTCGGCATGAACGCGCGCCTGATTAGGGAAACGCGTCTTGCCGAAGCTGTCCTTTCCGAAACTTCGGGCCCTGCGCTGGTGGATCATCGGCCTCGTCATGCTGGGCGCGATCATCAACTACCTGACGCGTTCGACCATGGGCGTGGCGGCCCCGACGGTGCTGAAGGACCTCGGCATCACGGTGACGGAGTACTCTTGGATCACCGGCGCCTTCCAGCTGGGGATCATGCTGCAGCCGGTGTGCGGCTATGTGCTCGACACCCTCGGCCTTCGGACCGGTTTCGCGGTGTTCGCGGCGGCCTGGTCGCTGGCGGCCATGGCGCATGGCCTGGCGTCCAACTGGCAAGGCTTCGCCGTCCTGCGGGGCCTGCTGGGCTTCGCGGAGGGCTCGGCTCAGCCGGCCGGCATGAAGACGGTCGCCACCTGGTTCCCGGCCAAGGAGCGCGGCTTCGCCGGCGGCGTGTTCAACATCGGCGCCTCGGTCGGCTCGATGCTGGCCCCGCCGCTGGTGGTCTGGGCCGTGCTGACCTGGAACTGGCGCGCGGCCTTCGTCATGACTGGCGCGCTGGGCCTCGTCTGGCTGGCGCTGTGGCTGTTCTTCTACCGCTCGCCCGACCAGCACCCGTCGATGACACAGGCCGAGCGCGAGCGGATCGCCGCCGGTCAGGAGACGCACCTGGCCGAGGCGGGCGCCAAGCCTTCGGTGATCTCCATCCTCAAGCAGCGCAAGTTCTGGGGCATCGCCCTGCCGCGCTTCCTGGCCGACCCCACCTGGGGGACGCTGTCGTTCTGGGTGCCGCTGTACCTGTCCCAGACGCGCGGCTTCGACCTCAAGCAGATCGCCATGTTCGCCTGGCTGCCGTTTGTGGCCGCCGACCTCGGCTGCCTGTTCGGCCCGACCGTCGCCGGCTTCCTGCAGGCGCGCGGCGTCTCTCTGATCAACGCTCGCCGCTGGGCCGTCACCCTGGGCGCGGCGATGATGACCGGCATGATCTTCGTCGGGCGGGTCGAAAGCCCCTACGCCGCCATCGCGCTGCTGTGTCTGGGCGGCTTCGCGCACCAGACGCTGTCGGTGACCGTGATCACCATGGCCTCGGACCTCTTCCGTCGTGACGAGGTCGCCACCGTCGCGGGCCTGGCCGGCATGATGGGCAATCTGGGCGTCCTGCTGTTCTCGCTGCTGATCGGCGGCCTGGTGGCCACGATCGGCTATGACCCGTTCTTCGTCGCCCTGGGCGTGCTCGACATCTTGGGCGCCATCATCCTATGGACCTTTATCCGCGACCGCATCGAGCCCAAGGCCGAGCCGGTCAGCCAGATTCCCAATCCGTGAGTTTGTCCGTGATCCGCAATCCCATCCTGCGCGGCTTCAACCCCGATCCCTCGATCGTGCGGGTGGGGGACGACTACTACATCGCCGTCTCGACCTTCGAGTGGTTCCCGGGCGTCCAGATCCACCACTCGCGCGATCTTAAGAACTGGCGGCTGCTGAGCCGGCCGCTGCAGCGCGCCAGCCAGGTGAACATGCTGGGCGATCCGGACGGTTGCGGTGTTTGGGCCCCCTGCCTATCCTACGCCGACGGCCGCTTCTGGCTGATCTATACCGACGTCAAGCGCTATGGCCGCACGACGGTTGGCGGGGCCTCCGGTGCGTCCCTGCGCGACTTCCACAACTACCTGGTCACCTGCGACACGATCGACGGCGAGTGGTCCGAGCCGGTCTATCTGAACAGCTCCGGCTTCGACCCGTCGCTGTTCCACGACGATGACGGCCGCAAGTGGTTGTTGAACCAGCTGTGGGACCACCGACCGGGCAGGAACCGCTTCGCCGGCATCGTCATGCAGGAGTTCTCGGCCGCCGAAGGCCGCCTGGTCGGCTGTACGTCGTCAGAAGTTTTGAGACAGCCGGGCTGCGGATTTAGCGGAGGGTTG
>NZ_LSJA01000141.1 GCF_001556515.1 Caulobacter sp. CCH9-E1 | reverse complement strand
GAGGGGTCAACTTTGGACGCATATTGGGGGTCAGCTTTGGACGCCGTTTGACATTGTCGCGAAGGCGTGGAAGCCCGTAGCCGCAGTTTTCACTCGGGGCGGTAGGGCGGCCGACGCTGAACTCACAGAGTTCCGGAAAGAGCTCAAGGAGCTTCTAGAGGCGATCAACTTGTCTTCTCTTGAAGCTCAAACTGCTGTTCGCGGTTCTCCGAACGAACCTGCAGCTCGCGCTGCGTATGAAGCTGCAGTTCGGCATTCAACGTCGGTGGGGCAGCAATTTGCCTGCCTATTCGACGTTGGAGGCGTGTCTCCCCAAGTGCCCGCCCAGTTGCTCCAGGCACGACGTCGCTACCGTATGACGGTGACGGATGAGGCGAATTTGGACCTTACTGATCCAAAGGAGCGTGAACTCCAGTGCGCCGAAATTGAATCTTCCTGTGCAGACTTTCACGGCGCAATCCGCGACTTTGCCTTGAAGAACTGGGGAGTTGGCCTAGGCGCAAAAACCGGAAGGCAGCGCGGGCGGAATTTTCCCGATTAGTGGAGTTTGCCCCGGTGACAAAGGCGCTCAGGAAAATCCCGAGTGTTTCATCCCCTCAAGCTCATCGTGGCAAGCGCTTCACACCAGCCCGGCGAGGAGCGGTAGGCGATCCCTGACATTGGCGCTTGCTCAAGTCTCAGGTCGGTCACTTGGGGAGGGCACTGCTTGACGCTTTGCGCGTCACGCATCCGTTGAAAGTCGCGCTCGGTCATCACTTTCAGATACTCGCTGCGCTGCTTCATACGGTCGGCGACCCCACTGGCGGCCTGCGCAAGCACCTGAAGCTTCTGATTGGCCGCTTCCACTTCGGTCTGCAGCGCGCCGACCTGCTGATCGACCGTCCCCAGTTCAGTTCGCGTTGCAGCAAGCGCGTCCTTTACCGACTGCTCATCAGATACCGTTGAGGCGAGAAGTTCGGAGAGCAGGTCGAACGTGGATCTATCGATCTGAGCGCGGAGCGCCTTCTGCTGCGCGGCAAGATCCTGTTTGGGGGTGTAAGCAGGACCGTGGCCCGAGAGATCTGTGCCATCGTCAAGCGCGGCTTTAACGGATGTGAGCACGGCGATGGGCTGGGGCTCACGCCAGCCGGCCATCGCGGTCTGGTAGCGTGCCAGGACCCCCTGGATCGTCGCTTGATTTTTGGGATCGAACGGCGCGCGATTGAAATGCTTCCTTACCTTGGCGGTGAGGTAGAGCGGCCACTGCATTTCATCGCGCCAGACGGTATCGAGCGAGTGAGATGCCGCATCGCCCAGGACGAATGCGACTTGCACCGGTGGATCGTCCTGTTCGACCGAGTCGACGAACCGGCGCCATGCCGCAGCCGGCGCTTGGCTTCCATCAAAGGAACGTGCCGTGATCTGGACTGAGACGTCCGGGTTTGCGGTGATGGACATATCCAGCGGACGACGGCCGCCACCTATGAACTCCACTTTGTCGGCGATTAGCCGCAACTCGCGATGTGGAGCCGCCGGATTGGGAACAAGAGTTATGGTGCCGCCGCGCTCGAAGCGGATCGTCTCTCCCAGTAAGTTAAGCTTGGCACCTTCAAGAGAGATGGGCCCGCGGATGACGAGGACCCGCGCATCAAAGGTAAGCGTCGCGATCTTTGTCTTCGGCTCGGAGGGCGACGACAGCAGGGACGCCAAACTCGCCTGATCGATGATCACGGTGTCGCCCGTAACACGCACGAGAGATCCGGCTGGTGAGGACCTAATCTGCAGGTCAAAGCCTGAATCGCTGGCGAAATCGGGAAGGTCTTTATAGACCGGCTTGGTCGGGCTAGGACAATCGGCCCTGGCGCCGCTCGCCACCGCCCATACGATCGTCGTGGACAATAGCAGAGCTCCGCTGAGCCCGCGCCTGCGCATGCGCATATGACCCCCCCCACTCGATTGAGCTTGGCCGCTACGAACGCAAAAAGGAGATATGAACTCGGACGCCCCGCGTCTCGGCGATCACAAGGATGCCGAGCCTACACCGTGTGCATCACTCACGGTTGCATGGGTTTTCTGTTGAGGTCAACATGCACTTACGGCGAGATAGTCGGATCAAGCGTGGCTCAAGCGAACTGCGCGATTCGTATGCGTTGTGCCTCCTTCTCCCCCGGCCCCCCTCATCCTCGTATCAGAAGAAAGATGCGCGGCGCGCGCGAGCGGAAGAGCTCGCGCCGCGCAACAAAACCCGTGGAAACCGGTGACTTGTTGCGCTTTTCGGGTTGCCGGCGCGCCAGGTAGCGCCAAAATCAATCACTTAAGCGGTGTTGCATGAAACCCAGTCCGCATAACCGTTCTAGAGACAGTGGACGGCAGGTCGACGGCCATCACAGCTGACGACGGCGCCTCCACGGGGGCGAGCGGCGGGTGATCTGGAAG
>NZ_LSJA01000140.1 GCF_001556515.1 Caulobacter sp. CCH9-E1 | reverse complement strand
GGGAACTCCTGCCGAGCCGGCTTCTTCCCCCTCCGTCGGCCTCGCCGACACCTCCCCCGCTGGGGGGAGGATTTGGTCCGCCCTCCACCCCGAGCAGAAGATCGGAGGGTCTGCTTCCGGCGCCGGCGACCGGCTTTGTCGGTGATGGCGCATTCCCTCAATTCAGGACGAGAATGACGGGTGTTTATTGGGAGGGCGCTAAGCGCCGCCTATCCCGCCGCCGCCTCGTCCCAGTCGTCCTCGTCCCAGTCCTCGTCCACGCGCCAACCCCGCATCTGGCGCGCCGTGGCGGCCAGCAGGAAGCTGGGGATGTCGCCGACCGGCATGGGGCGGCCGTACAGGAAGCCCTGGAAGTGGTCGCAGCGCATCTCGGCCAGCAGCCTGGCCTGGTCGATGGTCTCCACGCCCTCGGCGGTGACCTCCAGGTTCAGGGTCCGACCCAGCAGGGCGATGGTGCGCAGGATGTCGGCGATGGCCGCGTTGTCCTGCATCTCGGCCACGAACGAGCGGTCGATCTTGATCTTGTCGAACGGGAACCGCCACAGATACGACAGGCTGGAATAGCCGGTGCCGAAGTCGTCCATGGCGATCTTCACGCCCAGCTTCTTCAACTGCGCCAGCTGCTCCAGGATCTTGGCGCTGTCCTGCAGCAGCAGGCCCTCGGTGATCTCAAGCTCCAGGCGCGACGGGGCCAGGCGCGAGGCCTTCAGCGCCTTGCGGACGTGGGCCACCAGGTCGCCGGACACGAACTGGTGGGGCGACAGGTTGACGGCCACGGTCAGGGGCGAGGGCCAGCTGGCGGCGGTGCGGCAGGCCTCGTTCAGCACCCACTCGCCGATCTTGCCGATCAGGCCCCATTGCTCGGCGCACTCGATGAACTCGCCCGGCGCGACCAGGCCCCGGCGCGGGTGCTGCCAGCGCAGCAGCGCCTCGAAGCCGGTGACCCGGCCGCCCTCGCGGCCGATCAACGGCTGAAAGAACAGCTTCAGCTCGTCGTTGTCGAGCGCGTCGCGCAGGTCCATCTCCAGCTCGCGACGCTGCTTGATCCAGAGGTCCATCGACGTCTCGAAGAAGCGGTAGGCGCCGCGGCCGTCGCCCTTGGCCTGGTAGAGGGCCAGGTCGGCGTTCTTCAGCAGGCCGTCCGGATCGTCGGCGTGCAGCGGGGCCTCGGCGATGCCGACGCTGGCGCCGATCAGCACGTGGTTGCCGCGCACGTCGTAGGGACGCGACAGGCTCTCGACGATGCCCCGGGCCAGCTCGCCCAGGATCTCGGCGCCCGGCGAGGGAGCCACCACCACGGCGAACTCGTCGCCACCCAGGCGGGACACCAGCCCCATCTCGCCCACGCAGTCGCGCAGCCGGGCCGAGGCCTGGACCAGCAGGTCGTCGCCGATCGGGTGGCCCAGGCTGTCGTTGACGCCCTTGAAGTGATCGAGGTCCAGGCACAGCACGGCGCAGCCGGCGCCGCGCGGCTCACGGTCGGCGCGGCCGTGCTCGGTCCAGGCGCGGCTCAGGGCCTGCAGGAACGACAGGCGGTTGGGCAGCTGGGTCAGGACGTCGTAATGGGCCAGGCGCGAGATGCGGGCCTGGTCCTCGCGGGCCTGGGTGATGTCGGCGCCCACGCCGCGGAAGCCGGTGAAATGGCCGTCCAGGTCGTGGATCGGCTTGGCCGACAGCGACCACCAGTGGGTCTCTTCGCCCACCTCGATCGAGACGACCACGTCGCGGAAGGTCTTCTGCTCGACGAACAGGGCCGAGAGCGCGGCGACCGGGCCGTCGGGCCCCTCGGCCGCGCCGCACAGGTCCGACATCGGCTGGCCCAGCAGTCTGGCGCGCTCGACGCCGGCGGCGGCGACCATGCGGTCCGAGACGTAGGTCAGGCGGCCCAGGGCGTCGACCTCCCACAGCCAGTCGCTGGCGCCCTCCTCGAAGTCGCTGAGCAGCAGGCTGACCACCTGGCGCTGGGTTTCCAGCTCCTCGGCGGCGACCAGGCGGTCGACGAAGATCTTGGCGTGGGACAGGCACGAAACGACCACCACGGCGTGGCAGAAGATCAAGAGGCCGCCCAGGGCGTAGAGGATCGGGTCATGGCTGGTCGACAGCGCCAAGAGCGCGCCCAGCGTCATCGGCGTCGAATAGGCGATGGCCGCGGCCGGCAGGGTCAGCAGGGCGAAGCCGCCGCAGCCGATCATGCCGGCGATCACCGAGGCGACCATCATCGGCATCGAGCCCTTGAACCCTTGTTCGGCGGGCATGGTCAGGATCGGGAGGATGGCCCACAAGCTTCCCAGAACGCCGGCCTGCCAAGTGATGCGGCGCACGCCGCGCGCCGAGACAGCCTTGTTGGGGCTGCGCCGACGTTGCGAGGCGACCCAGCCGCGAAGGCCCAGCAAGGCGTAGGCGACGACCGCGCAGGCCCACAGCGTCAGACCGTCCGTGTGAGGACTGCCTTGGCCGGCGAAGGCGACCAGTATGGCGATGATGATGTTCGCGCCCATCATGACGGGCGTCATGCGCAGGATGCTCTGCACCTGCTCCATGCGGACGCGGCCGGCCATCGCCTCTGGCAAGGCGGGCAGCATCCGAGACAAAAGCGCGGTCGTTTCTCGACCGACGAAACTGATCGTGGAACGCAAGTGTGCCGATCCCCCGGGGGCAGTCCGCTCCCCAAGCGAGAAGATATCCGGCGTTTATGTAAACTGGCGGTTAAGTGTGACCGCGCGCATCGCCGCAAGTGGGTAGGCTCTGCCCTATAGGGCGGCGCGCGCCAGTTCCTTCTCCCCTTGCGGGAGAAGGTGTCGGCGAAGCCGACGGATGAGGGGTCGGGAAACCGATCCGGATATCGGAGCGCAACCCCTCACCCGACCCCGGCTCTCGCCGGGGCCACCCTCTCCCGCAGGGGGAGAGGGATGATTTCCCAACGAAAAAAGGCCGCCGTCCTTGCGAACGGCGGCCACATTCACGAACCCGGAAAGACTAGTCTTCCTTCGTGCGCTTCTTGCGGAACGAGGGGTTCAGGACCTGCTTGCGCAGGCGGATGTTCTTCGGCGTGACCTCGACCAGCTCATCGTCCTCGATATAGGCGATGGCCTGTTCCAGGGTCATGCGGCGCGGCGGGGTCAGGCGGATCGATTCGTCCTTGCCCGACGCGCGGACGTTGGTCAGCTGCTTGGCCTTCATCGGGTTGACGTCCAGGTCGTCCGAGCGGCTGTTCTCGCCGATGATCATGCCCTGGTAGGTCTTCTCGCCGGCGCCGACGAACATCACGCCGCGCTCTTCCAGGTTCCACAGGGCGTAGGCCGCCGTTTCACCGTCCGAGTTGCTGACGAGCACGCCCTTGCGCTGTTGGTCGATCGGGCCCTTGTGCGGCTCGTAGTGGCTGAACACGCGGTTCAGCACGCCCGAGCCACGCGTGTCGGTCAGGAACTCGCCCTGGTAGCCGATCAGCGAGCGCGAGGGCGAGAGCAGCTGGATGCGGGTCTTGCCCGCGCCCGACGGGCCCATGTCCTTCAGCTCGGCCTTACGGGCCGACAGCTTTTCGATGACGATGCCGGTGAACTCGTCGTCGACGTCGATGACGACGTCTTCCATCGGCTCCAGGCGCTCGCCGTTCTCGCCGGTCTGATAAACGACGCGCGGACGGCTGATCGACACCTCGAAGCCTTCGCGGCGCATGTTCTCGATCAACACGCCCAGCTGCAGTTCGCCGCGGCCGGCGACTTCATAGGCGTCCTTTTCCGAGGTCTCGGTGACGCGGATGGCCACGTTCGACTCGGCTTCCTTCAGCAGGCGGTCGCGGATGACGCGCGACTGGACCTTGTCGCCTTCGCGACCGGCCAGCGGGCTGTCGTTGACCGAGACGGTCATCGAGATGGTCGGCGGGTCGATCGGCTGGGCGGGGAGCGCCTCGGTCACTTCCATGGCGCACAGCGTGTCGGCCACGGTGGCCTTGCTCATGCCGGCGATGGCGACGATGTCGCCGGCCTCGGCGCCTTCGTCGACCGGCTGGCGCTTCAGGCCGCGGAAGGCCAGCACCTTGGTGATGCGGCCGCGCTCGATCTCGTTGCCGTTACGGTCCAGGGCGTGGATGGCCATGCCGGGGACGGCCTTGCCGCTGGCGATGCGGCCGGTCAGCAGGCGACCCAGGAACGGATCCGACTCGATCAGCACGTTCAGCATCTGGAACGGCTTGTCCTTGTTCTCGGCGACCTTGGGCGGCGGAACGTGGCGGACGATCAGGTCGAACAGGGGCGCGAGGTTGTCGCTCGGCTGGTTCAGGTCCAGCGTCGCCCAGCCCGAGCGGCCCGAGGCGTAGATGTGCGGGAAGTCCAGCTGCTCGTCCGTGGCGCCGATGGCGGCGAACAGGTCGAAGGCTTCGTTGTGCACACGGTCCGGATCGGCGTGGGCGCGGTCGACCTTGTTGATGCAGAGGATCGGGCGCAGGCCCATCTTCAGCGCCTTGGTCAGCACGAACTTGGTCTGCGGCATGACGCCTTCCTCGGCGTCGACCAGCAGGACGCAGCCGTCCACCATGCCCAGGATCCGCTCCACCTCGCCGCCGAAGTCGGCGTGGCCGGGGGTGTCGATGATGTTGATGCGGGTCTCGCCCGCCTCGCCGTTCCACAGAACGCTGGTGCACTTGGCCAGGATGGTGATGCCGCGCTCACGTTCCTGGTCGTTGGAGTCCATCGCCCGTTCGGTCGTGGCTTCGTTGGCGCGGAACACGCCGGACTGGGCCAGCAGCTGGTCGACGAGGGTGGTCTTGCCATGATCGACGTGCGCGATGATGGCGATATTTCGCATGTTCATGGGAACGGACGGACTTTCGGGAAGAATAGGGGATGACGCGTCAAGCGTCAGGCGCGCGGCTTTTACGCGACTGCGCTCGATTTATCCACCCCCACCCCTCGGAAAGCATTGTCGCGGGTAACCGGTGTCATCGCCAAACCCTTACCGGACTTGGCTTTGCGTGATGTTCTCGACAGAGACGGTTTCAGCTGTAACGGATTGTGCGGCGCAGCATGACTAAAAATGATGCACTCTCTTTGGGCGACCCTACGTAACCCTTGTCGCATAAGGCATTGCTCCAATCCCCCTTAGAAAAATAGGAATTGAACTGCATTTTTTCGCTTGCCCAATTTTGCGTCGCACCCTATAAACAATCCCGTGAGGCGGCGCTGCCGCTTCTGCCCTTCCTGGGCGTTTCCTCCCTAATGAACTGGCCCGGTGGTTTCACCGGGCTTTTTTTTGGCCTGAGCGGCCGCGGGCGTCGTTGATCCACGACAACGCGGCGTGGGCGGAGGGGTTTTGGGGGGATTTCCCTCTCCCCCTTGCGGGAGAGGGGGGCGCGCAGCGCCGGGTGAGGGGTTGCGCCGCCCTTGCCGGAGAGATCTTTCGACCCCTCATCCGTCGCCTGACGGCGACACCTTCTCCCGCAAGGGGAGAAGGGAGCTACTTCAACTCACCCACATCCATCCCCGCCAGCGCCCGCGTCAGCGTTTCGGCGTCCGCCGTCAGCTTCGCCAGGCCTTCGGTCGGCTCGCGCGTGTCCTCGTCCATATAGAGCGCGCGGTTGATCTCGATCTGCAGGGCGTGGGTGCGCTTGGCCGGGCGGCCGTAGTGCTCGGTGGTGTAGCCGCCGGCGTAGGGCGCGTTGCGGGCGACGCGGTAGCCCATGCCTTCCAGCTCGCGCTCCACCAGGCCGGTCAGCTTGGGTGAGCAGGCCGCGCCGAAACGGTCGCCCAGCACGATGTCGCACGACCCGCCCCGGCCTCTTACGCCCCGCGCGGCGGCAGCCGGCATCGAGTGCCAGTCGATCAGAATCGCCGCCCCATGCGCCGCCCGCGCCGCCGCCAGCTGGCGGTCCAGGGCGTCGTGATAGGGGCGGTGGGCCAGCTCGATTCGGTCGCGGGCCTCGGCGAAGGTCAGCTTGCGGGCGTAGATCGGCCGTCCCTCGCCGGCGACGCGGGGAATCGCCCCCAGTCCCGCCGCCACCCGGGCGGTGCGGCCCTGGGCGTAGTCGGGCAGGGCCTCGTCGAACATCGACGGGTCCAGCTCCCAAGGCTCGCGGTTCAGGTCGACATAGGCGCGGGCCAGGCGGGCGAGAATCACCGACGCGCCCAGGGCGGGGGCGCCGGCGATGATCCGATCGACGAAAGCGTCCTCCGAGGCGCGCAAGGTTTCGACCGGCAGACGGGCGGCCTCGACCATGTCCGGCGGATAGACCTCGCCCGAATGGGGCGAGGCGAAGACCAGGGCGGTCGGCGGCGGCGCGCCGGCGGGCGCGGCGCGCAACACCTCGAAGGCTGGCCCGGCAAGGGTTTCCAGCGTTTCGGACGGGATCGGCCGGGCGACGCTCATGGCCCATCATCGAAGCGCGCGTCCCCTGGGTCAAACGGCGATTTGTCGACGATCAAGCCGCCCACCGATCCGTCCACAGCCGCGACGTTTAGGTTCATCCCCGATTTACGCTGAACTTGCTAAGGTGGCCGTCGCTACGACTTCTTAATCTTCAGGACACGTGACCTCATGGCCCGCATCCTCCTCGCCGAAGACGACGACTCTCTCCGCGGCTTCCTGGCCCGCGCCCTGGAACGCGCCGGGTTCGAAGTGACGGCCTGCGCGGACGGCGAGGAAGCCGTCCAGCACCTCGACACCAACTGGGACCTGCTGCTGACCGACATCGTCATGCCCGGCATGGACGGCATCGAGGTGGCCCGCCAGGCCGCCGCTCGCGACCCGGGCCTGCGCATCATGTTCATCACCGGCTTCGCCGCCGTGGCCCTGTCGGCGCAGGACCGCGCGCCGGCCGGCTCCAAGGTGCTGTCCAAGCCCGTCCACCTGCGCGACCTGGTCGCCGAGGTGGAGAAGATGATGGCCGCCTAAAAAACCATCCGAAAAAAGTTTTCGGGCGGCTTGCGCGCCGGCCAAGCCGCCGCTATACCCCCACACCTTCCCGGCCAGGACGTCTTCTCGAAGACGCTTCGGATCGCTTCGGCGGACGCGTAGCTCAGCGGGAGAGCACTACGTTGACATCGTAGGGGTCACAGGTTCAATCCCTGTCGCGTCCACCATCCTCCTCCTTTCTTTTCAGGGTTCACGAGCCGTCGGCTCGCGTCGCTAGACGACCGGACTTCGGTCCGGCGTCAAATCGCTGGCGTCATGGCGGCGCGGATGTCCTGCTCCAGCATCCAGAGGCGATCCTGCCCCCAATGCGCGGGCCCGCCGCTGACGCGAAAGGTTGGGGCGCCCCAAAGGCCCGCGTCGAGGAGCGCGGCGCGATTGCTTTCCACGCGGGTTCGCCAGGTCTCATCGGCGAGAGCGGCGGCGGTCTGGGCGTCGGTCAGTCCCGCGCGGCGCGCGACGTCGAACAGGCCCTTGTCCTCGGCCAGGGCGATCCCATCGGCGAAGGCGGCCTTCAGGCCCAGTTCGGCGAATTCCTGACCCAGGCCCAGCGGAATGGCGTGATGCAGGACGGCCAGAGCGCGCTCGGCGCCGGCGCCGACCGGGTCGACGATCGCGCCGAAAGGCAGGCCAAGGCGTTCGGCTTCTCGCTTGCCGTCCAAGGCGATGTAGAGGGTCTTGATCCGCGGAACGGCCAGGCCTCGCATGACCATCGGCAGAATGGGGCGGAGTTCGAGCGGTGCGCCATAGGCGCGGGCCAGTCGCCGGATGCGGGGCATGACAAGCCACGAATAAGGGCTGCGGAACGAGAACCAGACCTCGAGGGTCGGCGGCGATCCGGCCGGCGGCGCGCCGAGGATCGGCTCCAGCGCCGGCGCTAGCGGTCGGGCGCCGGGCTCTCGGTCCAGGCCGCGGTCCGCCAGGCGACGCTCGAGCCAGCCGAGGCGGTCGACGCCCCAGAACCATTCGCCCTCGAAGTGAAACATGCCGCCCAGATAGTGGCCCAGGCGTCGGCGCGTGGCCTCGCCGGCGGCGAGACTCTGGTCGGCGAGGCCAGGCTCGGCGGCGCCGTCCAGGGCGGCCATCGCCTCCAGCGCGCGCATGTCGCCCGACCACAGCGCGTTCCCCGCCGCCGTGGCGGTCGCGTCGAAGCGGTCGCGGTCCAGCGCGTGCGCCAGGATGGCCTGCAAGCGCAAGACCGCTTCCAGCGCGGGCAGGGCGGGGTTGGACGGAAATTCCAGGCCGTGCGCCCGCGCCAGCCGGACGGCGTCGCGCAAGCCATAGCCTCGCAACCGTTCGCGGTCGGGCGCGGCGGAATCCTCGGGGGGCGGGGCCAGATGAACCTCGATCTCCACCGCGTAGCGGGCCCGCAAGAGCGGCAGCATCTGCGCGGCCAGATGCGAATAGGGGTCGTCGGCCTGATGAAAGTACCGGACGGTCGAGCGTTCGCCGCGCAGGCGAGCTGCTAGGGCCGCGCCATCGCGGGCCATGCGGCGGCGCATGGGGCTGGTGAGGAGCGTCGTCGCGCTTTTCAGGATCAGGGTGCGCATGGACACGGGCGTGAGCTCCGAGAGGCCGGACTTGAATGACATCTATTGACATCATGACTGTCAATAGGTGGCTCGCGATCATGAGGGGCGTGCGCCGCGGGAAAGCCTCCACCCCATTGTGGAATTTATTGGCACTATGCATGCCATTATGTTCCTCTATGGCCAAAAAGGAGGAGGCGAGAATGCGCGGACTTTGGATCGGGCTGGGCGCGCTGGGCTTGGTCGTCGTCATTGGCCTCGGCGGCGCATGGCTTTTTCGCGATAGGCTGGCGCTGGTTGGCATGCGTCAGGCCTTTGCCCTGGCCGTGGCTGAGGACCCCCTGGCGAGCCTGCCCGACGGCCTGCACGTCGGTCTTTGCGGTTCAGGCTCGCCGATGCCGGATCCCACGCGAGCCGGCCCCTGCGTGGCGGTGGTCGCGGGGCGCGATCTTTTCGTGGTCGACTCCGGATCCGGCTCGACGCGTAACCTTCTGCTGATGAACCTGCCGCCGGCCTCGGTCGCGGCCACCTTCATCACCCACTATCATTCCGACCATATCGCCGACCTGGGCGAGCTGATGCTGCAGCACTGGGCCGGCGGCGCGGCGCGCGCGCCGATGCCGCTCTATGGCCCGCCGGGGCTGGAGGGCGTGGTGGACGGCTTCGAGGCGGCCTACGCCCCCGACCGCGGATACCGCATCGCCCATCACGGCGTGGCGGTGGTCCCGCCCTCGGGGTTCGGGGGAGATCCCCATGTCTTCTCAGCCGCCGCCGACGGCCCGGACGTCCTCGTGCTGGAGAAGCCCGACCTGAAGGTCTGGGCCTTTCCGGTGGCTCATGCCCCGGTGGAGGGGGCCGTGGGCTATCGCTTCGAGTACAAGGGCCGCAGCGTCGTCGTGAGCGGCGATACGGGACCTTCCGAGCGCCTTGTCCGCGCGTCCAGGAACGTCGACCTTCTGGTCCACGAAGGCTTGGCGCCTAATCTCGTGGCGATGCAGCAGTCGGTCGCCGAGCAGGCGGGCCGCGGCAACTACGCCCACATCTTCAGGGACATCCTGACCTATCACACCCCGCCCGAGACGGTGGCGCGCGAGGCCAAGGCTGCGGGCGCCAAGGCCGTGCTGTTCTATCACGTGATACCGCCCTTGCCGGTGCGCGCGCTGGAAGGACCCTTCCTGGGACGCTCGAAGGAAATCTTCGGCGGGCCGATGCGCGTGGGGCGCGACGGCGACTTCGCGTCACTCCCCGCCGGATCCTCCGAGGTCAGATGGTCCAACCGCCTCAAGGCGCTCGGGTTCTGAAGTCCAGGCGGCGTCGGTCGCAAGGCGCCGCGCCTCAGGTCAGATTGTATTCCGGCTTGGCGTAGGACCCGATCAGGTCGACCCCGAACACCTCGCGGGTCAGTTCGTCGGCATAGAAGGCCGCCAGCGACTTGGCGTAGACGCCGACGTCGGCCTTGGCCGCCTCGCCCAGCAGCCAGCCGACCATGGCGGCCTTGGTCCCCTGGCCGTTCAGGCCGTCCTGGCCGTAATAGGCGAAGTAGTCGGCCCGGGTCATGGTCTGGCCGTTCAGCACGAAGCTGGCGTCCAGCAGATCATGCAGCTTCTGGTCGGTGGGGCTGAGGCCGAAGATCGCCGCATAGGCCTTGCGCGTCGCGTCGGTCAGGGTCAGCGCGCCATAGCTCGCGCCGAACGCCGTCGCGCCCTCGCCGGCCTTGCCCAGGTTCACCGCGAAGTTGATGTAGCGGTTGCCGTAGTCGAAGGTCTGGTAATAGGCGCTGTTGAGGTTGTTGGCGTTCGGACCGTCGGGGGCGATCAGATAGTCCATGCCCGCCGCCGTCGGCGTGCGGCCGGTGAAGAACTGGTACGACATCACCGCGACCGAAGTGGTCGCGTCCGCCGTCTTGATCACCTGGGCGATGGCGTTCGCATAGGTTCCGCCGGCGGCCATGTCGGCCGCCAGGCTCTTGGCCAGGGTCTCGGCGCCGACGCTGAGCGGCTTCAGGCGCAACAGGCCGCCCATGGCCGTCGCGACGCGGCTGTCGACCAGCGAGATGGAACTGTCCGCGAAGACCAAGCTCTCGATATTGACGATTATATCGGTCCCGTCGCTCCCGGCGTTGTCCTTCACCTGCCAGCCGCCGGTCGAAAGCGCCGTGACCGCGTAGTTGGCGATCTTGCCGGAGAGCACCGTGGTGTCCGCGCCCAGGCCGCCGTCCAGGGTGTCATTGCCCTGTCCGCCGATGATGCGGTTGGCGGCGCTGTTGCCGTTGATGGTGTCGGCCGCCGTTCCACCGACGGCGTTCTCGATCGTCGCGCCCAGAGCGATGGAGACATTGCCGGTCAGGCCGCCGACGCTGGAGAAATAGCCCGGCCGCAGATCGATGGTCTGGGCGACCTTGTAGCCGGAGAAGTCCAGGGTGTCGGTCCCGCCGGCGTCCCAGACGGCGAAGACCAGCTTGCTCGAGGCGCTGGTCGCACTGAACCAGTCGCGGCCGGCGTTGGCGTTGAAGCCGTAGACGGTGTCGCCAGTGCGGGTCGACATGTTGGCGCCGTAGGCCAACTGGGCGGCGGCGATGTCGTCCAGCAGGGGAGAGGAGGCGTAGACGCCGCTGAAGGAGCCTCCCGTGTTGCTCTCGCTGAAATAGGACATCACCGTGTACTGGCGGCTGTCCTCGTAATAGCCGGCGTTGGCGGCGTAGGTCAGGGTGGTGTTGGCGGCGGCGTCGTAGTCCCCCGGATGGTCCAGGCCGATCGCATGGCCCAGCTCGTGCACGATGACCATGCCGCCGTAATTGGTCCCCGTCGGGCTGGTGTTGTAGCTCAGGGTGGAATTGAGCCAGATGTCGCCGGAACGGTTCGTGGGCGAAGTGTTGCCCGGAAAGAAGGCGAAGGCGGCCGCGTTGTCCTGGCCGGAGCTGTAGTTGCCAAACAGGATGGCGGCGTTGTCGCTGTAGGCGCTCGCGCCCGAGGTTCCCTCGCCCACGCGCACGAAGGTGATGTTGGCGACATCCGCCCAGGCCGCCAGGGCCTTCTCGGCCTGCGCGATCTGGGCGGCGTTGAAGGTCGAGAAGCCCGAGGCGTCGCCCGGCATCGTCGTCGGCGCATTGGCCCGATAGGCGTAGGTGACCGTCGCCGCCTGCTCCAGCTGACTGGACCAGCCCGGCTCGCCGCGCAGCAGCTGGGAGGCGGCCTGGGCGATGGTCAGGCTGGTCTTGCCGGCCACCATGCCGGTCCGGGAGTCGGCGTTGACGAAGGCGTTTAGCGTTTCGCCGCCGGAGACCGACGCGAAATCGTCGGGGGCCAGAGGAAAAGGTTCAATGCTCAAGACCGTACTCCGCCCGTCCCTGAGAGGGAGTATGGGCAAATCGAATTTCTCCTTCAATCTCAGGATCTTGCGACAAGAGCGCGCAGTTTTCCGGCCAAGCTAAGCGCTGCCGGATCGTGGCGTGGGGTCGCATTGATTTCACAATTCGCCCCATTCTGTGTCCTCAGGGCAACACCCAAATCCGCTCCGAGTGCGTTTGTCGTCCTGGGTCTCGAGGAACATGTCGGGACCGCGACATTCCAAAGTAGAGGGTAAAGCAATGAACATGCGGTTGCTGGTCGGCGTAGCGGCGGTGGCGCTAAGCGCCGCCTCGGGCGCCCTGGCCCAAAGCGCCACGAGCGGGTGGTACGTCGGTGCTGACGTTGGCTATCACGAGCCTGACGACGTCAAGGCGACCTCCACCAACAACTATCAGTGGAACTTCGGCAGCGACCACGACTGGGCCGCCTTTGGTCGCCTGGGTTACAAGTTCACGCCGAACTGGCGCGTGGAAGCCGAGTACGGCTACCGCCCGAGCGACATCAAGAGCGCTCGCGGCGCCGGCCTGGCCGGCGTGGACGGCACGGGAACGGGTCAGCCGATCGGCCTCTGCGCCCCCGGCGCGGTCCGTAGCCCGGCCGCTCCGGACTGCGGCGAGCTCGATGGCAAGATGAAGGCCACGACCCTGATGGCCAATGTCATCTTCGACATGGCCCCGAATTCCGGCCTGAACCCGTTCATCGGCGCCGGCGTCGGTACGGCCTGGGTGCATAACAAGGTCTACGGCCAGCTGTCGGGCGTCCCGGCCGGCGCCGCGACCTACCAGAACACCAGCTTCGACGACGTCGACCAGGCGTTCGCCATGCAGGGCATCATCGGCCTGGGCTGGAACTTCGCGACCAACTGGTCGATGGACCTGACCGGCCGCTATCTGCGCACCAGCAAGCTGGACTGGGGTTCGGTGACCCAGAACGCCGGTCCGGCCGGCGGCGCGATCACCGACGTGGGCACGTTCTCGGGCCGCTACAAGGACACCTCGGTGACCCTGGGCCTGCGCTACACGTTCGGCGCTCCGCCGCCGCCGCCGCCCCCGCC
>NZ_LSJA01000139.1 GCF_001556515.1 Caulobacter sp. CCH9-E1 | reverse complement strand
GTCCCAATTTTCGGAAACCCGCCGCTGCGCCATCAGTCGGCGCATGCGCGTCAGAAACCGCCAGCGTCCGCGGAAACGCGCGCCGCCCTTCCAGCGCAGCACGTCGAGGTGCGCGTCGAGACGAGCCACGCCCTGTGAGACGCCGCGCGCCTGATCAAACGCGGAGACGGCGGTGATGGACGAGTCGCCGAGCGCCTCGATCAGCCGAGGCTGCAGATTGTTCCAGGGCGGCACGAACAGGGTCGGCTGCGCGCCGGCCTTGTGGAACGCCATGACGATCGCCCGCAGCTGGGCGCGGACCCACTCGAGGCTGTCCTCGGGGACCACCTCGCCAAAGCCGCGGCCGGCGGGCTGGCGGTTGATGTGCTTGAACCCATGCACGGCGATCTCGACGGTTGGTTCGACCTCGACGCGGCGAACCAGGGCGTCGAGGTGCGGGCTGGCGATCGCCGCCAGGGTCAGCGGCGCCGCGTGACCGCGGGACAGCGCCAGCAGCCTGTCCAGCGCCTCGCTGGGGGCGCGCGCGTCGTCGTCGCGCCACCACAGGACCGGCGCGCGTCCGGCCTTTGTCCAAAGCCGCAGCTCGCGGCCAAGGATCAGGCGAAAGGCGAGGGGGGCGAGCCGCCGCATGGCGTGGGACTATTGGTTGGCGGCTTCAGCCCGGCGCAGCGGCAGGGCGGCCGGCGGGGTCGGCTTGGCCGCTTCGCGGGCGCGGTTGCGCAGGATCTCGCGAGCGCGCAGGTTCGACAGGATCGGATAGAGGCCCGCCATCAGCGAGATCAGGAAGCCCAGGTCGCCCTCCCGATAGCCCTTGCGCGAGACGTAACATTTGAAGAACCGGCGAACGCCGCGGAAGGCGTCGTCGGCGATTCCCTTGACCTTGCCGCTGTCGGCCAGGTCCTGGGCCCGCAGGGCGGTGTAGCGGGACAGGCGGGCGAACAT
>NZ_LSJA01000013.1 GCF_001556515.1 Caulobacter sp. CCH9-E1 | reverse complement strand
GCACGGCCGAGGTCGCCACCGACCCGATGCCGCCCAACGCCTCGGACGGCTTCATCATCCTCAAGCCGCAAAAGGAGTGGCCCAAGACCGTCGAGAACAAAGCCGGTGTCGTTCAACGCATCGAGGCCAAGGTCGCGCCGCTGCTGGGCAACAGCTTCGAAGTCACCCAGCCCATCCAGATGCGCTTCAACGAGCTGATCGCCGGTGTGCGCGGTGACGTCGCCATCAAGCTTTATGGCGATGATCTGGACAAGATGAGCGCCACCGCCGCCAAGATCGGCGCGGTGCTGGAGTCGATCCAAGGCGCTGAAGGCGTTCGCGTCGAACAGGTCGGCGGGGCTCCCACCCTGGACGTCAAGTTCGACCGGGCCGCCATCGCCCGCTTTGGTCTCAGCATCGACCAAGTCGCCGACACCGTGGCCACGGCCATGGGCGGGCGCCAGGCAGGCGATGTCTTCGAGGGTGACCGCCGCTTCGACATCACCGTCCGCGTGCCGATGGCCCAGCGCAACGACCTGGACGCCCTGGGCGCCCTGCCGGTCATGCTGCCGGCCGGCGACAGTGGTGTGCAACGTTCGGTGCCGCTGCGCGAGCTGGTGCAGTTCCGCTTCTCCGATGGTCTGAACCAGATCAGCCGCGAGGACGGCAAGCGCCGGGTGGTCATCCAGGTCAACGTGCGGGGCCGCGACATCGGTTCGTTCGTCACCGAAGCCCGTACAAAGGTCGAAGCCGTCCAGCTTCCGACCGGCTACTGGCTGACCTGGGGCGGCCAGTTCGAGAACCTGAAGGCCGCCA
>NZ_LSJA01000138.1 GCF_001556515.1 Caulobacter sp. CCH9-E1 | reverse complement strand
TCGTACTGCGGCGGCGGCGGAGGCGGCGACGCGAACGAGTAGCGCAGACCCACGGTCACCGACTGGTCCTTGTATTGACCAGTGAAGGCGCCCGGCTGCACCACGCCCGAACCCGACGACTGCCACGTATGGTCAGAGCCGGTGAGGTAGCGGTAGGTGAAGTCGATCTTCAGCTTGTCGGTCGCCTTGATCGAGGTGCCGGCGATGGCCTGCCAAGCGACGGCCAGATCGTCATCGTCCACCGTCAGGTTCTGGACGGCGGCGTTCGACGCGGAGACGACGCCGACGTTGCTGAACTGACCCAGGGTCTTGACGTCGAGACGGTTGATGCCGACGCCAGCGCCGACGAACGGGTTGAACCAGGCGCCCGGCGCGAAGTCGTAGAGGACGTTCGCCATCAGGGTCCAGGAGTCGATCGAACCTTCCGGAGCGCCGCAGGTCGGGGCGGTCAGGGTGCGGGTCACGCCGGGCGTGCAGAGGCCAGTCGGGACGCGGACGCCAGGGCCGCGAACGCCCTTCAGGTCGCCCGGACGGTAGCCGCCTTCGACTTCAGCGCGCCAGTGCGGGTTGAATTGGTAGCCCAGACGGACGAAGCCGGTCCAGTCGCTGTCCGACTTCCAAGCCCAGTGGGCGGGGACGCCGTCGACGACGGGCGCGTCCGACTCGGTCTTCAGCGATTGCGGCCAGTGATAGCCAAGATCGACCGCGCCGTACCAGCCGGTCTCTTGGGCCGAAACGCCCGACGCGGCGAACACCGCGGCCAGAGCGGCTCCCGCCAGGAGGTTGAGTTTCATTTTTGAAGAGCCCTCTATTGCCCTGCCCAGGCTCGGTAACCCGAGCCTGACGCTGTTATACCAAGGCGAACGCCACGGGAAAGTGTCGGCGAAGACACACTCGGCAGGTTTCGCCCCCCTGATTTTTCAAGGGAAAGCTCCACAAGACCGCCCCTCAGAATCGCTTCCGAGCATGCCCGCCGACCTCCACAGATTGTGAAGCGTCAGCTTTTGCTGGGTTCGCACGTGAAACGATTGCGCGCAAGGTTCTTGCGGACAGAAAAGGCCAAGCATTCGCAAATCGTCGCCGAAAATCCTCACCCGTTTCGCGACCATCGTCAGAAAAGGCCGCATGGACCGCGATCGCCGCCCCTCGCCCGCCTTCTAGACCTTCGCCGTCACCAGCCAGCAGGCGGACTCCATCGTCGCCGCGCCATCCTTGACCCGCGGCGCCAGCGCCTCCGCCACGGCGACCTCGACCTTGCGCCGCAAGCTCGCGTCCGCGGTCTTCAGGATCGGATTCAGCGGGCCGATCCGCAGGCTCATGGTCATCAACTCGTCGAACGACAGCGGACTGGCGACATCGAGCGCCGTGATCGCCACGTCGCGCCATCCGCTTGCGGCCAGGATCGCCCGGACGCGCTCTGGATCGGCGAAGGCGAAGCGACCGGGGGCATCCCTGTCGAACCCCGGCGGCTCGGCGAGGAATGGCGCGGCCGCCTGCAGGGGGACCAGCGCCAGCGGGTTCTCCTCGGGTGAGCGCCACGCGGCGAAGGTCAGGCGTCCATCCGGCTTCAGCGCCCCACGCAGATTGGCGAAGGCGGCGACGGGATCGGGAAAGAACATCACCCCGAACCGCGAAATGACCGCATCGAACACAGGGGCGAAAGCGTGGGCCTGGGCGTCGGCCAGCAGGAACTCGACGCCCTCAAGGCCCTCCTCGCCGGCGCGTCGACGGGCCAGCTCGACAAGAGCGCCGGTGATGTCGACGCCGACCGCGCGTCCCACGGGCCCCGTCCGCCAGGCGGCTTCCAGAGTGGTCGCGCCGGCGCCGCAGCCCACGTCCAGCACGGCCTCGCCATTGACCAGCCCCGCGGCCTCGACCACCGCCTCGCCGATCGGAGCCATGATCCGGTCCAGCAACGCCTGATGCTCGACCCAGACCTGACCCGCGCGGTCCCAATAGGCCGCCATGTCGCGATCGACGCTCGTGCTCATCTTGTCTCCTCATTGCCATGATCGGCCAGTCGGAAGATCCTGCAAGCTCAAGCGCACTTGAGGTCAAGCGGTGTTCGATATCGATATCTCCGAGCTTTCCCGGCGGTCCGGCGTCAAGGCCTCGGCTCTGCGCTTCTATGAGGAGAAAGGGCTGATCGCTTCGGTTGGCCGCCGGGGCCTCAAGCGCCTGTTCGCCCCCGAGACCGCGGAACGCCTGTCTCTGATCGCGCTGGGCCGGGCCTGCGGATTCACGTTGGACGAGATCGCCGACCTGCTGGACGGCCCGGACATCGACCGGGCCCGCCTCCGCGACAAGGCCGCCCAGCTGGATAGGCGGATCGACCAGCTGACCCGAATGCGCGAGGGCTTGCGCCACGCCGCCGATTGCAAGGTTCCCATCCTGACGGACTGCCCGCACTTCCTGCGGATCGTCAAGGCGGCGGGCCATCGGCGCCGCCGGTATCGGGCCGAGGCCGTCTGAGGGCTACCGCAGCGAAGCGTCCCGCAACCGCCGGCGCTTGCCGCCCAGGGCGTCGGGGCGGTTGAGCTTCTTGCGGTACTCGTCCCGGCGCTCGTGGATCGAGGCGATGACCAGGCCCATCGGCACGCCGATGTCGACCAGGACGGCTTCGGACAGCTGCAGCGAGGCCTCGATCGTCTCGGGCACCGCGTCGGTGGCGCCCAGCTCATAGAGTCGCGCCGCGTGCCGGGCGTCACGCGCGCGGGCGACGATGGCCAGCTCCGGGCGCGCGCCGCGCGCGGCGGCGACCACCGCCTCGGCCGCCTCGGGCGCGTCCATGGTCACGACCACCGCTCGGGCGGTGGCGAGGCCGCAGCGCTCGAGAAGCTCCACGCGGGCGGCGTCGCCGTAATAGATGCGAAGACCGTCGCGGCGGCCCTGCTCGACCAGACGCGCGTCGCGCTCGATCGCGATCCAGGGCAGGTCGTGGCGGCCCAGCATGTCGCCGACCAGCTTGCCGACCCGGCCATAGCCGATCACCAGCACCTGGCCGGCCGGCTCGGGACCGACGCGGTCCGGCTCGCCCGTCGGCGCCTCGCTGACCGGCGGCGGCGCGCCCTTGCGCCCCAGCCGTTCGCCCAAGGCCGCGAGACCCGGGATCAGGAACATGGTCAGGGTCGCCGAGACCAGCACCGCCTGGCCGATGGCCGGCGAGACGACCTGCGCGCCCATGGCGTTGTCCAGCAGCACGAAGGCGAACTCGCCGCCGGCCGCCAGGATCAGCGCGGCCTCGGTCGCGGCCTTCCGTCCCAGCCCCATCAGCAGACCGATGCCGAACACCACGGCCGCCTTGACCACCAGCAGGCCCGCGACCGCCCCCAGGATGACCGCCGGCTTGACGACCAGCAGCGAGAGGTCGAGCCGGATGCCCAGCGACACGAAGAACAGGCTGAGCAGCAGGCCCTTGAAGGGCTCGATCTTGACCTCGACCTCGTGGCGGTACTCGGTCTCGGCCAGCAGGATGCCGGCGACGAAGGCGCCCAGCGCCATCGACAGACCCGACATCTGGCTGACCAGGCCCGCGCCGATGATCACCAGCAGGCAGGCGGCCATGAACATCTCTTCGCTCTTGGCCTTGGCGACGGACTTCAGCATCGGCCGCAGAGCGACGCGGCCGACCAGCACGATCACGCCAAGACCCACCGCGGCGGGCGCCAGCGACAGCAGATCGGCGGCATGGAACTCGCCATGGCCGCGCCCGACGATGGCCAGGGTGATCAGGATCGGCGCGACGGCTAGGTCCTGGAACAGCAGCACCGAGAAGGTGGCCCGGCCGCCCTCGGAATGCAGCCGCCGCCGCTCGGCCAGCACCGGCACGGCGATGGCGGTGGAGGATAGGGTCAGGGCCGCGCCGATCGCCAGGGCCGCCGCGGGCGGCTGGCCCAGCAGCATGGCGCCGGCCGCCAGCACCAGCGAACAGCCGATCACCTGGGCCGCGCCCAGGCCGAAGACCAGCTTGCGCATCAGGCGCAGCCGCTCCCACGACAGCTCCAGCCCGATCATGAACAGCAGGAAGACGACCCCGAACTCGGCCAACTGGGCGATTTCGTCGGGGTTGTCGACGGTGACGTAGTCCAGCCACGGCGCGACGGGGATGAAGCGGCCCAAGCCGAACGGGCCCAGGATCACGCCGGCCAGCAGATAGCCCAGGATGGAGTTGATCTTCAGACGCTTGAAGATCGGCGCGACGATGCCGGCGGTCGCCAGGAACAGGACCAGGTCCTTGTAGTTCTCCGCTGAAACCCCGTGCTCCACGCGCCCGCCCCTTTTGCTCCGCCGCTAGATCGAACGCCTGAAGCGAACACCCGGTCCGGCGTCGTCCGCCATGATCAGGATCACGCCCGCCGCCTCGATCGCGTCGATCAGCAGCCTTTCGGTGCTATGATGCAGGGCGTGGCGCTCGGTCTCGAAGTCCTTGACCGTGCTGCGCGAAACACCCGCCCGATCGGCGAGTTCTCCCTGTGACCAGTTGATCAGACCGCGGGCGGCCCGGCATTGCGCCGGGAGGAGAATTTTTGCGTGCGGCATCTAGCGGCCTCGGGCATCGTCACCCATATTGGTTGAGTACGCCCGAAAAAGATGACCGTCAAGGAGGACCTTTGCACCATACCTCGCTGATCGCCACCATCGTCGCGGGCCTGGGACTGGCCTTCGTCTTCGGCGCCATCGCCAACCGGCTGAAGCTGCCGGTGCTGGTCGGCTATCTGCTGGCCGGGGTGCTGGTCGGGCCGTTCACGCCCGGCTACGTGGCCGATCAGGAACTGGCGCCGCAGCTGGCCGAGATCGGCGTCATCCTGCTGATGTTCGGGGTCGGCCTGCATTTCTCGCTGAAGGACCTGATGGCGGTGCGCAAGATCGCCATTCCGGGCGCGGTCGTGCAGATCACGGCGGCGACGGTGATGGGCCTGGGCCTGGCGCTCGCCCTCGGCTGGAGCCTTGGCGCGGGGATCGTGTTCGGCCTGGCCTTGTCGGTCGCCTCGACCGTCGTGCTGCTGCGCGCCCTGCAGGAGCGGCGGCTGGTCGAGACAGGCCGCGGCAAGATCGCCGTGGGCTGGCTGATCGTCGAGGACCTGGCCATGGTGCTGGCGCTGGTTCTGTTGCCGGCGCTGTCGGGCGTGCTGGGCGGCGAGGCGCCGGCCGCATCGGCCGCCGGCGGCGGGGTGCTCGGCGCCTTCGCCCTGACGATCGGGAAGGTCGTCGCCTTCGTCGCCTTCATGCTGATCGTCGGCCGGCGGGTGATCCCGTGGATCCTGCACCGCGTGGCCCACACCGGCTCGCGTGAGCTGTTCCGCCTGGGCGTGCTGGCCATCGCCCTGGGCGTGGCCTTCGGCTCGGCGGCGCTGTTTGGCGTGTCGTTCGCGCTCGGAGCCTTCTTCGCCGGCATGATCATGGCCGAGAGCGAGCTCTCCCAGCAGGCCGCCAACGACACCCTGCCGCTGCGCGACGCCTTCGCGGTGCTGTTCTTCGTCTCGATCGGCATGCTGTTCGACCCGATGGTGCTGCTGCGCGAGCCGCTGGCGGTGCTGGCGACCCTGCTGATCATCGTGGTGGGCAAGTCGATCGCCGCCCTGATCATCGTCCGCGCCTTCAAGCGGCCGATGAGCACGGCCCTGACCATCTCGGTGAGCCTCGCCCAGATCGGCGAGTTCTCGTTCATCCTGGCGGGCCTGGGCGTCTCGCTGAAGCTGCTGCCCGAGGCCGGTCGCGACCTGGTGCTGGCCGGCGCCATCCTGTCGATCCTGGTCAATCCGCTGCTGTTCGCGATCCTCGATCGGATCCTGCCCAAGATGATCGCCAAGGAAGCCAAGGCGCGCGGCGAGGCCCCGCCCGCCTCGGCCGCCGCCCAGCCGCACGCGGTGCTGGTCGGCTACGGCCGGGTCGGCAAGGCCGTGGCCGAGGGGCTGAAGGGCCGCACGCCGCTGGTCGTGATCGAGGACGACGTCGAGCGGGCCGAGGACCTGCGCCGGGCCGGCTTCGAGACCGTCGGCGGCAATGCGGTCAAGCCCGAGGTGCTGCTGCAGGCCGGCCTCGACAAGGCCACCCACCTGTTCGTGGCCGTGCCCAACCCGTTCGAGGCCGCGCGGATCATCGAACAGGCCCGCGCGGCCAACCCCGACGCCCTGATCGTCGCCCGCGCCTATACGGACAACGATGTCGCGCTGCTCAAGCAGATGGGCGCGTCTCACGCCCTGATCGGCGAGGACGAGATCGCGCGGGGGATGCTGGCGAAAGCGCCGCGCAGGGCGGCGCCGGCTGGCGGGCACTGAGGACGACCGGCTTCTTAATCACCCGACCTCCCCGGCGAATGCCGGGGAGGTCGGGGTTTTAGATCGGGTGGCGTTCCTTCTCCCCGAGAAGGAGCCCTCCTTACATCTTACAGCGAGACGATCGCAGGGCCGACCGACTTCCCTCTCCCCTTGCGGGAGAGGGTGACCGCCGAAGGCGGTCGGGTGAGGGGTCGCGCTCCGCGATCCTGATAGGCCTTTCAACCCCTCATCCGTCAGCTTCGCTGACACCTTCTCCCGCAAGGGGAGA
>NZ_LSJA01000137.1 GCF_001556515.1 Caulobacter sp. CCH9-E1 | reverse complement strand
GGTTCACCCTGACCGAGGCGATCGAAAACCTGCGCAAGCGCAAGTTCGAGATCGACACCTTGATGCTGGTGGCCGCCGCCGGGGCCGCGGCGCTCGGGCAATGGGCTGAGGGCGCACTGCTGCTCTTCCTGTTCAGCATGGGCCACTCGCTGGAACACTATGCCATGGGCCGGGCCCGCCGGGCGATCGAGGCCCTGGCCAAGCTGGCCCCCGAGCGCGCCACGGTCCGCCGTGACGGCAAGACCGAGGACGTCGCCGTCGAGGCCCTGGAGATCGGTGACATCATCCTGGTCCGGCCCAATGAGCGCATCGCCGCCGACGGCGTCGTCGTGGCGGGCGACAGCAGCGTCAACCAGGCCCCGGTCACCGGCGAAAGCGTGCCCGTCGACAAGCGCGCCAGCGCCGATCGCGATCTCGACTTCGCCAAGGCCAGCGCGGAATACCGTGTGTTCGCCGGCACCATCAATGGCGCGGGCGCGCTCGACATCCGCGTGGCCCGCAAGG
>NZ_LSJA01000136.1 GCF_001556515.1 Caulobacter sp. CCH9-E1 | reverse complement strand
CCCCGACAGCCGTCACGATCGCCGGCCGGACGTCCCTTCCAAGCCATCGGGTGAGATCAGTATGGGGCGGGTTTCAACGCGGATGATCCAGCGGCGTGTAAAAACGAGAAGCCGTTGAAATCGTTCGGTTCGATTCCGGATACGCGGATGATGGAGCGCCGCGAACGCTCGTAAAATCCTCCCCCGTGACACGGGGGAGGTGTCGCGGAGCGACGGAGGGGGCGAACTGGAGATCGGCCGCGCTGGCCCCCTCCGGCCCTCTGGGCCACCTCCCCCGCGGCGCGGGGGAGGATCTGAAACCCCTCAGCTATTGCTGCCGATATAATTGCGCACGTCTTCCTCGCTGGACCCGACATGGTCGACGGCTTCGTTGAGGACCTCCTCGGTGACGCCCAGCGCCTCGGTCCAGTATCGCACCGCCTCGGGCTCGCGGACGTCGATCCGGGTCGTGGCGGAATGGGGCTGGTCGGACATGGCGGTCTCCTCCTTCACGGAGTCGAAGCCGTGAGAGACCCAGGAGTTCCGCCGCCGCGCGCCTCAGCGCTTCTTGCCCAGCTCCGCGGCGATGTCCTTGGTCATCTTGCCGACCTTGCGGTGGGCGGCGGTGATCTGGTCGCGGGTCACGCCCCAGCGCTTCATCCAGTATTCGACGGCCTGGCGCTCGGAGAGATCCAGGCGGTCCTTGTCGATGAAGCCGCGCTTGTCCTTGAGGCCGGCCATCAGCGGCTCATCCACGGCTTGGAGGCGCCCGTCGCCACGCGCGCCGCCTGCTGGCGCTGGAACTTGCCGCCCCGCGGCGGCTTTGGCCGTCCATCCAGCGCCGCCTGCTTGAGCCGCAGCGCGCGCTGCATCGGGGTCTCGTCGGGCGGGGAGGTGGTCATGGCCGGGAGGGTAGCCCAATCCCTCTCCCAGAGGGAGAGGGTGGCCGCGAAGCGGTCGGGAGAGGGGTTTCAAAGCCGCCACCCGCGCCCCGCAGCGCCGCCAGAATATCGTCCGCCGTCCCGCCAGGATCGGCCAGAACCCGTTCGTTGCGGAACCTCAGCACCATGTAGCCGAACCGCTCCAGCGCCTCCGTGCGGCGTGCGTCGTAATCCTCGCGCCCGTCGTGCGCGGCGCCGTCCAGCTCGACGATCAGCCGGGCCTGTTCACAGACGAAGTCGGCGAAGTAGCCCCCGATCGGCACCTGCCGCCTGAACTTGAACCCGCCCAACCGGTGCGCCCGGACCAGGCCCCACAGGATCTTTTCGGCCAGGGTCTGGGATTGGCGGAGACGGCGGGCGTTGGCGGTGGCGTCCATGCCGGGGAGGATGACCTCAGCCCTTGGGCGCGCTCAACAGAAGGAATCGGGATTTCCCGCTTTCCCGATCCCTCTCCCAGAGGGAGAGGGTGGCCGCGTGGTGATCCCTCTCCCGGCGGGAGAGGGCGGGGCCCGCCGCGTAGCGGTGGGAGGGAGAGGGATTACGAGGACCGCCGCCCCGCCGGCGCTCCGTCGCGCGGCTTACCCCCTCTCCCCGGCCCTCTCCCCATGGGAGAGGGAGTCGCACGGTTGTTCCCTCTCCCACAGGGAGAGGGTGGCCGCGAAGCGGTCGGGAGAGGGGTTTCACCTTGTCCGGACAGGCCCTGTCTTGTTCTCCCCGCTCCGGGAAGGGAGCCATCCTTACATCTCACGGCGAGACGATCGCCGCCGTCTCACCTAAACCGACGCCATGGACGCGCGCCACATCGATCATCTTCGCGCCTGGTGGGTCTGGCGCAAGGAGACCGTTGGGCTGGCCCTGGCGATGTTGGCCCTGGGCGGCATCGCGCTTTTCGCCAATCCTTTCGCCGCCGTCAGCAATGCGAACGGCAAGATCGTAGAGTTCCGAAAACTTGGCCGCAGAGGCAGCGTCGAGACCTACGCCGTCGTGGATGTCGATCACCGACAAGCCGTCGTCAGGTTGGACCCGAGCCCGGATTGTCAGGTTGGCGCGACCGTCTTCATCCAGAAGCGCAGAACCCTGATGGGTCCGCTGTACACGGCGCCGCGCGGATGTCGTTGAGCCCTCTTCCCGCCTCGGGAAGGGAGCCATCCTTACATCTCACGGCGAGACGATCGCCGGGCTGTCCAGGTCATTCAAGGACGGCTTCGCCGCCGCGGAGCGGCCGCTCGGGTCTCTTGACTGACCTGGACAGTCCGGCACGCTGCTGCCTCCAAGAGATGTAAGGTTGGGTCCGACCTTGGGAGGTCAGGGCAATCAACGGCAGAATTCGAAATATACAAAAGATTGACCAAGCAATGCTGCTCAAGCTATCTAGTCATCTCTATGAGCACTACCGTCACACCCGAAGTAGCAGCGCTAGAACAATTCCTAACGCAATTGACGGGAATCCCTAGCTCAACACCAATGCTCACGGCGATTGAGAATTACTGGCCCACCTCAGCGCCAAACAAGCTCATGGACGTGATGCGCTCACTGCACGCGCTAGAGCAAATAACATCCGAATTGCCGACTGCAGGCATGCGGCGGATCGCAGAGAAAACGATAGCGGGACTTGTAGTCGCATTTTCAACACAAAATCTATTGCGCGATATCTCCGGTTTTCGAGCGGCCATGAGCAACGAAATTCATTTGGCCACCTCGAATCTTGAGCTTTTTCACGATCTAAAGATAGACAGAGATAATCTTATAAATTCCGCAGAGGAAATAGATAGATCCATAGACGACCTTATGGAGCTATTCGCGAAATCTGAAATGTCAGATTCGTCAAAATCTGTCATTTCAGCCCAGATGGAATTGCTCAAGAAAAGCATAGATAGATTCAATAAAGGAACCGTTGGACCTTTCCGTGACTCTGCATTTTCCGTTATTGGGCGCGTTGTTATACAGATACATGGCGACACGAAGCTGAAGTCAGAGGATGCGCGAAAGCTAGTGGACGATGTACTTAGACTTGCAGGCCTGATCGATGCTGGCAGCAAAATCCTTACTCTCGCAGCACCTCATATCGCTGGCCTTCTTCCACCCCCATCTCACTGAATTGCTATGAAAAAAGGCGGAGCCTCCCGGCCCCGCCCTCTCCGTCTAAACCAGCAGCAGAGCAAACCTACTCCGCCGCCACCTTCGCCGAGTAGCCGAGGATCGCCTTGGTCTCCAGGAACTCGCCGAACGCGTGGTCGCCCCACTCGCGGCCGTTGCCGCTCATCTTGTAGCCGCCGAACGGGGCCATCAGGTCGGGGCTGGCGCCGTTCAGGTTCACCTGGCCGGCGCGCAGCTGGCTGGCTACTTTCCGGACCTCGCTTTGGTCGCCGCCCGAGACATAGGCCGCCAGGCCGTATTCGGTGTCGTTGCCGACCGTGACGGCTTCCTCGACCGTGTCGTAGCCCAGGATCGAGACCACCGGGCCGAAGATCTCCTCCTTGGCGATGGTCATGTCGTTGGTGACGTTGGCGAAGACGGTGGGCTTTACGTAGTAGCCCTTGTCCAGGCCCTCCGGACGGCCCGGGCCGCCGGCGACCAGGGTGGCGCCCTCGTCGATCCCCTTCTGGATCAGGCCCTGGATCTTGTTCCACTGCGTCTCGGAGACGACCGGGCCCATCTTGTGGTTGCCGTTCGGGTCGCCGACCGTGTGGGCCTCGGCGGCGGCCTTGGCGATGGCGATCACCTCGTCCATGCGCTTGCCGGGGACCAGCATGCGGGTCGGGGCGTTGCACGACTGGCCCGAGTTCAGCATCACCGAGGCCACGCCGCCGGCGACGGCCTTCTGGAAGTCGGCGTCGTCGAGGATGATGTTGGGGCTCTTGCCGCCCAGCTCCTGGTGGACGCGCTTGACGGTCGGGGCGGCGTTCTTGGCTACCTCGATGCCGGCGCGGGTCGAGCCGGTGAACGAGACCATGTCGACTTCCGGGTGGCTGCTGAGCGCCGCGCCGACCGTGGGGCCGTCGCCATTGACCAGGTTGAAGACCCCGGCCGGGACGCCGGCGGCGTGCAGGACCTCGGTCCAGATCTGGGCGCTGAACGGCGCGATCTCGGACGGCTTCAGCACCATGGTGCAGCCGACGGCAAGGGCCGGGCCGACCTTGCAGGCGATCTGGTTCACCGGCCAGTTCCACGGCGTGATGAAAGCGCAGACCCCGATCGGCTCCTTGACGATGCGGGTCGTGCCGCGATCTTCCTCGAACTTGTAGTCCTTGAGCACGGCCAGGGCCGTCTGGACGTGGCCGATGCCCATGGCCGCCTGGGCGCGCTGGGCCAGCCAGGCGGGGGCGCCCATCTCCTCGGTGATGGCTTTCGCCATGTCCTCGAAGCGCTTCTGGTACTCGGCGATGATCCGCTCCAGCAGCTCGATCCGCTCCTCGCGGCTGGTCTGGGAGAAGGTCGCGAACGCCTTGCGCGCGGCGCGCACGGCCTTGTCGACGTCGGCGGCCGAGCCCATCGAGATCACGCCCGCGACCTCTTCGGTGGCCGGGTTGATGACGTCCAGCGTCTTCGGCTGGGCGGGATCGACCCAGGCGCCGTCGATGTAGAACTTGGTGTAGTCGCGCATGACGTTCTCCTGCCCGTTGGGTTCGCCCGCTCTAGTTGGGAGAGACGGCGGACGGTTTCAAACAAGCATTTAATGTGATCGGCGATCAGGTGTGAAGGGGTTGCGGATAGGAATCCCTCTCTCTTTGAGAGAGGGCGGGGCCCGCCGCGCAGCGGTGGGAGGGTGAGAGGTTTCACCTCGCCAGGAAATCCCGAACACCCTGACGCGCCGCCTTAACCCGATAGACCCTTACCTCTCACCCTCCCAAGCTTCGCTTGGGCCCCTCCCTTGTATCTGGATTGCGGCGCCG
>NZ_LSJA01000135.1 GCF_001556515.1 Caulobacter sp. CCH9-E1 | reverse complement strand
GCCTTGCGAGACATAGACCCGCGCCTTGCCCGCCCCGCCGGTGCAGAAGGCCACCTGCCCCCGGCGGCCGATGGCGACGCAGCCGTTCGAGGCGGCGAAAGCCCCCTCCCCGTCCGCCGCCGGCGGCACGCCTTCCGGCGGCAGCCGCGCCCAGGTCTTCCCGGCGTCGGCGGTGTAGAGCACGGTGAAGCGGCCCTCGGTCGGGTCGCCCAGGATGAAGCCGCGCCGCCCGTCGACGAAGGCGATCGAGTCCCAAAAGCCGTTCGGATCCCGGTTCACCGCGACCTGCTTCCAGGTCTTGCCGCCGTCGGTCGTGCGCCACAGCTGCGAGGCCTGGCCGGGCCCGGCGCTCATCGCCAGCACGTGGTCGTCGGAAAAGGCGTGCAGCCCCCGGAAGTCCAGCCCCTCGGCCCCGACGATCCGCATCGCGTCCTGCCGCTCGTCCTTGCCCCGGATGATCCAGCCCTTGGAGCCGGAGGCCCAATAGGTCTTGCCGCCGGTAGGCGAGAGGCCGCGCAGCTCGCTGTCGGTTTCCGAGGCGGGGATGCGGATGCCGCCAAGGCCCTTGGCGGCGAAGGCGGGCGTGGCGGCCAGGGCGGCCGCGCCGGCGAGGATGACGTCTCTGCGGTTCATGGAGCGGCCCCCTTGGTCGATGACCTTGGCTTCGGGCGAAACGGCGGGAAGCGCAAGGGTCGCGAACCGAAACCCTCTCCCGCCGGGAGAGGGTTTCTTGAGCACCGCCCAAAAGAAAACGGCCCCGGAGGTTTCCCTCCGAGGCCGCTTCGGCAGATCCTGGATCCCGGCTTTCGCCGGGATAAGTCCTCCACGCTGACGCGTGGAATGACTTACTTGATTTGGATCTTGGCGCCGGCTTCCGTGAGCTTCTTCGAGATCTCTTCGGCTTGTTGCTTCGAGACGTTCTCGACGACGTTCTGCGGAGCGCCTTCGACCAGGTCCTTGGCTTCCTTCAGGCCGAGGTCCGGACGGACGCCGCGGACTTCCTTGATCACGTTGATCTTCTTGTCGCCGCCGTCGACCAGGACGACGGTGAACTCGGTTTGCTCTTCAGCAGCTTCGGCCGGGCCAGCGGCGGCCGGGCCAGCAGCGGCGACGGCGACCGGAGCGGCGGCCGAGACGCCCCACTTTTCTTCCAGCAGCTTCGACAGTTCGGCGGCTTCCAGCACCGACAGGGTGGACAGTTCTTCAACCAGCTTTTCGAGCTTGGACATGTGTCAGTTCCTTAGAGAGATTGGGATAGATGCGGGGATGACCGTTACGCGGCGTCTTTGGTCGCGTAGGCGTTGAAAACGCGAGCCAGCTGGCCAGCCGGGGCCTGCAGGACGCCAGCGATCTTGGTCGCCGGAGCCTGGATGAGGCCGATGAGCTTGCCACGCAGTTCGTCCAGCGACGGCAGGGTCGCCAGAGCGCGCACGCCAGCTTCGTCCAGCACGTTGGTCTGATCGAGGACGCCACCGACGAGCTTGAACTTGTCGTTTTCCTTGGCGTACGCGACCGCGACCTTGGCGGCCGAGATAGCGTCCGGGCCGTAGGCGATGGCGACCGGGCCGGTGAAGAGCTTTTCGCCCTTGTCGCCGAGCTTGCCGTCCAGAGCCTTGAGGGCCAGGGTGTTCTTCACAACCTTGATCGCGGCGCCTTCCTTGCGGAGGCGAAGACGAAGGTCGGTCATTTCCGCAACGGTCAGACCCATGTAGTGGGTCACGACGACAGCGCCGGCGTCGTTGAACACGCTTTTCAGCGATTCAATCGACTCCTGCTTTTGAGCGCGGTCCATTGCGGTCTCCTACTCAGTTAGCAGCGGCCGGACCATTCCGGCAGCCAGATGCGCATCCCATGCGGGATCGCTCCCGCGTGCGAGTCGCATATGCCTGTTCCAAGGAAAGTCAGCCGCGCTCCGGTCTCGGGCTATAGCCACGAGCAGGAGGACTTGGCGTCTCTATCCCTGTCTCCCGACGGCGAGGAAGGGCTCTTCCCCGGTTACGGCGTTGGTGACCCCACGCCCCGCAGTTCTCAAACAGGTTCTCCAGCGGAGCGGACTCCGTCGAAGAGGCGGGCCGTATAGACGAAGATGGCGGGGATTTCAACACCCACCCCCATCCCCTCTCCCCTTGCGGGAGAGGGTGGCCCGCGCAGCGGGTCGGGTGAGGGGTCGCGCGCACTTGTCGGACACCACTTTCAACCCCTCATCCGTCAGCTCCGCTGACACCTTCTCCCGCAAGGGGAGAAGGGTAATAGTGCGGCGCTTCCAACAGGACCCCATCCATGCACCGCATCACCGCCGCCCTGGCCGCGCTTCTGCTAGCCGTCGCTTCGCCCGCCCTGGCCGAGCTGAAGGCGCCGCCGACGCCGAGGGCCGTGGTCGCCGATCCGCCGCGCGACAAGGCCCATCCCGCCGCGCTGGACGCGTTCCAGATCGACGTGGCCGGCGCCAAGATCAACGCGGTGATGTATCTCGCCTCGGGCGAGCAGCCGCATCCGACGATGCTGTTCCTGCACGGCTTCCCCGGCAACGAGACCAATGTCGACCTGATGCAGGCCGTGCGCCGGACGGGCTGGAACGTGCTGCGGATCAACTATCGCGGATCGTGGGGCAGCGGGGGCGCGTTCAGCTTCGCCCACGCCCGGACCGACGCCGAGGCCGCCGTCGACTTTCTCACCGCCCCCGCCAACCTCGCCAAGTACCGGATCGACCCCAAGCGCATCGTCGTCGCCGGTCACAGCATGGGCGGGTTCATGGCCGCCAGCGCCTCGGCCGCGCGGCCCTCGGCGGTGGCCGGGACCATCCTGATCGACGCCTGGAACATCGGCGGCGACCCCCGCTTCGTTCACCTCGCCCCCAAGGCCCTGGCCGAGGACATCCGCCCCGACACCGCGCCCCTGGCCGGAACCAGCCCCGAGGCCCTGATCGCCGAGGTCGAGCGCGACCGGGCCAAGCTGGACCTCGCCGCCCTGTCGCGCACCATCGCCGCCCGCCCAGTGCTGATGATCGGCGCCGAGCGCGGCATCGGCCAGATGACCGCCGCCATCGCGACGGCCGCCCGCGAGGCGCACCCTGACACGGTCGTCGAGGCCCAATACCCGACCGACCACAGCTTCTCGGACTCGCGCATCGCCCTGGAAAGCGAGGTCCTGCGCTGGCTGGCGCGGTTCGATCCCACGATCACGCCCGCCGGGGCCCGCATCCCGCTGGCCGCCGCCTATGACGCGCAGAACCCGTTCGCCAGGATCCTCCGGGGCGAGCTGCCGGCCTACAAGGTCTATGAGGACGCCGACGTCCTGGCCTTCATGGACCGCGCCCCCATGGAGCCTGGCCACGTGCTGGTGATCTCCAAGACCTCGAAGGCCCGCACGATCCTGGAGATGGATCCGAAGGACCTCGCCAAGGTCATGGCCGTCGTCCAGAAGGTCGGCCGCGCCGAGGTCGAGGCCCTGGGGCTGGAGGGCTTCATGATCATCCAGAACAATGGCGTGGGCCAAAGCGTGCCGCACCTGCACGTCCACGTGATCCCCCGCATCGCCGGCAAGCCCGCCTACCTGGCCGAGAACGCCCCGGCCGATCCGAAGGACCTGGAGGCCATGGCGGCGAAGATCCGGGCGGCGATGAAATGAAATCCCTCTCTCTTTGAGAGAGGGATTTTGTACGCCGCCCCCCTACCCCAGCCTTCCCAGCGCCGCCCGCCCCGCCGCCACGCCCGTCGCGAAGCAGGCCTGCAGCAGGTAGCCGCCGGTCGGCGCCTCCCAGTCCAGCATCTCGCCCGCCAGGATCACGTTCGGGCGGCCCTTCAGGAACAGCCCGTCCAGCCCCTCGAACCGCACGCCGCCGGCGGCCGAGATGGCGCGGTCCAGGGGCTGGACGCCGGTCACCGCCAGCGGCGCGGCCTTGATCGCCGCCGCCAAGACGGCCGGCGATTGCGGCAGGTCGACGCCGTGCGCCTCGCGCAGCAGGTTGATCTCGACGGGCGACAGCTTCAGCGCCTTGCGCAGGAAGTTGGTCAGGGTCTGGCCGCCGCGCGGGGCGTGCAGCCGGCGCTCCAGGGTCTCGACCGGGAGGTCGGGGCGCAGGTCGACGGTCAGGGTCGCCCCGCCGGCCAAGGCCGCGTCGCGCGCCGCCCCGCCCAGGGCGTAGACCGCCCCGCCCTCCAGGCCGTAGCGGGCGATCATCGCGTCGCCCCGCGACCTGGCCTCGCCCAGGCTCAAGGCCACGTTCTTCAGCGGCTCGCCGGCGAAGCGCTCGGCGAAGAAGGCGCTCCAGCCGATGTCGAAGCCGCAATTGGCCGGGCGGAACGGCGCGATCTCGGTCCCCCCGACCCGCAGCAGCGGGACCCAGGCCGCGTCCGAGCCCAGCTTGGGCCAGCTGGCGCCGCCCAGGGCCAGGATGGTGGCGCGGGCCCGCACCACGTGGCGGCCGTCGGGGTCCTCGATCAAGAGGTGGCCGACCGCGTCCCAGCCCTTCCAGGTCGCGCGCGGCCTCAAGTCGACGCCCAGCCCCTCCAGCCGCGCCAGCCAGGCGCGCAGCAGCGGCGAGGCCTTCATCGCCTTGGGGAACACCCGGCCGCTGGCCCCGACGAAGGTCTCCTGCCCCAGCCCCTGCGCCCAGGCGATCAGGTCCTTCGGCGTGAAGGCCTCCAGCATGGGCGCCAGCGTCGGCGAGCGCTCGCCATAGCGCCGGGCGAACCGGTCGAAGTCCTCCGAATGCGTCAGGTTCAGCCCGCCGCGCCCGGCCATCAGGAACTTGCGGCCGAAGGTCGGCATCTTCTCGAACACGGCCACGGACTTGCCCGCCCGCGCCACCGTCTCGGCCGCCATCAGCCCCGCCGGCCCGCCGCCGATCACGGCGACGTCGAGGATGCGCTCGTCGCTCATGTCAGGCGGCCTCGATGTCGGTCAGGGAAAAGTCCTCGCCCTTGTAGAGCAGCGGAACGCCATGGACCTTGGCGCAGGCGTAGGAAAAGCAGTCGCCCATGTTCAGCCGCGCGGGGTGGACGCCCTTGCCGTAGCGGGCGTGGGCGTCGAGGGCGAGCGCGTACTCGGCTTCAGCGATGGCGACGAGCGACGTATCGAACGCGGATCGCAGGCTATCGAACCTTCTGGAGGCGGCGCTCAGGTCTCGGCCCGTCTCCCGAGCGACGGCCCGAACCGTCTCCCAGGCGGCGACGGCCGAGGTCAGGACAACCGGAGCGTCGGCCAACTTGACCCTGAAGGCCTCGGCCTCGGGCTCTTCCAGCAGCATGGCCGTCCAGGCCGAGGCGTCGACGAACATCACTCGTCGTTGAGGCTGTCGAAGAATGCCTTGTCGGCCTTCAGGCCTGTGCGCGGCCAGCTGGCGACCTCGGCGCAGATCGCGCGAGCCTTGGCCAGCTTCTCCTCGCGCGCCTTCTGGTCGGCTTCCCGGGCCTTGGTCACGGCCAGCTTGATGGCGTCGGTGATGCCGACGCGCTTTTCCTCGGCGTACTGGCGCACCAGGGCGTCGGTCTCGGGATCGCGGACGTGGAAGGGCATGGCGGGGCTCCGTCTAGACGGAATGTAACATCGGCTAGCCGGAGGAACAATGTGGGGGCTTCCTTCTCCCCTTGCGGGAGAAGGTGTCGGCCGCAGGACGACGGATGAGGAGTTGAACGGCGTATCGGGATAGCGGAGCGCGACCCCTCCCCCGGCCCTTCGGGCCACCCTCTCCCGCAAGGGGAGAGGGACGCCCCTCCAAACGCAGAACGGGCGCTGGATCGCTCCAGCGCCCGTCCGCTTACGCTTTACTGAAAAGCTCTAGGCTTAGCCGATCGAGGCGATGTCGACCTTGAAGCCCGGGCCCATCGTCGAGGACAGGCCGACGCGCTTGATGAACACGCCCTTGGCGCCCGAGGGCTTGGAGCGGTTCAGGGCTTCGATCAGCGCCTTGACGTTGACCAGCAGGGCGTCCTCGGTGAACGAGGCCTTGCCGATGCCGGCGTGGACGATACCGGCCTTTTCGACGCGGAACTCGACGGCGCCGCCCTTGGCGTCCTTGACGGCCTGGCCGACGTTCGGGGTCACGGTGCCGACCTTCGGGTTCGGCATCAGGCCGCGCGGGCCCAGCACCTTACCGAGGCGACCGACCAGGGCCATCATGTCCGGGGTCGCGATGACGCGATCGAAGTCCATGAAGCCGCCGTTGATCTTTTCGTACAGATCCTCGGCGCCGACGTGCTCGGCGCCCGCCGCGGTCGCTTCGGCCGCCTTGGCGTCCTTGGCGAAGACGGCGACGCGGACGTCACGGCCGGTGCCCGAGGGCAGGTTCACGACGCCGCGGACCTGTTGGTCGGCGTGACGCGGGTCGACGCCCAGGTTCACCGAGATCTCGATGGTCTCGTCGAACTTGGCCTTGGCGTTTTCCTTGACCAGCTTGATGGCCGCTTCCAGAGCGTGCGTCGCGTCGCGATCGCCGGTCCAGGCCTTGATGCGCTTGGGTTGCTTAGCCATGACTCTTAGGCCTCCACGATCTTCAGGCCCATGGCCTTGGCGGAGCCTTCGATGATGCGGGCCGCGGCCTCGATATCGTTGGCGTTCAGGTCCTTCATCTTCTTCTCGGCGATTTCACGCAGCTGCGTGCGCGAGATCTGGCCGACGGTCTCGCGACCGGTCAGCTTGGCGCCCGATTGGATCTTGGCGGCTTGCTTCAGGTAGAAGGTGGCCGGGGGCGTCTTGGTGACGAAGGTGAACGACTTGTCCTGATAGACCGTGATGACGGTCGGCAGGGGGGTGCCCTTTTCGACGTTCTCGGTGCGCGCGTTGAACTCCTTGCAGAAGCCCATGATGTTGACGCCGCGCTGACCCAGAGCCGGGCCGATGGGGGGCGAAGGCGTGGCCGAGCCAGCCTTCACCTGGAGCTTGATGTAGCCCAGGATCTTCTTAGCCATACTATCCTCTCGTGAGGGCGAGAGCCCTCGCTGGTGAGCCGTGGTGCGGGCTTGGCGACCCTTCCACGGATTTGATCTCGCTGCTGAGGTCGAAGCCTAAACGACGAGCGCGCCCCAGGACGCGGGGTCCGGGAGCGAGGCGGGGCGTGTAGCAGG
>NZ_LSJA01000134.1 GCF_001556515.1 Caulobacter sp. CCH9-E1 | reverse complement strand
CTGCGCCCGCTACGACCTGCTGCGAGGTCCCCGTGCAGCGGCATGAGATGATCGAAGCCTTCGCCCAACTGGGCCTGAAGGGCATGGCCGGGGCCTTCGACGAGACCGTCACCACGGGCCTTCAGCGCAACCGCACGGCCATGGAGATCCTGGCCGAGCTGCTCAAGGCCGAGACCAACCATCGCCAGGCCGCATCCATCCGCTATCGCCTGACCGCCGCCAAGCTGCCGGTGATGAAGGACCTGGCGGCGTTCAGCTTCGAAGGCTCTGCGAT
>NZ_LSJA01000133.1 GCF_001556515.1 Caulobacter sp. CCH9-E1 | reverse complement strand
GCCGGCTGCACGATGAGCGCCTCGATCGTGACCACGACTTCACCAACAAGAGCGGTGTCGTCCACTCGGAGATCATGCTGCCGGACGGCGCCCCCGAGCAGCTCTCCGACCGCGCCACGCTGTGGAACGCGGTCGAGGCCGGCGAAAAGCGCAAGGACGCCCAGCTCTCCCGAGAGGTCGAGTTCGCCATTCCGCGCGAGATGGACCAGGCGCAGGGGATCGACCTGGCCCGTGATTTCGTGCAGCGCGAGATGGTCGATCGCGGCATGGTCGCCGATCTCAATGTGCATTGGGACATCGGCCCTGACGGTCTAGCCAAGCCCCACGCACACGTCATGCTTACCATGCGCGAGGTGGGTGAGGATGGCTTCGGCGCCAAGGTCCGCGACTGGAACCGCACCGAACTGGTGGAGCACTGGCGTGAGGCCTGGGCCGACCACGTCAACGAGCGGTTGGCGCAGCTCGACATCGACGCGCGGATCGATCACCGCAGCCTGGAAGACCAAGGCATCGACCTGGAGCCGCAGCATAAGATCGGCCCGGCCGCCGAACGCATGGCCGGCGAAGGCGTCGAGACCGAGCGGCTGGAAGATCATCACCGCATCGCCCGTGAGAATGGCGACAAGATCATCGCCAATCCGCGCATCGCGCTGGACGCCATCACCCACCAGCAGGCGACCTTCACCCGCTACGATCTGGCGAAGTTCATCCACCGACATTCGGACGGCAAGGAGCAGTTCGATCGGGCCATGGGCGCAGTGCAGGCCTCGCCCGATTTCGTTGCGCTGGGCCAGGACGGGCGCGGGCAGGATCGGTTCACCAGCCGGGAGATGATCGCCGTCGAAAACCGGCTGCATCGCGCCGGCGAATTGATGGCGCAGCGTCGGGCGCACGGCGTCAGCGACCTCGAGCAGCGTCGCGCATTGGCGCGCGCCGCGCAGCGCGGTCTTGTCCTCTCCGGCGAACAGAAGGCAGCCTTCCAGCACGTCACCGAGGGCCGGGACCTTGGCGTCATCGTCGGCTACGCCGGCACGGGCAAGTCGGCGCTCCTGGGCGTGGCGCGGGAGGCTTGGGAGGACGCCGGCCATCGCGTTCAGGGCCTAGCCTTGTCGGGCATCGCCGCTGAGAACCTGGAGGGCGGATCGGGCATCGCGTCTCGCACCATCGCCAGTCTGGAGCATCAGTGGAGTCAGGGCCGGGAGCTGCTGGACGCCAGCGACGTGCTGGTGATCGACGAGGCCGGCATGATCGGCTCGCGGCAGATGGAGCGACTGCTGTCGGCCGCCGAGAAGGCCGGGGCCAAGGTGGTGCTGGTCGGCGATCCCGAGCAGCTCCAGGCGATCGAGGCAGGGGCGGCGTTTCGGTCGATCGCCGAGCGTCATAGCCACGTCGAGATCACCCAGGTTCGTCGCCAGAATGAGGACTGGCAGCGCGACGCCACGCGGCATCTGGCGACCGGCCGGACTGGCGAGGCGCTGGCGGCTTATGAGACGCGCGGCATGGTCCACGGCGCCGAGACCCGCGACCAGGCGCGCGACGATCTTGTCGAGCGCTGGGACCGTGAGCGCGTGGCCGAGCCGCGCAAAAGCCGGATCATCCTCACCCACACCAACGACGAAGTGCGCGAGCTCAATCTGACGGCTCGCGAGCGACTGCGTGAGGCCGGGACCTTGGGCGAGGATGTGACGGTCAAGGCCGAGCGCGGCGACCGCGCGTTCGCGACTGGCGATCGGCTGATGTTCTTGAAGAACGATCGCGGGCTGGGCGTGAAGAATGGCATGCTCGGCGAGATCGAGCAGGTCTCGCCCACCCAAATGACCGTGCGGCTCGACGCAGGGCGATCGGTCGTCTTCGACCTGAAGGACTACGCCCAGGTCGATCACGGTTATGCCGCCACCATCCACAAGAGCCAGGGCGTCACGGTTGATCGGACCCATGTGCTGGCGACGCCGGGCATGGATCGTCACGGCGCCTACGTCGCCCTCTCGCGGCACCGCGACAGCGTGCAGATCCACTACGGCCGCGACGAGTTCGAGGATCTGGGCAAGCTGACCCTCCTCCTGTCGCGCGAGCGAGCCAAGGACATGGCCAGCGACTTCGCCGAGCGGCGCGACATCCACGTGCCAGCGTCGATAAGGACGAAAGACCCGCCGCAGCGCCAGCGCGGGATGTTCGATGGGTTCAAGCCCGCCAGCCCGACGCGGCAGCCGGTGGCGCCGGCACGGGAGGTTGGCCAGTTCGACCAGCACCGCGTGATCGAGCGTCACGCCCGCGCCGCGGTCGACGTCATGCGGATGAACGACCGCGGCCTGCCGGTGCTCGCTCACCAGCGGCGGGCGCTCGAAGAGGCGCGCGAGGCGCTGAGCAAGATCGGCCCGCACGCGGCCAAGGATCTGGAACGGGCCTACATGCGAAAGCCGGATCTGGCCAACGAGGCGGCGTCGGGACGGACGCAACGGGCGATCAGGGTCCTTCAGCTTGAGGCGGAGGTTCGGTCCGATCCGAGCCTGCGGGCCGATCGCTTCGTCCAGCGCTGGCAGGGCCTGGAACGGCAGCGCACCGCTTTGCACCGCGAGGGCGACATGAGCGGCGCCCGGCAGGTCAAGGAAAGCATGGGCGCCATGGCCAAGAGCCTGGAGCGCGACCCGCAGGTGGAGTCGCTGCTGCGCGGGCGGCGGGCCGAGCTTGGCCTGCCTTCGAACATGGGACGCAGCGTCGGGCAGGGGCTGTCGGAATACCTCGGCATTGGCCGTGGGCGCGGGCTTGGCATCTAGGAGATGAACGATGGAGCAGGATGTTGCCTTGGCGATCTCGCCCAGCGTGTCGCAGGATAAACGCTACCTGCGCCTCACTGAACTTCGACCTCTTCATGGTCGCTC
>NZ_LSJA01000132.1 GCF_001556515.1 Caulobacter sp. CCH9-E1 | reverse complement strand
GGCAGCATCTCCTCCTTCGGCTTTCGCGGGCGCCGGCGCGCGGGGTTTCGAGCCTACTCCTCCATGCGACCGCCAACCTGATCGACAACGCCATCAAGCATGGGAGCCCAGGAGGCCAGATCGTCGTCGCCACGGGAATCGACGGTGCGGCCAGCCGTCTCACCATTGGCGACCGAGGGCCAGGGATCGCACCGGATGCGCGGGAACGGGCCGTGCAGCGCTTCAGCCGCCTGGACGAGAGCCGCTCCACGCCCGGCAGCGGCCTTGGACTATCCCTCGTGGCGACCGTCGCGCGGGTCCATCGCGGCCAGCTCGTGCTGGCGGACAATCAGCCCGGGCTCAGGGCGGAGCTACGCTTGCCGCTGAGCCCGGACCGGGATCTGCGCCCCGCCCGCGCGCCTAAGGAGGTCACCGGTGAGACCGGCCGTGTGACCGGAACGGAAGGATGAAGCGCGCGCCCCAGCCGCCATAGGTGCGGTTGGGCGCGTATCCATAGGCGTCGTATGGACGGGTGGGACCAACCGCGGAATCGTAGCTGTGACGGGCGCCGTAATCATAGCGAGCGCCGCCGTCGTAAGCACGGTCGTCCTGGTACGTTCTCGCGGCGCCGTAAGGGTTTGCGCGCCAGGCGCTGGTGGATGGCGCATAAGGCGCGCCGGGATGGCCGTATGGCTGCGCTGAGGCGGCCGAGGCGATCATGAGGCCGGTCGTCGCAGCGGCGGCGGCAAGAAGGCGTTGCATCGGATGCTCCTTGGATTGGCCGACGCAAGGTCGGCGAACAGGAGCGTTGTCGCCTACGCGGATGTCGTGGACCGCAAGCGGACGTGACATCGCGTTTAGGCGATTACGCGCGCGCTGAGGGTTCGGCCGGACCCGGCGCGTAACCCCATTAGCAGTGCTGACAGGGGAATCCTGTGGTCCGCCAGAAGACGAGACCCGATCGCGCGAGCGGGCGCCGGCGCGGCCCGCTTTTTTGGACGGCGGCGCTCCTCGTCGCCGCCGTTATTGTCGGACTGACCGCCTATGAAGTCGTCGGAACCAGCACGCCCAAGGCCGATGACCGGATCTGGATCTCCGACCCACATCGTGATTTTCACGGGTCCGCACCCGCGCCGCGGCGCTGATGGGCGGCGCCGAGGTCCTCGACGTGGCGCGCGACGCCATCTGGCTGACGGTGCAGATCTCAGCGCCGGTATTGATCGTCGGCCTGGTCGTCGGGGTCGCGATCGGTCTTTTGCAGGCCCTGACACAGATCCAGGAGCAAACGCTCGTCTACGCCCCGAAGATCGTGGCGATCTTCATCGCGCTCTTGATCTTCCTGCCGATGATGGCCGCCCTGATGAAGAACTTCATGGAGCACATCGCGCAGCGGATCGCCGCGATGTAGCGACAAGGGGCGGCGGCGGACCTCACGACATTAAACCAAATTCATGTTCGAGACAGGCGCCGCCCACAGCGACCATCTCAATCTCAGCGGATCTCTTAGGGAAGGCAAGAAAATGCAGGTGATGGGGTGGGATCTACGGCATCCGAGGACGCATCTCGGAATCGCTGTCGTGCTGGGCGCGGCTGGATTGCTCGCGGCGGTGGCCATCGGCGTGACGATCGGCCTGGGGCTTTACAACATCGGCGCCGACGCGCCTCACACGCCACCGGTCTACAAGGTGCTGGAAACCCTGCGCGACCGCTCGATCAGCGTGCGTGCGAGGGACGTCAAGGCGCCGGCGAACTTGAACGACCCCAAGCGGATCGCGAGCGGCGCGGGGCTCTATACCGAGATGTGCAGCGGCTGCCATCTGGCGCCCGGCCTGGAAAAGACAGAGATGAGCCAGGGCCTCTATCCGCAGGCGCCTGAACTCTGGCGGCACGCCGACCTCACGGCCGGCGAGCAGTTCTGGGCGATCAAGCACGGTATCAAGATGACCGCCATGCCGGCCTGGGGGCGCACGCACAGCGACGAGCTGATCTGGGACATGGTGGCGTTCGTCCGCCAGCTTCCGAAGATGTCGCCGGCGCAATACCAGGCGGCGATCAAAAGCGCTCCGGCCGACCACGACGAGATGATGAAGGAAGGCGGCGGGATGGCGGGCATGGCCATGCCGGGCATGACGCCGCCGCCCAAGGAATCGGACGGTCATACCGGCCATGACGACTGAAGCGCGCATGCGGGAGACTCCACAGCCGAGCCATAACGTCGACCTGGAGTTCCCAATAGACGACGTCTTCGACTGTCTGATCCTTGGCGGGGGTCCAGCCGGCCTTGCGGCGGCGCTCTATCTGCGGCGATTTCGGCGAACGGTCCTGATCGCCGACGCCGGACAGAGCCGTGCGGCGCTGATTCCACGTAGTCATAACGTCCCCGGTTTCGCCGGGGGCATCCGCGGGCTGGACCTGCTCGCTCAGCTGCGCGAGCAGTTGGCGCTCTTCGGGCCGGTGGACTGGGCGGGGCCCGTGGCGCGGCTGGACTGCATGGGCGAAGCCCTTTGGCGCGCGGCCTTAGCGGATCGGACGGTGCTGGGCCGAACCGTCCTGTTCGCCAGCGGCGTGCTGGACCGTCGGCCGCCGATTCCCGAACCCGAGCAGGCGATCCGCGACGGGCTGCTGCGATTTTGCCCTATCTGCGACGGCTTTGAAGCCATGCTGGACAGGATCGCCGTGATCGGCATGGACGATCACGCCGCAAGCGAGGCGCTGTTCCTCCGCGCGTACAGCCCCAGCGTGAGCCTGTTGACGCTGGGCTACAACCATACGGTCTCACGAGCCAGCCGTGAGGCGCTGGAGGGCGCGGGCGTCCCGTTGATCGTGGTGCAGCCGGATGGCTTTAAGGTCCAGGACAATCGGTTGCACGCCTTGCGGATCGACGGATCAGAGCTCGAGCCCTTCGAAGTGGTTTACGGCGCCTTGGGCGTCGAGCCACAATCCGGCCTCGCCGAGACGATCGGGGTCGTCACTGACGGGTCCGGGTGTATCCTCGTCGATGAGCACCAGCGCACCTTCTTGCCGGGCGTCTATGCGGCCGGAGACGTGGTGCGGGGGCTCGACCAAATCAGCGTCGCGGTCGGCGAGGCGGCGATCGCCGCGACCGCGATCCACAATAGCCTGCCGCCTGTGCGGGTCGTCCATGACTGAAGCGCGCCCAGAGCGGTGTCGCCAAGGAGGCGCGGTGTCAATGGTCACGGTCTACCACTTCGCCTGCCCTGCGGGCGGCGCGCCCACTTCCGCCAATCGGTTGGCGACCCGTGAGGCGATCGAAGCCCTGCCTGGCGCAGAGCGCCTCCCTTGCACCGGGATCGCCGTTCGCGCCACGGCCGTCGAGAACGGATTTCTCAGCGCCGACTATGATTGGACCGAAGGCGACGGCCAGCCCGCCTCCGATCCAAAGCTGGGTCAATAGGTCGTCCTCGCCCGGTCGCGGATTGAACAGGGGTCCGGATGCTCGGGGGGCGCCAGGTTCCCGCCGCACCTCGCCCGCCACAGCCCACCGCTTGCAGCCCCTGGCGGCCGTCACCAGCCATGGTGGCGGTCGACATGGTGGCGAGGGTGCTGGCCGCCATAGGTGTAGCCGGAGTGTCCGGCCGGACCGTGGCCGTAACTGGGCGCAACACTAGGCCCGTACCAGACGCGCGTCCCATGTGGGTAGACGTAGACCCGAGGGCCCGGCGTTCGATACGGCGAATAGTAGCCCGAGTAACCGACGTCGCCGCGATAAGCGGGCAGATAGTCGCTTCGCGGGTAGCTGCTATAGCCATATTCCACCCATCTGCCCGCCGGGCCTCGCGGCATCCGGTCGTGCGCGACCGCGACCGCGGGGAGCGCGACGGCCGCGCAAAGCAGGATCATCCTCAAACAGCGGATCATGGCGCGCCTCCTGTCGTCACCACAGGTCGCCCCGTCGAACGAGCGGCCTGCGTGGCGAGAACGCGGAGGAAGATGGGACGCGACCAAGGCGGGTCGCGCCCCCTTCCCTGCGTGCGTCGCTGGCGGGGGATCGGGCCAGCGCTGCCACCAGAGCCGATCGGGGGCCCTAATCTGGATACGCGCGAGGTGGGCTGCAGCCCTCAAGCGCGCCGAGCGCTGCGCGAGCTGGGGTCGGCAGATTGATCAGTAGCTGAGCCGCAGCGACAGCCGCACCGCGCGGGGCGAGCCTGGGGTGATGTTCGAATTGCTGTTGGCGGCGGCGTAGTAACCCTTGTCGAAGACGTTCTCGACGTTGAGCTGCGCCGACACCTGATCGGAGACCT
>NZ_LSJA01000131.1 GCF_001556515.1 Caulobacter sp. CCH9-E1 | reverse complement strand
GTCGTCCGCCCCCCCGGGGGGCGGACGACCATGCCGAGCATGGTCAGGTGGGGGCCTACGGCGATGGTCAACCTGCCCGTGAGAACTGCCAAACCCACCAGATAGTTCGTGAAATTGTCTCCCGCGCCCTTTAGGACTTCATGCTTATCGATACATCCAAACTCTGCCAGGTGACTTGATGCACGACCGCGCCGGCCTTCGCGCTCTTCCGGAAGATCTTGTCGATCTCGACGCGCTGATCAGCGCCTATTACGAGATCCAGCCGGACGTCTCGAACCCCGCGCAGAAGGTCGTATTCGGCACTTCGGGCCACCGGGGCTCCAGCCTGGACGGCGCGTTCAACGAAGCGCACATCCTGGCCGTCACCCAGGCGATCGTCGAATACCGCGCCGCCCAGGGCGTGACCGGCCCGCTGTTCGTCGGCCGCGACACCCACGGCCTGTCCGAGCCCGCCTGGCGCTCGGTGCTGGAAGTGCTGGCGGGCAATGGCGTCGAGGCCCTGGTCGACTCCCGCGACGGCTTCACCCCGACCCCGGCCGTGTCGCACGCGATCCTGACCCATAACCGCCGGGGCGCCCGCCAAGCCGACGGCTTGCTGCTGACCCCCTCGCACAACCCGCCGCGCGACGGCGGCATCAAGTACAATCCGCCGTCGGGCGGTCCGGCCGGCTCGGACGCCACCTCGGCCATCGCCGCCCGCGCCAACGATCTGCTCGCGCAGGGCCTGGCCGGCGTGAAGCGCGTCCCGTTCGAGACGGCCCGCAAGGCCGTCGGCGACTACGATTTCCTGGGCCGCTATGTCGACGACCTGCCGGCCGTGATCGACATCGCCGCGATCCGCGCGGCCAAGGTGCGGATCGGCGCCGATCCGCTGGGCGGCGCCGCCGTCGCCTATTGGGGCGCGATCGCCGAGCGCCACGGCCTGGACCTCACGGTGGTCAACGACGCCGTCGACCCGCGCTGGGCGTTCATGCCGCTCGACACCGACGGCAAGATCCGGATGGACTGCTCGTCCTCGTCGGCCATGGCCAATCTGATCGGGATCATGAAGGGCGGCGCGGCCCCCCACACGGCGCTCTATGACGTCGCCACCGGCAATGACGCCGACGCCGACCGCCATGGGATCGTCACCCCTGATGGCGGGTTGATGAACCCCAACCACTACCTGGCCGCGGCCATCTCGTACCTGTTCAGCCATCGCCCCGGCTGGGGCGCGGACACGGCGGTCGGCAAGACCCTGGTCTCGTCCTCGATGATCGACCGCGTCGTCGCGGGGATGGGCCGCCGCCTGCTGGAGGTGCCGGTCGGCTTCAAGTACTTCGTGCCGGGCCTCTTGGACGGCTCCGTCGGCTTCGGCGGCGAGGAATCGGCGGGCGCGGCCTTCCTGCGCCACGACGGCGGGGTCTGGACCACCGACAAGGACGGCATCCAGCTGGCTTTGTTGGCCGCCGAGATCCAGGCGGTGACCGGCCAGAGCGCCAGCCAGCTCTACGCTGGCCTGACCGAAAAGTACGGCGCGCCGGCCTATGCCCGCGTCGACGCCCCGGCCAGCCGCGAGGAGAAGGCGCGCCTTGCCAAGCTCAGCCCCAGCGACGTCTCGGCCAAGACCCTGGCCGGCGAGGCGATCACCGACATCCTGACCGCCGCCCCTGGCAACGGCGAGGCGATCGGCGGCCTGAAGGTCTGCACGCAGAACGCCTGGTTCGCCGCGCGGCCCTCCGGCACCGAGGACGTCTACAAGGTCTATGCGGAGTCGTTCCTGGGTCCCGACCACCTGAAGCAGGTCCAGGCCGAAGCGCGCGAGGTCGTGGCGGGCGCGCTGGCGGGCTGATCGCTCAATCAGCGTGTCATCCCGGAAGCCTCGCAGAGGCTATCCGGGACCCAGGGTTTGCAAGAGCTCCGTGCGGGCCGCCCCTGGCTCCCGGCTCTCCGCTACGCTGCGGCCGGGATGACACGGTGATGGAGATGTCCAGCTTGCGACGACCGCCACCCTAGCCCTTCGCCGCGTCAGCGCTTATACCGCCCCGCATGTTTGAAGGCCTCTCCCCCCTCGCCCGTGACGCCCGCTCCTGGCCCTTCGAGCAGGCGCGCGCCACGATCGCCCGCGTCCTGCGCGTGCGCCTCCCCGATCGCGCCGACCAGGAGGCCGCCAAGGCCCTGATCGACGCCGGCAAGACCGACGAGGCGGTGAAAGCCTATCCGGCCCTCGCCAAGGCCGTGATCTTCGAGACCGGTTATGGGCCGTCGGGCCTGCCGCACCTGGGCACCTTCGGCGAGGTCGCGCGCACGACGATGGTGCGCAGCGCCTTCCGCGCCCTGACCGACGAGGCCATCCCGACTCGGCTGATCGCCTTCAGCGACGACATGGACGGCCTGCGCAAGGTTCCCGAGAACATCGAGAACAAGCAGCCGCTGATCGAGGACCTGGGCAAGCCGCTGACGGTCGTCCGCGACCCGTTCGGCACCCACGACAGCTTCGGCGCCCACAACAACGCCCGCCTGCGCGCGTTCCTGGACGGCTTCGGCTTCGAGTACGAGTTCGTCAGCTCGACCGCCTGCTATCGTGGCGGGATGTTCGACGCGACCCTGCTGACCGCTCTGGAGCGCTTCGACGCGATCCAGAAGGTGATGCTGCCGACCCTGGGCGAGGAGCGCCGCGCGACCTATTCGCCGTTCCTGCCGATCAGCCCGACCACCGGCCGCGTGCTGCAGGTCCCGACCCTGGAGCGCAACGTCGAGAAGGGCACAATCGTCTTCCAGGACGAGGACGGCCGTAACGTCGAGGTCCCGGTCACCGGCGGCCACGTGAAGATGCAGTGGAAGCCCGACTGGGCCATGCGCTGGACCGCGCTGGGCGTGGACTATGAAATGTCGGGCAAGGACCTGATCGACTCGGTCAAGGCCTCGGGCGCGATCTGCAAGGCGCTGGGCGGGGTCCCGCCGGAGGGCTTCAACTACGAGCTCTTCCTGGACGAGAACAACCAGAAGATCTCCAAGTCCAAGGGCAACGGCCTCTCCATGGAGGACTGGCTGCGGTACGGCGCGCCCGAGAGCCTGTCGTACTACATGTTCCAGAGCCCCAAGTCGGCCAAGAAGCTCTATTTCGACGTCATTCCGAAGGCGACCGACGAGTACCTGCAGCAGCTGGACGCCTATCCGCGCCAGGAGCCGGCCAAGCAGCTCGACAACCCTGTCTGGCACATCCACACGGGCCGTCCGCCGCAGCACGGCTCGCCGGTGTCGTTCAGCCTGATGCTGAACCTGGTTTCGGCCGCCGACGCCTCGACCAAGGAAATCCTCTGGGGCTTCCTGTCGCGCTACATCCCGGGCGCGACGCCGGAAAGCCAGCCGCTGCTGGATCGCCTGGCCGGCTACGCGATCAACTACTACGAGGACTTCGTGAAGCCCTCGAAGGTGTTCCGCGCGCCCAGCGACCAGGAACGCGCGGCCATGCTGGACCTCCTGGCCAAGCTGAAAGCCATGCCGGCCGGGACGCAGGACGCCGAGCTGATCCAGAACGAGGTGTTCGAGGTGGGCAAGGCGCACGGCTTCGACCCGCTGCGCGCCTGGTTCCAGGCCCTCTACGAAGTGCTGCTGGGCCAGAGCCAGGGCCCCCGCTTCGGCTCGTTCGCGGCGATCTTCGGCATCGACCGCACGGTGGCCCTCATCGAGGAGAAGCTGGGCTGAGGTATTGGTGCGGCGCAAACGCGCAGCGACACCTTGCCGGGCAGATGAACGAGACCTGAATTCGGTATTAAGGGTCTGACCACTTTTGTGAGTCTAAGGTCCGATCTTCCGGACCAGGACAGTCTTCAAGGTCAGACCATGGCTTCGTTCACCCTCCGCCCCACCGATCGACAGAAGTTCGATTCTCTGCTCGGCGGCATCGTTCAGCAGTTCCCCGACGCCCAAGTCGAGGCCGCGCACAACGACACCTGGCAGTCGTATCGCGTCGACGTATCGTGCGCCGATCCGGCCGCCGGCCCGCTGATCGCCTGGCTGCTCGACACGCACGGCGACTGCCCGCGCACGTAACGGGTTCCGGGCCGGCTACTGGCTGGCCCAGACGATCCGCGCGATCCAGGCGACCTCGTCCCGCGACAGCAGGCGATCGCCTTCCCGCCCGAGCGCCAAGAGCTCGATCGTCCTGGCCGTGACCCGGCCCAGCTCTCGCACCAGAACCTCGCCCGCATGGGTCCGCGCCACCACGCGATCGCCCTTGCGCGGCTCGACCGTGGGCGACACCAGAAGGCGGTCGCCGTCGCGATAGACCGGCGTCAGGGCGTCCCCAGACACTTCCAGGGCGAACAGGCCCTCGCCAAGATCCGGCGCCGGCGCCTCGTCCCAGCCCGCGCCCATCGGCATGCCCGCCGCGTCGAAGAAGCCCTCCTGCCCGGCCTGGGCCAGGCCGATCAGCGGCGCCCCTCGCCTTGCGCCCGCGCCGCCGGACTGCTCGGTCATGGCCGCGAACTCCGAGAAGTTCACCCCAGTCGCTTCCAGCAGCTTGGCCAGGCTCTCGGTCGACGGCCAACGCGGGCGGCTGTCGGCCTCCGTCGAGCCGCGCTTCGAACGGTTGAAACTGGTGGGGTCCAGGCCCGCCATCCGGGCCATGGCCGACGGCGTCATGTCGAAGCGCTCGGCCAGCGCATCGATGGCCCGCCAGATTTCGCCGTGAGAGAGGGTCGCCATCGGGCGTCTCCTTGAGCGGTCGCGGCCTTCGAGCTCGAAAATACGCCGCCAAGCCTAGGAAAGTAAACCTATGACGGCAGCATAGATTGACGTTTACGTAAGCGTTGACGCTTCCCCGGGATCGGGTTTAGGGTGATCGCCGATAACTAAGCGGCCCGGCCGCAGTAGCCAGGCCCTCTTGATTGGGAGGTTTGAACCATGGCCGACCTGCGTCGCCCCGAGCGGACATTCACGATCCGCCAGCTCTGCAACGAATTCAAAGCCACGCCGCGCGCCCTGCGCTTCTACGAGGACAAGGGCCTGCTGAGCCCCGCGCGCGAAGGGCTGAACCGCGTCTATTCGCACAAGGACCGCGTCCGCCTGCAGCTGATCCTGCGCGGCAAGCGCGTGGGCCTGTCGCTGTCGGAAATCCGCGAGCTGCTGGACCTCTATGACGAGAACGACCAGGGCGCGGCCCAGATGGCCCGCTCGCTGAAGAAGTTCCGCGAACGCGCCACGGCGCTGGAGCAACAGCGCGACGACATCGACAACGCCCTGGTCGAGCTGCGCGAGGCCTGCGACCGCCTCGAGCGCCGCCTCGCCGAGATCCGCCCCGACCTGCTGCCCCGCGCGGCCGACTACGAGCAGGTGCTGCGCGCCCGCCTGGACGGTCACGCCGAAGCCATGCTGGGCAAGTAAGACCACCGCGGCGGCGTGATTGGACAAGACACGTCCGGTTGACGACGCCGACACACCTTTCCTCCTCCGATCCTCCCAGGACCGTTTCATGACCTACCAGCCGCCCGTTCGCGATCACGCCTTCATCCTGCGCGACGTGCTCAATATCGATCAGCATGGCGACCTGCCCGGCTTCTCCGACGCGCCGTTCGACGTCGTCGAGCAGATCCTGGACGCCGCCGCCCAGTTCACGGGCGACGTCCTGGCCCCGCTGAACACGGTCGGCGACAAGAACGGCTGCAAGCTGGACCCGGCGACCAACACCGTCACCACCCCGCCCGGCTTCAAGGACGCCTACAAGCAGCTGTGCGAAGGCGGCTGGACCGGCCTCGGCTCGGATCCCGCCTATGGCGGCCAGGGCCTGCCCTACGTCGTGAACCTGGCCTTCAGCGAGATGTCGAGCTCGGCCAACATGGCCTTCTCGATGTATCCGGGCCTGGCCCACGGCGCCTATTCGGCCATCCACTTCGGCGGCACCGACGAACAGAAGCAGACCTATCTGCCCAAGATGGTGACCGGCGAATGGACCGGCACCATGAACCTGACCGAGCCGCACTGCGGCACGGACCTGGGCCTGCTGCGCACCAAGGCGGTCCCGCAGGCGGATGGAACCTACCGCATCACCGGCCAGAAGATCTGGATCTCGGCCGGCGAGCACGACATGTCGGACAACATCGTCCACCTGGTGCTGGCCCGCATCGAGGGCGCCCCGGCCGGCGTGAAGGGCATCAGCCTGTTCATCGTGCCGAAGTTCTTCCCCAAGGCCGACGGCTCGGTCGGCGAGCGCAACCAGGGCGTCAAGTGCGTCGGCCTGGAAGAGAAGATGGGCATCCACGGCAACGCCACCTGCGTGATGCAGTATGACGACGCCGTCGGCTACCTGATCGGCGAGGAGAACGCCGGCCTCAAGATCATGTTCGTGATGATGAACGAGGCGCGCCTCGGCGTCGGCATGCAGGGCGTGGCCCAGGGCGAGGCCGCCTATCAGGCCGCCGTCGCCTTCGCCAAGGACCGCCTGCAAGGCCGCTCGCTGACGGGCCCGAAGAACGCCGATGGCCCGGCCGATCCGATCATCGTCCACCCCGACGTGCGTCGCATGCTGCTGGAGAGCAAGGCCCTGATCGAGGGCGGCCGCGCCTTCCTGTTCTGGACCGCCCTGCACGGCGACCTGTCGCACGTCCACCCCGACGAGAAGGTCCGCGAGAAGTCGGCCGACTATATGAGCCTGATGACGCCGGTGCTGAAGGGCTACCTGACCGACAAGGGCTTCCAGGTCTGCTCGAACGCGGTGCAAGTGCACGGCGGCAGCGGCTTCACCGAGCACTTCCCGGTCAGCCAGTTCATGCGCGACTGCCGCATCGCCCTGATCTACGAGGGCACCAACGGCGTGCAGGCCCTGGACCTGGTCGGCCGCAAGCTGGCCTCCAAGGGCGGCCGCGCGGTCATGACCTTCTTCCAGGAGATCGACCAGTTCATCGGCGAGAACGACGCCGACGAGGCGATCAAGCCGTTCATCGAGGCCCTGGCCGGCGTGAAAGGCCAGTTGCAGGACGGCACCATGTGGCTGATGCAGAACGGCCTGCAGAACCCCGACAACGCCGGCGCGGCCTCGACCGACTACATGCACCTCTTCGGCCTGACGGGCCTGGCGTACATGTGGGCGCTGATGGCCAAGGCCGCCCAGGCCAAGATCGCCGCCGGCTCGTCGGACCCGTTCTTCACGACCAAGCTGACGACCGGCCGATATTTCATCGAACGCATCTTGCCTGACGCTGCGTCGCATCTGGCCAAGCTGAAGACCGGTTCGGCGACCCTGATGGCGCTGCCCGCGGAGGCTTTCTGATCATGAGCGTGCTCAACGTTGAAAAGCCGGCCTTCATGGCCGAGGAAGACATCGCGATCTTCGAGGACGCGGTCGGCAAATTCTTCGACGAGCACGCCCCTGAAGAGACCGTCGCCAAGTGGCGCAAGAACCATTGCGTCGACCGCGACATGTGGACCAAGGCGGGAGAGGCGGGCTTGCTCGGCCTCTCCACGCCCGAGCAGTACGGCGGCGCCGGCGGCGACTACCGGCACGAGGTCGTGCTGATGGAGCAACTGGGCAAGAAGGGCGTCGACGGCTTCGGCGCCAGCCTGCACAACGCCATCGTCATGCCGTACATCGTCCACTACGGCACCGAGGAGCAGAAGCGACGCTGGCTGCCGCGCATGGCGACCGGCGAGCTGGTCTCGGCCATCGCCATGACCGAGCCGGGCGCCGGCTCCGACCTCCAAGGCGTCAAGACCACCGCCAAGAAGGTCGGCAACCAGTACGTCCTCAACGGCTCCAAGACCTTCATCACCAACGGCCAGACCGCCAACCTGATCTGCGTGGTGGCCAAGACAGACCCGGCCGGCGGCGCGCGCGGGACCTCGCTGATCTTCGTCGAGACCGACGGCGCCGAAGGCTTCGAGCGCGGCCGCAATCTCGACAAGCTGGGCCAGGAGGCTCAGGACACCTCCGAGCTGTTCTTCAACGACGTGAAGGTCCCGACCGAGAACCTCCTGGGGACCGACGAGGGCCAGGGCTTCTTCCAGCTGATGAGCCAGCTGCCGCAGGAGCGCCTGAACATCGCCGTCCAGGGCATGGCGACCATCGAGCGGGCGCTGGAGCTGACCATCGCCTACGTCAAGGACCGCAAGGCGTTCGGCAAGGCGATCCTCGACTTCCAGAACACCCAGTTCGTCCTGGCCGAGTGCAAGACCGAGGCGACCGTCGCCAAGGTCTTCGTCAACCACTGCATCGGCCAGCATCTGGAGGGCAAGCTGGACGCCGCCACCGCCTCGATGGCCAAGTACTGGGTCAGCGACCTGGAGAACAAGATCGTCGACCGCTGCCTGCAGCTGTTCGGCGGCTATGGCTTCATGAACGAGTACCCGATCGCGCGCATGTACAAGGACAGCCGCATCCAGCGTATCTACGGCGGCACCAACGAGATCATGAAACTGCTGATCGCGAGGACCCTATGATGGCCTTGTCCCTGATCACGCTTCCCCTGATCGCACTGCTGGCCGGACCGGCCGCCGCGGCGCCGGCCAACGACGCCCGCTCGGCCGTGGTCTGCGTGCGCGCCGTGCAAGGCCCTCGGCCGCTCACCTTCTCCGGCGCGCTGGTCGGCAAGACCCCGCAGCCCGGCGCCTTCAAGCTGCCGCTGCGGCCGGCGGGCCAGGACATCTGCCAGACCCTGCTGCGCTCCAAGGTCGCCGAGTGGAAGCTGGAGGTGACGACCTCGGGCTTCACGGCGTGCGAGCTGCCGCCGCCCGAGTTCGGCTCGCGCCTCTACTACCGCGCCAAGGTCTCGGCCCGAGGCCTCAAGTGCGAACCGATCGGCAAGTACCCGATCGGCAACTGGAAACAATAACGACGCCCGACCGCACAGGGCCGGCGCGCCGCTAAACGACACGAACAACGCTTCGCAGGAAGGAGCCATTCCATGGCTGACGCTTACATTTTCGACGCCGTGCGCACGCCGCGCGGCAAGGGCAAGAAGGACGGGTCTCTGCACGAGATCACCTCGCTGTCCCTGGCCACCCAGGTGCTGGAAGCCCTGCGCGACCGCAACAACCTGGACACCAGCAAGGTCGACGACGTCGTCCTGGGCTGCGTCGCCCCGGTCGGCGAGCAAGGCTCCGACATCGCCCGCACCGCCGTGCTGACCGCCGACTACGCCGAAAGCGTCGCCGGCGTGCAGATCAACCGCTTCTGCGCCTCGGGCCTGGAAGCCGTGAACATGGCGGCGGCCAAGGTCGCCTCGGGCGAGGCCCAGATGGCGATCGGCGGCGGCGTCGAGAGCATGAGCCGCGTGCCGATGGGCAGCGACGGCGGCGCCTGGCCGACCGACCCGTCCTCGGCCTTCAAGACCTACTTCGCCCCGCAGGGCGTGTCGGCCGACCTGATCGCCTCGCTCTACGGCTTCTCGCGCGACGACGTCGACGCCTACGCCGTCGAAAGCCAGAAGCGCGCCGCGGCCGCCTGGGCCGAAGGCCGCTTCAAGAAGTCGGTCGTGCCGGTGAAGGACCAGCTGGGCCTGACCATCCTGGACCATGACGAGACCGTGCGCGGCAATACGACCATGCAGACCCTGGCCTCGCTGAACCCGTCGTTCACGGGCATGGGCGAGATGGCTTTCGACGCCGTCGTCACCCAGCGCTACCCGCAGGTCGAGCGCGTCAATCACGTGCACCACGCCGGCAACAGCTCGGGCATCGTCGACGGCGCCGCCGGCGTGCTGATCGGCACCAAGGAAATGGGCGAGGCCCTGGGCCTGAAGGCCCGCGCGCGCATCAAGGGCGCGGCCTCGATCGGCAGCGAGCCGTCGATCATGCTGACCGGCCCCTCGCTGGTCACCGAAAAGCTGCTCAAGAAGCTGAAGATGGAGGTCTCCGACATCGACCTCTACGAGCTGAACGAGGCCTTCGCCGCCGTCGTCCTGCGCATGATGCAGGCGCTCGACATCCCGCACGACAAGATGAACGTGAACGGCGGCGCCATCGCCATGGGCCACCCGCTGGGCGCCACCGGCGCGATGATCCTGGGCACCATGGTCGACGAGCTGGAACGCTCGGACAAGGAAACCGCCCTGATCACCCTGTGCGTCGGCGCCGGCATGGGCACCGCCACGGTCATCGAACGCGTCTAACCCTCTCGATCAGGAACTAGTCACATGGAAAACTTCAAGATCGAGGTCGATTCCGACGGCGTGGCCCTCGTCACCTTCGACGTGCCCGGTCGTTCGATGAACACCCTGACCGCTTCGGTCATCAAGGAAATCGGCGAGATCGTCGAGCGCATCAAGACCGACGACGCCATCAAGGGCGCGGTCATCACCTCGGGCAAGGCCAGCGGCTTCTGCGCCGGCGCGGACCTCGGCGAACTGGGCGGCTCGGGCGGCCTGGCCGGCGGCTCGGCCGGCGGTGAGGCGGGCCTGAAGGCCGCGTTCGACGCCGGCTTCGCCCTCAACAAGGCGTTCCGCGCCCTGGAAACCTGCGGCAAGCCGGTCGCCGCGGCGATCAACGGCCTGGCCATGGGCGGCGGTCTCGAGATCTGCCTGGCCTGCCACTACCGCGTGGTCGGCGACAATCCGAAGACCCAGCTGGCCCTGCCGGAAGCCAAGGTCGGCCTCTTGCCAGGCGCCGGCGGCACCCAGCGCCTGCCGCGCCTGATGGGGGTTATGGCCGCCGCGCCGTACCTGCTGGAAGGCAAGTCGATGAAGCCGCAGGAGGCCCTGGCCCTGAAGGTCGTCCACGAGGTGGTCGCCCCGGGCTCGGAAGTCGAAGCGGCCAAGACCTGGGTCAAGACCAAGGGCGATCCCGTCGCGCCGTGGGACAAGAAGGACTTCAAGCTGCCCGGCGGCGGTCCCTACACCCCGACCGGCAGTCAGGTCTTCGTCATGGGCAACGCCATGCTGCGCAAGCAGACCTATGGCAACTATCCGGCCCAGCTGAACATCCTGAAGGCGGTCTACGAAGGCACGCAGGTGCCGTTCGACGCGGCCATCCGCATCGAGACCCGCTACTTCCTGAAGACGATGATGTCGCCTCAGGCCAAGGGCATGATCCGCACCCTGTTCCTGTCCCTGCAGGAGCTGGGCAAGGGCTCGGGCCGTCCGGCCAACGTCCCGCCGTCGGAAGCCAAGAAGGTCGCCGTGCTGGGCGCGGGCATGATGGGCGCGGGCATCGCCTACGTCCAAGCCATGGCCGGCATCGAGACGGTGCTGATCGACCAGAGCCAAGAGGCCGCCGACAAGGGCAAGTCCTACGCCGAGGGCCTGCTGAAGAAGGCCGTGTCGCGTGGGAAGATGACCCAGGAGAAGGCCGACAAGGTCCTGTCCCTGATCACCCCGACCACCGACTATGATCACGTCAAGGGCAGCGACCTCGTCATCGAGGCCGTGTTCGAGAACCGCGAGATCAAGGCCGACGTGACCAAGAAGGCCGAGGCCCAGCTGGCCGAAACCGCCATCTTCGGCTCCAACACCTCGACCCTGCCGATCACCGGCCTGTCCAAGGCCAGCGTGCGTCCGAAGAACTTCATCGGCATCCACTTCTTCTCGCCGGTCGACAAGATGGGCCTGGTCGAGATCATCATGGGCGAGGAGACGTCCGACGAGGCCCTGGCCAAGTCGATCGACTACGTCCTGAAGATCAAGAAGACGCCGATCGTCGTGAACGACAGCCGCGGCTTCTACACCAGCCGCTGCTTCGGCACCTTCGTGCAGGAAGGCCTCGAGATGCTGGCCGACGGCATCGCCCCGGCCATCATCGACAATGTCGGCCGCGCCACCGGCATGCCGCGCGGTCCGCTGGAGATGAACGACGACGTCGCGCTCGACCTTGGCTACAAGGTCACCCAGCAGACCAAGAAGGACCTCGGCGACAAGTTCGAGGACCGTCCGTTCGCCCCGATCATCGAGAAGATGGTGGTCGAGCTGCAGCGCTTCGGCCGCAAGAACGGCAAGGGCTTCTACGACTATCCGGAGAACGGTCCCAAGACCCTGTGGAAGGGCCTGTCGGACCTGGCTCCGGTGAAGATCGCCGAGGCCGACCAGGCGCTGATCCAGGAGATCCGCACCCGGCTGCTGTATCGCCAGGCCGTCGAGGCCGCCCGCTGCTTCGAGGAAGGCGTCATCACCGATCCGCGCGAGGCCGATGTCGGCGCGATCCTCGGCTGGGGCTTCGCGCCCTGGACCGGCGGCCCGATCAGCCTGATCGACGCCGTCGGCGCCAAGGCTTTCGTCGAGACCTGCGATGGCCTCGCCCAGAAGTACGGCAAGCGGTTCGCCCCGCCGGCCCTGCTGCGCGAGATGGCCGAGAAGGGCGAGACCTTCTACGGCCGCTTCGGCGCCAAGGCGAAGGCCGCGGCGTAAGCCTGAGCCTTCAAGCTTGAAACACGGAAAGGCCCGGCGGCGACGCCGGGCCTTTTTGTTGTCCGTCACGGCCACGCTTGCGCCGCATGACCGGCCTACCGAGACGCCGCGCCGCAGCGCCCGGAGAGACCATGAGCACGGCGATCGCCATCGGAACCTGGCGAGAGCCCTCGCGGCGAGCGTTGCGGCGCACCCTGGCGGCCTGGGCCGCGGTGCTGGCCGCCCATGCCCTGGCGCTGCTGGCCCTGGTCGCCGGCGCGCGCTGGATGCCGGATCTCGTCGAACCGCCGACCATCCAAGCCGAATTGGTCGCGCCGCCGCCCCCCGTTGCGCCGACCGCCAGAGCGCGGGTCGAACCTTCCGCTCACCCCGCCGCGCGACGCGAGGCGCCGCCCCCGGTCGCCGCGCCGACCGCGCTCGTCGCCAAACCGGCCGGCGCCCCCGCGATCGTCGCCCCGCCGGGCTTCACCGCTCGCAAGCTGGTCGAGGAGAGCGATGGGACCCGCAAGAGCCTGCGCGACAGTCTCGGCTGCCGCCACGAGAAGGTCGCGGCCCTGACCCGCGACGAGAAGGCCGCCTGCGCCGAGGCCGACGGCAAGCGCGCCCTCACCGCCCCGATGTACGCCGCGATCGACCCGGACAAGAAGGCCGCCTTCGACGGCGACTGCGCCAAGGACGACGACTGGTGCCTTTATCGGGTCGGCAAGGGGCCCTATCCGGGCATCTTCGCCCTCGGCAAGAAGAAGAAGCGCAAGGGCTGGGACGACTGACGCCCAAAACGCGAAAAGGGCCCCGCCTTGCGACGGGGCCCCCTTCTTCAGTCCGGGCGGACGCTTACCAGGTCTTGGTCAGCGACAGCATCACCCGGCGCTCGGCCTGCAGGCCGCTGGGGCCCTTGGCTTGCGACTGGCGGCTGGCGGTCAGGTTCTGACCGTTCAGCGCGATATCCGCGCCCTTGGCCACGGTGTAGGCGACGCGGCCGCCGATGGCGGTGTAGCCCTTCACGCGCTCCAGATCGTTGCCGTTGTACGAGTTGAACTTGCTGACGAAGTGGGCGTAGCCGTCGACGGCCCACTTGTCGTTCGCCCAGCCGGCGGCCAGGTTGCTGCGGTGCTTCGGCGAGGTGGCCTCGAAGTTCACCTTACGCAGCACGATCGTCGAGACGGTCGTGAACGGGGTGTCCTTCACATCGGTGTAGGTCGTGTCGGCGCTCCAGCGGAAGCCGCCGTCCAGCTTGCCCGAGGCGGACAGCTCGACGCCCTTCATCTTGGAGTCCGAGACGTTCTTGTAGGTGAAGGTCGCCCAGGTCGTGGCCGTCGGCGCGATGTCCAGCAGCGAGGCGTTGAACTGACCCTTCACGTCCTGGGTCTTCTGAGCGAAGACCTTGACGCCAACCTTGGCCTTCAGGGCCGGCAGGGCGTGGTCATAGGCCAGCGCGTAGTTGGTGACGATGGCCGGATCCAGCTGCGGGTTGCCGCTGATCAGGCCGCCGGTCGGGGCGGGGGTGGCCGGCGGGATCAGCAGGCCGCCCAGTTCCAGCAGGGTCGGCGCCTGGACGCCGCGGGCGAAGGTGGCGCGCACGGTGTCGTGGTCGGTGACCTTGTAGACGGCGCCGACATTGACGCTGGTCTCGGTGATGTCACGGTCCCACAGGGCGTTATTGGCCTGCGGGGCGCCGACCGGGAACGTGCCCGTGCGCTTCAGGCTCAGCTTGTCGAGGCGGACGGCGGTGGTCACCGACAGCTTCGGATTGACGACCCAGTTCCACATGGCCGACGGCGCGAGCACCGTGTAGCTGACCTTGGCGCCAGCGTACGAGGCCGTGTCCAGCTGATTGTCGCGATATTCGAGGCCGACGCGGATCGTATGGGCCGCGCCGATCTTGAACAGGTCTTCCAGGCTGTAGACGGTGATGTCGTTCAGGTAGCGGCGACCGGGCGTCAGGGCGTCCAGGCCATTGCGATAGGCCTGGGCTTGCAGCAGGCCAAACTTGGTCTCGGCGTTCAGGGTCGCCTTGATCGAGTCGGTCTTCACCCGGTGAGCGGCGTAGGCGAAAGTCGAAATCACCTGGGTCGACGAGCCGTTCGACATCGAGCCTTCAACCCGCAGCGTGACCTTGTCGGTCAGCTGGGCGACGGCGTCGATATTGGCGCGGGCGGTCGACGGGTTGTGGATCTGCGAGGCCAGGACGACGCCCGTGCCCGAGGAGTTGTTCTTCCACTCGTTCTCGTGATCGACGCCGCCCGACAGGCGGACCGACAGGCGCTCGCCCAGACGCAGGGTCTTCACGATCGAGACGCTGGTGCTGGAGTTCGTGCCGGCCTTCAGCTCGACGACGTTGGTGTTGTCGAACTTCGGGTTGAAGGTGATGATGTTGACCACGCCCGACACGGCGTTGAAGCCGAAGATCGCGCTGTTGGGGCCGCGCACCACTTCGATCTGGCGGATTTCGCTCAGCTGGATCGGCAGCGAGGCCCAGTCGGTGTAGCCGAAGTGGTCCAGATAGACCTGACGGCCGTTGATCAGGACCAGCAGGCGCGGCGAGCGAGCCTGGTTGTAGCCGCGGATGCCGACGTCCGACTGGCCGGCGGCGAAGTTCAGCACGTCCACGCCGGCGACGCGGCTCAGGATCGTGGGCAGGTCATTGGCGCCCGAACGCTTGATGTCCGCGGCGCTGATGATGGTCATGTCGACCGGCACCTCGGTGGAGCGCTGCGGCGAGCCGGTGGCCGAGGTGGTGACCGGTTCGTTGAACAGCTGCTCCATCGCGCCGTAGTCGATGGATTGCGCGTTGGCCGCGCCGGCGAAGGCCATCAGGCACAGGCCGACCGAAGCGCCGGCGAAGAGAGTCGTCTTCATGGTGGGTCTCTTTCGTTCGCTAGGGTCAGACTTCACGGATCATCATGCGGAAGGCGGCCTTGAAGACCGCGCCGACCGCCGCGGCCGCCGAGCGGCTCACGACGATTTCCACCTTCGGATCGCCCGACACGCTCATCACGCAGGCGCCGCTGGTGGCGCACGACACGTCCGAGCCGATGGTGATGATCTTCTTACCCTTGGCGGCGCCGACCACGGCCGCGCCGTTGGCGCCCGTGGTGACATAGAGCGCGCCGACGCCGCCGAGGGCCCCGGCGTCGCCAGCTTCGACCGGCTTGCCGGTCAGCGTCACCGAGCCGGCGCTGAGGCCGCCGCCGATGGCGGCCATGACGGCGTTCTTTTCGGCCACGGAGGCGGGCTTCGACGGATCGAAGACAACGCCCATCACGACCTTGCCCGTGGGACCATTCTCAAGGAACGTCAGGGCGCGGCCCGCGATCACGATATCCTTGGCCGCATCCGCGTGCGCCGCCAGGGGCGTCATGGACGCCGCGATGATCAGCGCGATCGCGCCACTCTTGGTCTTGTTCAACATTCAGCCTATCCCCCGCTCGTTATGTCGAGCTGATGCGCATGGAGATCGGGTTTCATTTCTGAATGGAAGGTAAATCGCCGCAGGCAATGACAGATTGTCGCAGGTCATCTCCAAATAAAACGAATATAGTTTCGCGGCTCTACTTTCGACTATCGCAAATCAAGCGCGTCAAATTTCATCGGCATGCGCATCGATCAACTGAAATTGTGACGAGAAATACGTCTCAAATACAGACAAAATTGTTCCCGATAACACCGTTCCGTCGGGATTTACGGCGGTATGGCCGGTACAGCAAATCGGTATGGCCGCGCCAAAACACTCGGGCGCGCAAATCAAATCCCGGAACGGGACAGATTGTCGCGCCTTGTGTTTCAAACCTGAAATGAGTGGCAAGTTTCCGCTTCGGACGAGCCGAGTCCGCCCCTCAACCTAGGGGTCGCGGCGCGGCGTCGACAGGCCAAGATCCATGCCAAGGGTTGGGCCGATGCCGTCAGGATGGTCCCCGAACGGATGACCCTCGGCCCGCTGGCGCGCCAGCGCGTCCAGTCGACGCCGCAGATCGTCATCCAACGAAAGTCGGGGCGCATCCTCGGCGTCGTCATCCTCGGCGGCTGGAATCGAGGCGGCGATGACCTGGCGCAACCGGGCCCCGAACCGCGCGTCGTCCGCCGTCCCGGCCTCTGGCGGCGCGCTGAGAAAGGCGAGCACTTCTTCGAGGGCGGTTTCGTCGTCGACGGGATCAAACATGGCGGCCTCCGTGGTCCCGCAGCAACGATCGCACGAAGGCGCGGGTTCCGGCCTGACCCGTTACGGCGCGGGTCCGAAACGCCCAGCGTCGAGACGCCGGGCATGGCGATGCCGAAGCCCGCCAGGCCGCCGGTCGCGTCGCTGAAGAGGACACGACATTGCCGCGAAAACGAACCCGTCGCCGCCAGCGTCAATTTCACGAAGAAAGGAGAAGAAGTGGTGCCGCCTAGGTGACTCGAACACCTGACCTACGCATTACGAATTGCAATATATTGTCCGCAAGCTACTGTTATTTATAGTATTTTTTATAGCTGTGCTAGGACAGTGCTAGGCGCTGCGTCGCTTTGACAAAGGACGCGGAATGCGCGCCTAGCAAGCCGGACTGTTCTAGGTCAGCACGTCGTCCGCAAGTTCATCGACAGTCTGCAAGAACGCTTGACGCGTTTTCTCAGATTTGGCCGCGTGAGCATCCTTTGCTGCCTTCGCTAGCAACCGGTGCGTCTTGTCTGATTTGTCAAATTTCGGGATGCTCAGATGCTTGAAGATATTGCTGACTTGGATTTGGATTGTGTGGCTTTCCACATACTCCCGCACTAGCGCAGAGTTAAGCGCGCCAGCGACAAAATAGGCCTCGTCCTCGTCATCAAAGTCCGCAAAATAGACTTTGTGGTCTGGAACGTAGGGCCGAGTGCCCACGAGCGGCACGTTCGCTTCTGTTACGACAGCGGCTTCAAAGGTGTTCGACAACTCCGCCCAAACCACCTTGTAAGGCGCAAAGGTATAGGCACCTGCGTTATAGACAACGTAGGACGGCGCTCCACTTTGGCGCAGCCTGTAGGTCGAGCGGCGCTCGAGGAGAGCTCTAAAATGCTCGAAGTACTTGCGCGTCTGCGGGAGCTTCTTTAGCGCCTTCTCGGCGCTCTCGTAGTCACTCCTATTGATCCCCTTATTGGGCACTAAGACATAAAGCTGCTCGCTCACGTGGACATGACAGGCGGAGAAATCGGCCGCCCCCTTGAGCAGCGGATAAAGTAGGTCTGGCTCGATCCAGAACTTACGAGCCGGACCGATATCGGTCTTTCCTGCCTGCGGCCTGGTCTCAACCTGAACGAGGCCCGTCTTAGGGTTCTCGGCGATAACCTTCACCATATAGACGCCGTTCAGGTCCGCTGTGATCCCTTTGCGCCCGGCGATCCAGTCGCTCGCGCCTTGGATGTTCTCCATGTCCTGAAACCGACCTGGCGGAAGTACCGCCCAGGGCGAGTTCCCACCACTAACAGGCGTCGCTTCCCACTGCTTCCGATCAACTCGCGCAAGCACGGCCGACTTCGTCATATGCTCAGGAATTGAAGCGCTCTGACCGTCGCGCTTTTGCCAAACGGCGTTGATCCTCCCTCGTTTCAGTGGACACCCATGCTAGCTTTTCGGAGCTGGAGAG